>JAQYIU010000037.1 GCA_028721415.1 Lachnospiraceae bacterium | reverse complement strand
TTGCTGCGCTGCGCATTTTCTGCACAAGCATACTTGTTGACATACCTGCATTACATGCTAATAAAATTTTCTTCATTGTGATTCCCTCCATAAACATAAACCATCTTTGTATCTCTGGAGCGGCTCTACGATCGGCTCATTGAAGGTAAACCAGTATTTTACCTCGCCGGAAAAATATAAAGGAAACATCTGCCGCTTTAAGTGAAGCAGTTCAATTTACCGGTTTTACCCGACAATTCAAAGGAAGAGATGTATCTACGGAAGTGAATGAATTTGTTGTCATTCCCGCCACCGGGGAAGTTGCAGAAAAAATGCGTCTCACAGAAGACGATCTGGTCTATTATACCTGCCGTACCCGTCTGGTAGATGGTGAACCTTATGTCGTGGAATATACGTACATGCCCGTGGAAGTGATTCCCGGCATTAACCAGCGCGTTTTAAAAGGATCTATCTATTCCCACATTGTAGACACTCTTCAGCTCAAACCTCAGAGTGCCCACCGTACCATCCGGGCTGTACTGCCGACAGCGAAAGAACAAAAATATTTCCGCACAAAAAAACCGATGGCATTATTGGAAATTGAACAGATTGCGTATCTGGATGATGGACGTATTTTTGAATATTCTACCTCTCATCAGCGCGGAGACAAATATTCTTTTCCTTGTGTCAGCGTGTGGTAGATTTTTCTCTGAACAAAACAACTATTATCAAAACAAAAAAGCCATCTTACCGGTATTCTACGTCATTTTCTACCGATAAGAAGGCCTTTTCTTTTTTCTATTCTTTTTTTATCGGAAACAGGAGAATCGTTCCCGGCGGCAATTTCTGATTCGATAAAACTTTATTAATCCGTGCCAATTCTTCAAAAGAAATGGAAAATTTTTGAAGAACGGAACCAATCGTCTCATCTTTTTTTACCACATAAGGACGAAATTCCATCTGATCCGGTAATGTTTCTGCCGGAATACAGATTTCATCTCCCGGCTGAAGGTTATATATATCCACAAAAGGATTTAAATCCAGAAGGATGCGAACACGGGTATGATAGCGTTTTGCAATACTGTAAAGGGTATCCCCTTTTTCAATCACGTGAACCGGTCCGGCACATCCATTCTTCTGACACATATTTAAATATATTTTTTTATCCAAAAGAACCCCCTCGAACTCTCTTTCTTATACCATATGAAGTTATTTTCTTTTTTGACACAAAATATAGTGATTATCTTCCTCATTTACCATAAATAAAGTATACAAACCGCCCATAAATGTCCAATTAACATTTTTCTGGTTGTTTTTTGAAAGAAGTTCGTTTATAATAGGTTGGAATTTGACCATAAAACTTACTTATTATAAAGGGAAATACATAAAGTACATTAGAAAGGGAGTTGACAAGGAATAATGGACTTTTCATTAGGAATTGATATTGGCTCTACAACTGTAAAAGTTGCTTTCCTTGACCGTAACCACAAGATTTTATTTGCGGATTACAAAAGACATTATGCCAATATAAAAGAAACATTACAAGAGCTTTTGACAAAAGCCCGGGAGAAACTTGGTAACATTATTGTTCATCCTACGGTCACCGGTTCCGGCGGAATGGCCATCTCTGAATATTTACATATTCCATTCTGTCAGGAGGTAGTCTGCGTTGCCAACGCATTACAGGATTATGAACCGAAAACAGATGTCGCCATTGAGCTGGGTGGTGAAGATGCTAAGATCATCTATTTTTCCAACGGTATCGAACAGCGTATGAACGGGGTATGCGCAGGAGGAACCGGCTCTTTCATCGATCAGATGGCCAGTCTTCTGCAGACAGATGCCTCCGGCTTAAATGAATATGCCAGGGATTATGACACGATATATCCGATTGCAGCCCGCTGCGGTGTTTTTGCCAAAACAGATATTCAGCCACTGATCAATGAGGGCGCTACAAAAGAGAATCTGGCTGCATCTATTTTTCAGGCAGTCGTCAATCAGACCATCAGCGGTCTTGCCTGTGGTAAACCAATCAAAGGGCATGTCGCTTTTCTGGGAGGCCCGCTTCATTTCCTTCCAGAATTAAAAAATGCCTTTATCCGCACTCTGGAACTGGATGATGAACACATCATCGATCCACCGCATTCTCATCTTTTTGCAGCTACCGGTGCAGCATTAAATGCAAAACAGTACTGTGCCCTTCCTCTGGACGAACTTCTTACCTATTTTGAGTCCGAAATCAAACTGGCCATTGAGGTGGAACGTCTGGAGCCTCTGTTTAAAGACGAGACAGAATATGAGGATTTTATCAAAGACCATAACCAGTTCTCAGTAAAAAAGGGAAAACTGTCTACATATAAAGGCAATTGTTATCTTGGTATCGATGCCGGTTCCACCACCACAAAAGTTGCTCTGGTGGGCGAAGACGGTTCTCTTCTCTACAAGTTTTATGATAATAACAACGGAAGTCCTCTGAAAACAACCATCCGTGCCATCCGCGAGTTAAAGGAACTCATGCCAAAGACAGCTACAATTGCCGGTTCCTGTTCCACCGGATACGGTGAAGCACTAATCAAAGCTGCGCTTAATCTGGATCATGGCGAAGTGGAAACCATGGCACATTATTATGCGGCTGCATTTTTTGAACCGGATGTGGATTGTATTCTTGACATCGGCGGACAGGATATGAAATGCATCAAAATAAAAAATAATGCTGTAGATAATGTACTGTTAAATGAGGCCTGTTCTTCCGGCTGTGGTTCTTTTATCGAAACCTTTGCCAAATCTCTGAATTACTCTGTTCAGGATTTCGCAAAAGTGGCTCTTTTTGCACCAGCACCAATTGATCTTGGCTCCCGATGTACTGTATTTATGAACTCCAAAGTAAAACAGGCACAGAAAGAAGGCGCCAGTGTGGGAGATATTTCCGCCGGACTTGCCTATTCAGTCATTCGCAATGCGATTTTGAAAGTAATCAAACTGACCGATCCAAAACAATTGGGTAATAAAATCGTTGTACAGGGTGGAACTTTCTATAACGATGCTGTTCTTCGCGCTTTTGAAAGAATTTCCGGCTGCCATGCCGTTCGTCCGGATATCGCCGGAATCATGGGGGCTTTCGGAGCTGCTCTTATCGCCAGAGAACGTGCAGAAGAAACCGGACCTACTCAGATGCTTTCCATGGATGACATTTTAGAGTTAAAATACGACACAAACATGAGTCGTTGTCAGGGCT
Organism: Lachnospiraceae bacterium; assembly: GCA_028721415.1. GTDB lineage: Bacteria > Bacillota > Clostridia > Lachnospirales > Lachnospiraceae > Anaerobutyricum. The sequence continues at coordinate 24,119 of JAQYIU010000037.1, read as the reverse complement.
GTAACAATCATTGTATTCTGACTATTAACGATTTTGGAAACGGACGTCAGTTTATTTCAGGAAACCGCTGTGAACGTGGTCTCGGACTCGAGAAGAACAAAGAACAGGTTCCAAACCTTTACGAATACAAATATAACCGTATTTTTGGTTACAAATCTTTAAGCAAAGAAGAAGCTACTCGCGGAGTGATCGGTATCCCAAGAGTTCTTAATCTTTATGAGAACTATCCGTTCTGGCACACTTTCTTTACGAAGCTGGGATTCCGGGTTGTCATTTCCCCGAAATCTTCCAGGAAGATTTACGAATTGGGTATTGAATCCATTCCAAGCGAATCGGAATGTTATCCGGCAAAAATCGCTCACGGTCACGTTATGTGGCTCTTGAAAAAAGGAATCAAAAATATTTTCTATCCTTGTATTCCATATGAGCAAAATGAGACACCGGATGCCAACAATCATTACAACTGCCCGATCGTAACCTCTTATGCGGAAAATATCAAAAATAACATGGAAGAGCTTCGTGACCCCGATGTTCTTTTCATGAATCCGTTCCTGGCACTGGACAATGCCGAAGCTTTGAAAGGCCGGTTATTTGACGAACTGAGCAAACATTACGATGTCACTTCCGAAGAAATCAATCTGGCTGTGGACGCCGCTTATAAAGAGGCCGAACAGGTGCGTGAAGATATCCGCACAAAGGGAGAAGAAACGCTGGCATATCTGGCCGAAACCGGAAAGATGGGAATCGTTCTCTGCGGACGTCCATACCATATCGATCCGGAGATTAATCACGGTATTCCGGAACTGATTAATTCTTATGGTATCGCTGTGTTAAGTGAAGATTCCATCTGCCATCTGGGTCATGTGGAACGACCGCTGATCGTATCAGACCAGTGGATGTATCACTCCCGCCTCTATGGTGCGGCCAATTATGCAAAGAAAAACAAACAGCTGGAGGTCATTCAGTTAAACTCCTTCGGATGTGGTCTTGATGCGGTCACTACCGATGCAGTAAATGACATTTTATCCAATTCAGGACGAATCTACACGGTACTGAAAATCGACGAAGTCAACAACCTTGGTGCAGCCAGAATCCGAATCCGTTCTCTGATTGCTGCGGTCCGCATCAGAAATAAGAAAAAGATTGAACCGAAAATCGTTCCGGCTAATATTGAAAAAGTGGAATTTACAAAAGAAATGAAGAAGGATTACACCATCCTTGTTCCTCAGATGTCACCGATTCATTTTAACCTGCTGGCTCCGGTATTCCGTCAGTGCGGCTACAATGTTGATGTGCTTCCTCAGATGGGTAAAAAAGCCGTCGATACCGGCTTAAAATATGTAAATAACGACGCCTGCTATCCTTCCCTGATTGTAGTTGGACAAATCATGACTGCTCTTACTTCCGGCAAATACGATCTGAATAAGACAGCCGTACTTATCTCCCAAACAGGAGGAGGTTGTCGTGCCACGAATTATATCGGATTTATTCGAAGAGCCCTGGCCAAAAACGGTTATGGTCACATTCCGGTCATCAGTATCAGTGTGCAGGGTATTGAAAAAAATGAAGGATTTAAAATCACCGTTCCGATGGTGATCCGCATGCTTCAGGCCGTTGTCTATGGTGACCTTTTCATGCGTGTGTTGTATCGGGTTCGCCCATACGAAAAGGTAAAAGGCTCTGCAAATCATTTGCATGAAGTCTGGGAAAAACGATGCATCAAATCATTGGAAAAGGCTCATTACGGTGAATTCCGTAAAAATGTTAAAAATATCATCCGGGATTTCGATACTCTCCCGATCAATGATGTGAAAAAACCTCGTGTAGGTATCGTTGGCGAAATTCTGGTTAAGTTCCTGCCGGATGCCAACAACCACCTGGTTGACCTGTTGGAATCTGAAGGTGCAGAAGCGGTAATGCCTGATCTTCTCGACTTCATGTTCTACAGCTTATATAATGCAAACTTTAAATCCAAATATCTAGGCAAGTCCTCATGGACCGCAAAGCTTTGCAATATCGGTATTGAGGCCATTGAGCTTTACCGTGGATTCTTAAGGAAAGAACTGGAGAAGAGCAATCGTTTCGATCCACCGCCACACATTAAAGATCTGGCAAAATACGCGGATCCAATCGTATCTCTTGGTAATCAGACCGGAGAGGGCTGGTTCCTCACAGGAGAAATGGTAGAGTTAATTGAAGGCGGTGCTTCCAATATCGTCTGCACACAGCCATTTGCCTGCCTTCCAAATCATGTGGTAGGAAAGGGTGTTATTAAAGAACTTCGTAGAAAGTATCCGCAGTCCAATATCGTGGCCATCGATTATGACCCGGGTGCCAGTGAAGTGAATCAGATTAACCGTATCAAGCTGATGCTGGCTACGGCTCAGAAGAATCTGGAAGAGAGTGAATAATTATTAAAAGCAGGAGTCGGGGAACTCTATTGTGCAAGCACAATCGTTCCCTTCTCCTGCTTTTTTGTATTTTTAAGAACTGCTCTTCATTACCTTACATCGTTTTTTAAAGAAGGAAATTCCGTAGCAAAGGATTTTGTCGTAATCATCCTCATATTCTTTTGAGTACATTTGTGTATTGATTTGTTTGATTGCTTTCTCGCAATCTGAGTCCATATCGTCTAGTTTTTTGAATATCAAAAAAACTGTCAAGCATACTCATACCAAGTATTTTTCCAAAACGACGCGGACGGGTAATCAACGTCACTTTCGTAGCCGGGGTCCTTAATATCTCACGGATAAAATAAGACTTATCTACATAATAATAGTTATTTTGACAAATTTCAGAAAAATCAGAAACTCCAACAGGAATATTAATTTTTTCCATACAGCAAATCTCCCTGATGATCTCACATAGATTACAGTCTCATTGGCACTCCTTTATCTGACAGATAGTGTTTGAGATCCATGAGCTCAAGTTCTTTGAAATGGAACAGGGAAGCTGCGAGGGCTGCATCTGCTTTTCCTGTTTCAAAAGCATCGTAGAAATGTTCTTTGCTTCCCGCACCTCCGGATGCAATAACCGGAATGGAGACGTTTTCGGAAATGATTCTGGTCAGTTCCAAATCATATCCCGCTTTGGTTCCATCACAGTCCATACTTGTTAAGAGGATCTCTCCTGCCCCCAGTTTTTCGGCTCTCATGGCCCATTCTACCGCATCCATCTTCATATCTACACGTCCGCCGTTCTTGTAAATATTCCATCCTGAGCCGTCTGCTCTGCGCTTCGCATCGATAGCTACCACCACACACTGGCTTCCAAATTTATCTGCTGCTTCACTGATCAGTTCCGGACGCATGATGGCAGAGGAATTCACAGATACCTTGTCTGCTCCTTCTCTTAAAATAGCCTTAAAATCATCTACGGTGCGGATACCACCGCCAACGGTAAATGGAATAAACACTTTCTCCGCTACCCGGCGAACCATATCAACGACTGTCTTTCTGGCATCAGAAGATGCTGTGATATCCAGAAAAACCACTTCATCAGCACCTGCTTTATCATAGGCAGCAGCAATCTCAACCGGATCGCCGGCATCCCTTAAATTAACAAAATTCACACCCTTTACCACTCTTCCATCATGGACATCAAGGCAGGGAATAATTCTTTTTGTAAACATAACTATACTCCTTTAATTATATTCATTATTTTGAATATGTATCATTATCTATGGAGATAAAATTCTCCAGAATTTTCAGTCCCACAGTACTGCTCTTTTCCGGATGGAACTGACAGGCAAAAATGTTCTCATGTTCCACAGAGGCGTGAATATTCGTGGAATAAAATGTTGTCGCTGCCACATCTTCTTCGTGTTTTGCAGCCAGATAATAGGAATGAACAAAATAAACATATGGATCCTGTGGTATATCTTTAAACAAGGTTGCATTCTCGTTCACATGAATGGAATTCCATCCCATATGAGGAATCTTTAACCCTTCCTGATCCGGAATACGCTTAATCTCCCCATCTAAAAGACCAAGACCTGTCACTCCCGGTGTTTCATCACTGGATTCAAATAGAAGCTGTAATCCCAGGCAGATACCAAGAAATGGAATCTTCTTATCCACAACATCGTATATCACCTGATCTAATTTATACTTTCTTAACTTACCCATGGCATCACCAAAGGCACCCACTCCAGGCAAAATCACCTTATCACTGGCTAAAATAACGTCTTTATCTCTTGTAATAACGGCTTCGTGCCCCAAATGGATCAATGCCTTTTCTACGCTCTTTATGTTACCCGCATCATAATCGAGAATTGAAATCATATGCTTTATCCTTTCTGTACTTCATTATTCAAATTAATTTTAGTAGATTTTGATAAATTATGCAAGACGAATCTGTATATTTTTTACAAAAATACAAAATATAATTTATTTATTGCTTTTTAATTATTTTTGTAATATTATAATTATGACATTAATATAATTTTCATCATGAGTTTTATTATCCCAGATTATTCCATAAGCTGGGATTCTTAATTTTACCTCAGTGGGGATTTATACAAGGAAAGGGGACTTTTTTATATGAAATCAACATTCAATGTACAATTTGGAGGAAACCAGATTGAGAGCAAGGCTGTCATCGCCAATGCTAAAAAAGTTTGGGTTGACGAAGGCAATAAAAACAGAAAAGTAAAAGACCTTCTTAAGATGGATCTTTATGTGAAACCGGAAGAGAATGCTGTATATTATGTTTTCAACGAGGAAGAAAGCGGAAGTTTTCCACTCTTTGAAGACTAATCCGTGAAAAAAGTGTGGTGTCGTCATCTGGAAACATCACACTTTTTATTTATGCCTATTCTTCTGACCGGCTGGATGCATCCAGATCAAAATAGAAATCCACACCATTTTTCTCATTAGATACTCCAAATTGCTTTCCATGAGCGTTCATGGTAGCTGCAACAATCGAAAGACCTATTCCACTTCCTCCGTACTCACGGGTTCTGGCTTTATCTACTTTATAGAATTTAATCCATAATTTTTCCAAATCTTTTTCCGGTATCTGATTTCCATCATTATAAACATGTATCCGCAGATCATTATTGTTCTTTTCAAACCAGATTCGAATGATTCCTTTTTCAAATACATGATTAAGAGCATTCGACAGATAATTACTGAATACTTCTTCTATCATGAATTCATCTGCCCATACATAAACGGGACCTTTTTCATTAAATATCACCTGATTATTTTTCCTGGTAAAGAGAATCTGAGATGACTGAATTTTATTCTGAATTAGCTGGCAGATATCAAATCGCTGCAGATCCAGCTGATTATTACCAAATTCAATCTGATTAAGCGTTAGTAATTTTTTTACCATAATATTCATTTTCTTTGCTTCATCCGCAATGACATCACAATAAAAATCTTTGCTCTCTTCATCCTCATTAATATTTTCTTTGAGGCCTTCCGCATATCCCTGAATCAGGGCAATCGGGGTTTTTAATTCATGACTCACATGGGAAAGAAATTCTTTCCTCATCTCGTCAATCTGTTCTTTTTTTTCAATATCTTTCTGAAGTTCCAGATTAGCTGCTTTCAGATCTGCAATGGTCGTCTCAAGCTTCTCCGAAAGTTGATTCATGGAATTCCCCAGTTCTTCCAGCTCATCTCCACTATCCAGATGAATCTTGGCATCAAAATCAAGATGGGTCATCTGATCTGCCACCCTGGCCATCTGTTTAATCGGGTTTGTAAACCGAGTAGATACCATAAATACAATAAGACTGCCGAGAAAAATTCCTGCCATTCCCATGTATGCCAGAAAACGGCTACTGATCTCCGTACTGGCTTTAATCCCTTCTATGGACACTCTCATAGCCATCAGATAATTATCTTCGGTAAATCCAAAAAGATAAATCCCTCGCTGTCCGCTGGTCTGATCCTTTAATTGGGTAACAAAATATCCTTTATTGATTAAAGTTGCCAGGCCATTATCATAGTTATGATTCCAGGGCATAATGTTATAACCATCAGCATATCCATAAATCGTTCCATTTTCTTCTCCAAGAATAATTTGTGTTCGAATCTGATCCAGATACCCAAGAATCTCCTGATAAGTTTTACTTCCATCAATCAGATTGGTAAAAATCACATTTTGAGTAAAATAATAATCACTGGATTGGGCAATCATCATCTTGATATTGGTATTATTAGATAATTGTTCCAGATTCTCAATCATTTCATTTTCTGATTCCGCTTTGGATAAAATCTTCTTTACTCTGTGAAACGTACTCACAATATTGGCCTTCTCCGAAGACACATAATACCTCTCTGAGAAAGCCAGATTCAAAAACCATGTAAAATAAATGACAAATCCGACAATCAATATCAATATTGAAGTAAGTTTAAATCGAATGGAATTCTTATATCTCATCACATTTTCCTACCCCACTTCAAATTTGTATCCCATTCCCCAGATAGTTTTGATGTATTCACCTTTATCTCCCAGTTTGCTTCTTAATTTCTTCACATGAGTATCAATAGTTCTGGCATCTCCGAAATAGTCATAATTCCAGACCGCATTTAAAATCTTTTCTCTGGAAAGAGCAACTCCCTGATTCATAACAAAATAGGTCAGAAGTTCGAATTCTTTATAACTCAGAGTAATCTCCTTACCATCTATTTTTACTTCATGTGCTACAATATCCATCTCGATTCCACCGGCGGAAAGAACCTCACCGGCAGCAAGCGAATTACTTCTTCGCAAAATTGCCTCCACTCTGGCAACGAGAATCTTCGGACTGAACGGTTTGGAAATGTATTCATCTACACCAAGGTCAAATCCATTCAATTCATCACTCTCATCTCCTTTTGCTGTAAGCATGATAATCGGCACCTGAGAATATTGACGAATCTCTTTCACCACATCAAAACCATTCATCTTCGGCATCATCACATCACAGATAATCAAACTGATACTTTTATCTTCAAAAAATACATCCAGAGCTTCCTCTCCGTCCGCTGCTTCCACAACTTCATATCCTTTTTTCTTCAGAAAATCCTTGACCAGCTTCCTCATTCTACTTTCATCGTCTACAACAAGTATCTTTAATTTATCCATATCAAACCTCCAAGCTTTTCCTTTCAGAATAGAACAAAATAATTGCCCATCAAATAATAAACATTTTCTATGAAAAAAATGTGAATTCCAAGGATGTAATCAGCGATCAAACAATCTGTGTATCAGATTCCAGATAGCCAGGATGATCTCTCTGATCACAGCAAAAACTGCAAACATCAGGAGAAATCCCAGGACTCCGAAAACAATATCATCGAAATCCATCGTTCCCGTTCCGGAATATTTTTGTCCGATTTCAATCGCAAAAGTTAACACGATCACAAGAGTAAACACATAGATAAACGCAATCACCAGTATATGATTCTCGCTGAGCATTTTAAACAACGGGTAAATAACCAGAATGAGCGCCATTCCCAGGATTCCAATGACAAGAAAATGCAACTCTTTGTCTGAAAAGTTTTTTTCGTAAGCATCGTTTAAGGTAAGAATATAGCTATGACATTTCGCAATGAATATAACTATTTTTTCCAACAAAGTTTCCATAATACTCTCCTTTTTCTTATAGTATCCTGTATTCTTTTTCTGACCATTCTTTATAAAAACAAAGATATAATATAAAAAGAAAGCAGGCATAACACCTGCTTTCAGTATAGTATAGTTTTCATCTACCGTCAAATCGAAACCATAATTATAATTTACGTATTTTTGTCGAGCAAAGAAAAGATTTCTGATATTATTATTTATCCCATTTGGTTAATTTATATCTTGAAATCACTCCACATAACTGGCTGACATAGGAACCGGAAGTTGCATATCCACCTTTTTTTATAATCTGAAGCTGTTTCTTATAGCTTTTTGTCGATGTCAATCCGGCATATCTCTTCCGACTGCCATTCTTCGCATTCAGAAGATAAGCTGAATGATCTTCAATAGAATCTTCCACACAGGAATACTTTCGAAAACTTGCCTTAATGGAATATCTTCCTCCTGAACCATATTCATAGGTGCTTTTCCTATAATAATTCACACCATCCCAGGCACTTCCTCCCCAGCTGTTGCCGGAAAGATTTGTTTTCATTCCAAATAGATTATTTCCATTCTTTGCAAGAGAAGACTGCCCCCATCCACTTTCTAAAATGGCCTGTGCCATAGTAACAGAAGCCAAAATTCCTGTTCTTTTATAGTTTTCTCTCGCAATTGGTCCGATGGTCTCGATAAATTTGGATTTTGCAATACTTTTATCCTTTGTTGCTGATTTATGTATTCCATCTCTTATCTTTAAAGTAATCGTTTTCGTAGCACTGTTATAAGAATATTTCAGACCGAAAAAAGAAGCAGCCTGTTTTGCCGGCACCAGCAGATCCTCAATTCCACTATTTCGGAATGTAACAAAATATGGAGCAACCTTCAATGTCATCTTTGTTCCATTTACTTTGGCATATTTTTTATTCGAATAAAATATCACCTTTCGTTTTCCATAACGGAATGTAACCTTTCCCCCTTTGCCTTTCGTATAGGAGGCATGGATTCCATTATCCGAAAAGAGTGTCTTACATGGAATATAGATGGTAGAACCAATCTTGACCGATGGAGTCCCACTCACACTGGCTACCTCTACCTTCTGTGAACCATAACGTACATTCACAATGGAACCTTTTAAAGAAGTTGCCTTTCCATTTTTGATGACCGGTATCTTTGCTGCCTTTACCGGAACGGAAAACAGCAGAAATGCAAACATAAAAAACAGTGACAAGGTTGTTATTTTCTTTCTCAAAACAATATCTCCTCTCCAACTCTGTCGTGACCTTTCTCCATACACGACCCTTCTTAATTGTAACATTATTTTTGATTTTTTCAACCCAAATGTTACAAAAGTATTATAGAAAAGAAATATGTACGTAATAAGTTTTTTTGTTGGAAATCAATTCCAGTCAATGAAGTCAAAAAAAGACTGCCTATAATCACAATCTTTTGATTGGGCCAAGGCAGTCTTTTGGGTTTTAATATTATAAATCTGATTAAATCTGATCCAATGCCTGAGCAAGGTCTGCAATCAGATCAGCTGCATCTTCCAGACCACAGGAATAACGAATAAGATCTGGTTTTACTCCACACGCTTCAAGCTCTGCATCATTCATCTGACGATGTGTTGCACTGGCTGGATGCAGACAGCAGGTTCTGGCATCTGCTACATGAGTTTCAATTGCTCCCAGTTTCATATGTTTCATAAAGGTTTCTGCCGCTTTTCTTCCGCCTTTTACACCAAAACTTACAACACCGCAGGAACCATTCGGAAGATATTTCTCTGCCAGAGCATGATATTTATCATTCTCCAGACCACAATAATTGACATAAACCACTTTCTCATGCTGTTCCAGGAATTTAGCCACCGCAAGACCATTTTCACAATGACGTTTCACTCTCACATGAAGACTTTCCAGACCAAGATTCAGAAGAAATGCATTCTGTGGGGACTGAATAGAACCGAAATCTCTCATCAACTGGGCTGTCGCTTTGGTAATAAAAGCACCTTCCAGACCAAAACGTTCCGTATAAGTCACTCCATGGTAACTGTCATCTGGTGTACAGAGTCCCGGATATTTATCCGGATATTTAGTCCAGTCAAACTTACCGCTGTCAACGATACAGCCGCCGACACCTGCTCCATGGCCATCCATATATTTTGTTGTGGAATGGGTAACGATATCTGCTCCCCATTCAAATGGGCGACAATTGATTGGAGTAGCAAAAGTATTATCTATAATCAGCGGTACTCCATGCGCATGAGCAGCTTCTGCAAATTTTTCAATATCAAGAACGGTAAGCGCAGGATTTGCAATGGTTTCGCCAAATACTGCCTTGGTATTCGGACGGAATGCCGCATTAAGTTCTTCTTCCGTACAATCCGGAGACACAAAAGTAAACTCAATTCCCATCCGTTTCATGGTCACGGCAAACAGATTATAGGTTCCTCCGTAAATAGATGAAGAAGAAACTACATGATCTCCACAGGAACAGATATTAAATACCGCATAGAAAGATGCTGCCTGTCCGGAAGATGTCAGCATAGCTGCTGTTCCACCCTCCAGCTCACATATTTTCTTAGCTACGTAATCATTGGTCGGGTTCTGAAGACGAGTATAGAAATATCCGTCTGCTTCCAGATCAAATAATTTACCCATATCCTCACTTGTAGCATATTTAAATGTCGTGCTCTGTACAATCGGAATCTGTCTTGGCTCTCCGTTACCCGGTGTATATCCTCCCTGTACACATTTTGTATTCAATGAATAATCTCCCATCATGTCCTCCTTATATCGTATGATTTATTATTTTTTCATCAAAGTGGAAACTGTATTGTTTATTCAATCATTCCCCCGATATATCCCCCATTTTATCATGTCTTTTATGAAAAATCCAGATAACCTTCTATTTCTCCCAGTATTCCATGATTTTATTCAGAGGAATTCCCTCTCCCTCTTCAAAATACATGAAAAAATCTGCAGCTTTCCAGGGCTCTTTATATACTTTTTCAAATACCGGATAAAAAATACAGTCACTATATTCTGCCGTCTGACTACACAAAAAATGATCATGTTCTTCATGCTTTCCATCAGCGAACTCCCGAAAAGCAAAAGGATATGTATTTCGGAAATCTTCTGCCTTCTTCCTGTCAATTCTCCGCAGTACTTTATCGTAATTGTATAATAAAAACAGTTTCGACACTGGCTGATATCTCTTCCCATATTCTGTCATCAACAGTTTCGGTGCTTTCCCATCATACGAAAAGGAGTCCGCTCCGATCATGGCAAGCTGCGAAAGTCCCTCTTCTACTTTACCTGCAAGCAGATCTACAACAGACTGATACGCCCGTCGGATATTGGCATAGGGAAGATCATGCGGATGATACAGACATTTGTCGATCATCTGCAAATTCCAGCAAGTATATTCTTCCAGAATCCCTCTGTAATCTTCTATCTCTCTGGTTCTAATCACATACTCCCATAAAAACCGAAGCATATTTTCATACATGACGGTATCTCTGTCGTCATAATGAATTCTCCTTAAATAAGTTTCGTATTGCTCCCCATCAAAAATCTCTTCTCGTTTAAAATCCATGGTTTAAAAATCTCCTTCACATAAATAGCTTCCCAGGATCTGAAGGCGCATGGTTTCTTGGGATAGCTGATACAGGAGAGCTCGAATCTCCTTTGTATCCACATTGGCATTCATTTCTGCGAAGAACATATAATTCCATGTGTCTGCTTCCTCATACGGACGGGAATGAATTTCTGTGAGGTTCACACCATAGTCAGAAATCATAGAAAGAATACTACTGATGCTACCACTGCGATTTGGACACTCAAACATGATCTTCACTCTATTATGTTCCGGCAATACTTCTAATTGATCTGTAAATGTGACAATTTTTTTACGGATTCCTCTCTCTTCTCTCACAATACAATCGGTAATATAAAGATTCTGATTCACCAACAGCATATGCAATTCATCAGAAACACCAACACCAATCTCTTCAATGATTCCCATTCCGGCATCTGACTCACCGTTTTTGATAGATTTGCCGATGTCTTCGTAAGAATCTACCGTTATCACGCTATCTTTAGAATAAGAATCACAAATGTATAATTCCTCTTTGATCATAGCAAGTTGATGAACTTCTTTCTTCTCCCGAATATATTCAAACGGAAAACAATGTCTTAACTCCATGGTTCTTCCATACTGATATTTTCGGCTGATTTCCATAATTCGTTTAATCAGTGCAGTATATTCACGTAAGAATTTCGGTTCTACCCCTTCCGTCTGCTTCTTGATAATTGCTCCTTCCCGGTCTGGTTTATAAATCGTATCTTCCGTCTCTGCTTTAATGCAGGCCACCTGATCCGCCAGTATCATTCTCTCCATAAAAAGCTGGCGAATCTCTTTATCCACCCGGTCAATGTTCTTTCTGACATCTGATAAATCCATATGACACCTCATCTTTTTCTAACATTTTTTATAATGCATCATTAAAACCTCGAATCTCAAAGAGACTTCTCTAATGACTAGAGCGCCAAAAACTTTTTGTTCCTGACGCTCTTTTTATTATATATTCTTTTGCTTCATAATGAAATAAAAAAATATAAAAATATATTCTTTTTGTTATATGTTCCCAATTCGATCCCTTATGTTTGTCACGATACCATGGAACAAAGAACCTTTATTGCATCCCCTTTGATCATAAGTCTGGCATGCTCTGACAGATATGCTTCATCATAGCGTAACGGACTGCCTGTTGCTCCATATTCTTCTGCCGTAATCATAAATGCAACTGCCTGTGCATCATCCTCGCAATATGACAGATCCACTAGTAAAATGTAGTCTTCTTGATCTTTATACAGACTGGATGGCAAGAACATTCTTTGATCGAGAAGTTCACAGAACTGAAGTAAGTCGGCAAATTTCGAAAATGTCAGCTTTCTCGCAGGCATTCCACTGCCTGACGAAGTTGTATTCTTTTCTGCTGTTTCATCCGTATCAATCATCTGACCTTCTGTTCCCGGAATCTGCTGTACGGAATCACCGTCTGACACTTCCTCATCTATCTTTCCCATACATACATTGTGAAGATCTCTGGAAAGTTCTTCAAAAGCCTTCTCTTTTTCCTCTCCGGACAAAGCATATACTTCTGCAAGTCTTTCATCAGTAATCTTTGCATTCAGTGCTGAAGTCATGCGCCTGATCTGATCAAGATCCCTGTCTATCGCTTCATCTTGAAGTGTACAGCTGATAGTAATCAGATACTGATCTGCCGGTAACGATTTTGCCACATAATTCTGTACTCCGTTCTCTGTATGCCAGTCGATGTAATTTTCAGAATTCTTAACAATCGCATCGAGGAAGGAGTGCATCTGATCATTATCATTCAGTAAACGCTGTACATCAAATCCCATGGTTTTAATCTCATTTTTATTGATAAGACAACGAATCGTTTCTTCATCTAATTTCCAATAATACACAAAATCTCACCTCTCCTCTGCTCATATTATATATCAGTTAACATTATAACATATCTATTAGCCAAGTCAAGTATTGAGTGCTAATTCTTATCAAAAAAAAGGAATCACAAGGATTCCTTTTTCATCTTATTCTTCTTCTGCTGTTTTTGTGAGATTTGGTTTTTCTACTGCTGCGATTGCATCTTTTGTCATTGGAATACGGCAGTTACGATTGTTACCGAATTCTACGATTACGGTATCATCCATAATATCAATGATCACTCCATAGAAACCACTTGTAGTCAGAACACTGTCACCAGCCTGCATACTTGCATGCATGGCATCTGCCTGTGCCTGCTGTTTTTTCTGTGGACGAATGGTCATAAAATAGATAATAACACCAAAAATAAGCACATACGCACAAATAACCAAAAGATTGTTCCCTGCTGAACCTGAATTTAATAACATGTAGGTACCTCCATTATAATAATACTTTTATGCCGCTTCATCTTAGTCGAATAAGATTATTTGCATTCGACCTTAATCTTCCGGCGTTAAAAACCCTTCTAATTTGGATTTTTTAAACTCTTTATATCGATGCTCCTCAATCGCTGTCCGAATGTCCTCCATCAGATGATTATAAAAATACAGGTTATGGAGTACACACAAACGCATGCCAAGCATCTCCTTTGCTTTCAGCAAATGCCTGATATAAGCTCTGCTGTAACTGCGGCATGCCGGGCATTGACAACCTTCCTCAATCGGTCTGGCATCCAGTTCAAATTTTTTATTGAAAAGATTCAACTTTCCATGGGATGTGTAAACGTGTCCATGTCGTCCGTTTCTGGAAGGATAAACACAATCAAAGAAATCAACACCACGGTCAACGGCCTCCAGAATATTGGCTGGGGTTCCGACACCCATCAGATAGGTCGGCTTATCCTCAGGCAAATATGGCACGGTCTCATCCAGAATGTGATACATCTCCTCATGAGTTTCTCCGACAGCGAGACCTCCGATGGCATAGCCATCCAGATTCATCTCACGAATCCGTTTTGCATGCTCCACACGGATATCTGCAAAAACACCTCCCTGATTAATTCCAAACAGCAACTGATGAGGATTCACCGTATCAGGAAGACTGTTTAATTCCGCCATCTTCACCTTACACCTCTCCAGCCAGCGTGTTGTCCGATCTACAGAATTACGAATATACTCTTTATCGGCACGGCTGGAAGGACATTCATCAAAAGCCATGGCAATGGTGGAGCCAAGATTGGACTGAATCTGCATACTCTCCTCCGGCCCCATGAAAATATGATGACCGTCTATATGAGATTGAAAATAAACTCCCTCTTCCTTAATCTTGCGAAGTCCTGCCAGAGAAAACACCTGAAACCCACCGGAATCCGTCAGGATTGGTCTGTCCCACACCATGAAACGATGGAGTCCTCCAAACTCTTTGATGAGCTTGTCTCCGGTTCTCACATGCAGATGATATGTGTTGGATAACTGCACCTGTGTGCCAATGGTCTTTAAATCATCGGTACTTACCGCACCTTTGATCGCTCCCACCGTCCCCACATTCATAAATACCGGTGTCTCTATAGTTCCATGAACGGTTTCTAATCTTCCTCTTTTTGCTAATCCATCTCTCGTTAATAACGTATACATATCTGCTCCTCACTTTTACATACAAAACTCATTGTATCATAAAGAAAGAGAATGTACAATCCTTTATTTTTGATAAAAATCCTTTATCTTGTTCATTCGACTGGTCATATTCATGAGAAGGGAGTCCAAAAGAGTGAGAGCGGCCATACTTTCCACCACAACCACCGCTCTCGGTACAATGATCGGGTCATGACGGCCATGAATAGATATCTTCGTCTCTTCACCATCTCTCGTTACGGTCTTCTGTTCTGATGCTATAGACGGTGTCGGTTTGAAAGCCGCCCGGAAATATATTTCTGATCCATCACTCATGCCGCCGAGCACACCTCCGGAATGATTGGTTTCTTTTTTGATTTTTCCATTCTTATTACAAAATGCATCATTATTTTCTGAACCTGTTGATCTCGCTGCAGAAAAACCATCTCCGATTTCAAATCCTTTCACTGCCCCGATGGAAAGAATCGCCTGGCCCAGACGGGCTGATAGCTTATCAAATACCGGCTCCCCAATTCCTGCCGGCATTCCTGTTACACGGCAGGCAACCACTCCACCGCAGGAATCCAGTTCTCTCATTTTCTCTTCCAGATACCGGGCACTTTTTTCTGCCGCTTCTGCATCCGGCATATAGAGTGCATTGGTATCCCTCAGTTCCGGTGTCCACTTACTCTTATCGATAGAGTATGGTCCGATGGCTTCGGTATATGCAAATACCTCTATTCCCATCTCTTTTAATATCTTGGCTGCAATGGCTCCGGCCGCCACCCTGGCAATCGTTTCTCTTCCTGAGGAACGACCTCCTCCGCGATAATCCCGGAATCCATATTTCTGATCAAACGTATAATCGGCATGGCCTGGTCGATAAACTTCGGAGATAGCGGAATAATCTTTCGACCGCTGATCTTTATTATAGACAACAAGAGAAATTGGAGTTCCTGTTGTTTTTCCATCAAAAATCCCGGAAAGAATCTCCACACAATCTCCTTCCTGCCTCTTAGTTGTAAATTTTGATTGACCTGGTTTTCTTCTATCCAGATATACCTGAATATCTTCCTCATTTAACAAAAGTCCAGCCGGACAGCCGTCCACAACAACTCCCACACCTTTCCCATGGGTCTCTCCCCATGTCGAAATGCGGAAAATTGTTCCAAAAGATGAACCTGACATTCTTTCTTCCTCCAAATTCTATTATTAATCTTCCTCTAACATAAACATGAGAATGGATAACACCGCCATCCCTGCCGTTTCTGTTCTTAATATACGATGCCCCAAGGTGATCGGATGGGCACCCACTGCTGCCGCTGCTTCCACCTCTTCCACCTGAAAACCGCCTTCCGGCCCGATATAGATTCCAACGCTCTTCTTCCCTTTTACTGAAGAAACGATTTCTCTCGAATGTCCAACTCCCTTTGCATCCTCATAAGGAATCAAAAGCATATCCATCGATTTTCCATATTCCAGGGCCTCATGGAAATTCATCACGGGATGCACAGTCGGAATCAGGCTTCTTTTTGATTGTTTTGCAGCACTTTTGGCAATCTCATTCCATCTTGTTACTTTCTTTACAGCCTTTTTATCATCCAGCTTAACCACCGCCCGTTTGGACGCAACCGGAACAATCTCGCTTGCCCCTAACTCTACTGCTTTCTGGATAATCAATTCCATTTTGTCACTTTTTGGCAACCCCTGAAATAAAGTAATTTTTACAGGAAGCTCTCTGGATTCTCCATTGATATCTTCGATGGAAGCCCGGATGATATCCGAATTGATTTCTTCGATTACACAGATATATTCCTTACAATTGTCCTGACAGCAAAGAGAAATATGCTGCCCTGTCCGCATGCGAAGCACATTCCGGATATGATTCACATCCTGTTCATTTGAAATAATAATATCATTTTCCCGAATCTGATCCGGGGTAATAAAAAACTGAAACATATCGTCTCCCTGCTATATTTTCTAATGATCGCGCAACGGTCTGGCAGTGATGCTCACCCAATCCTTCATATGATGAATTTCCAGAATTTCAAAATGATTGGTAAGCATCGCTTCCTTCACTGCTTCTTCCATAGTATTGATGATACCGGAAGTGATAAATACTCCATCCTCTTTCAGAAGAGGAGTCACTATTCCTGAAAGCGGAATGATGACATCTGCCAGAATATTTGCGACAATCACATCATATTTCTTTCCATCATTGGCCTCATAAAACGCCTGCGCTTCCTGTTCATCAAGAATATTCACCTGATGAACTTCTCCCTGCTCGCCGGAAACACCATTGATTTCAAAATTCTCCTCTGTAGCACGGATCGCATTGGGATCAATATCTGTCGCCATGGCATGATGTGCACCTAATTTCAGACCTATAATCGATAGAATTCCACTTCCGGTTCCCACATCCAGTAATTCAGTATCTTGTTTGATATATTTTTTTAACTGAGAAATACAAAGTTTTGTGGTTTCATGCGAGCCGCTTCCAAAAGCGGTTCCCGGATCAATCTCGATTACAATATCGTCTGCCTTCTGTTCTTTAAGAGTCTCCCAGGTTGGTTTGATCACAATGTTATCATCCAGACGGAATGGTTTAAAAAATACTTTCCAGTTATTGATCCAATCCTCTTCTTCTGTCACGTCAAAAGTAATCTTTCCGGATCCCATTGGCATAAACTCAGACAATTCTTCTATCTTATCCTGTATTTTTTTCACCATAGCCTCCAGATCATCTTTTTCATCAACATAACAGGAGATTCTTGCGGTACCATCATCCGGTGCAATCTCATCCGGCAAAAGATCGACATACATGATTTTCCGGTCTTCTTCCGAAAGAGGGACGTGATCTTCCACCTCTACTCCTTCAATTCCCATCTCCTGCAGCTCATAACTTAACAGATCCTCTGCTGCGGTAGTGGTTTCAATTGTTATTTTATTCCACTTCATAAAAATATCTCCCTGTCCATCCTTTCATCGCAAATCACATCGTGTATTTGCCAATCATACAGCCGATTCAAGTATACGAGAATCAACCTAAATCTACTTTTAAATCTCCTTCTTTAATCAGTCCCATAGACCGCATGATTTTCCCAAAAATCCAGGTAAGTACCAGCGGTAATACAAAACATAATAAAATCATACCAATCCAGTCAAACATTCCCACTACATATCCTTTCGGCATATTGGTCCAGCCAGTAATGATACCAATCGGTCCCACCAGACCGGAAGTTCCCATTCCGGAAGAAATGGCCGGCCCATTATTTCTGAGCTGAAATACACAGGTAGCGATTGGTCCAAGAATCGCTGAGGTGAGAACAGTTGGAAGCCAAAGGATTGGCTTTTTCACCAGATTCGGAACCTGCAGCATGGATGTTCCAAGTCCCTGGGCTACAAATCCTCCGATTCCATTATCCGGATAACTCAAAATGGCAAAGCCAAGCATATTGGTACAGCATCCTACAGTAGCTGCACCGCCGGCAAGGGCCAGACCGTTCCATACACTTAAAGAAGCTGAACCATCTGCAAGTCCTGCCAGAACCACACTTCCGCTTATACCAATAGCCGCACAGATTGCTGCCGAACTGATTGGCAGCGTCAAAGCTACTCCCACGACAACCGATACCACAATTCCCATTAAAAACGGCTGTAAATTAGTAGCCCATCCAATAAATACACCAAGAGAATCACAGACAGTCTTAAAGATTGGTCCGAGAATCATCGCACAGATCACTCCCACGATAATTGTGACGGCCGGGGTAACAAGAATATCAATTTTTGTCTCTTTGGATACCAGTTTACCCACTTCGCATGCAATAATTGTTACAAATAAAACAGCCAGGGGGCCACCGGAGCCTCCCAGTGTATTAGTTGCCTGTCCAACTGCACACAATGAAAACAATACCAGTGGCGGGGCACTTAAGGCATTACCAATGGCAATCGCCATAGCTACTCCAGTCACAGCCGTCGCATAGTTTCCAATCTGCCATAACATCCAGCAAATATGGTCTTTCGTTCCAAGCAAAGCAACTTTGGCAGAAAGATCTTCTCCGGTTAGTCCGGATAAAACTGTCATCAGTCCTGTAGTTCCCACATTCTCTGCTATGGTCTTGATAATCGTTCCAATCAACAAAGATGCAAACAGTCCAAGTGCCATGGCTCCCATGGCATCAATGGCATATCGCTTAAATGAAATCTCAACATTTTTCCGTTTCAGGAAACTTTCTTTTTGTTCTTTTTCCATACATTGTCTCCTTTTTCTCATCTAAGAGAGCAGAGCTTGTAAATCATATCCGGAACAGCATTGTCATCCATTCCATCCGCTCCACCTGACTATCATCAATTTATTCATCTGACTGATACAGGAAAAAGCCCATCGAATCTCATTTCAAATGCAATCCAATGAGCTTATTCAACTCTGTCATTGTACTACTTATTTCTTTTTCTTTCCACCAAAAAATCCTTTTTTTTCATGTTCCTGCTTGCCGGAAGACTCTTTTTTCTCAGCAGCAGGCACTTCACCCATGGCTTCCTGATATTTTCTTAAAGCATCTTTCTGTGCTTCTGTCATATGTTCAGGCACCTGAACTACCAGGGTAACAAAATGATTTCCTCTGACATTTTTATTTCTAAGGCTAGGCACACCTTTGTTTTTCAGGCGTACCTTGGTATCGGTCTGGGTTCCCGGTTTGATGGTATATTCGTAAGGGCCATCCACTGTATCAATCATGATCGTTGCGCCGAGAGCAGCCTGCGTAAATGTAATCGGTTCCGTAGAGAAGATATCATATTCTTGTCTCTGGAATTTTGGATGACGGGAAACCGTTACATTAACAAGAAGATCTCCTCTTGGTCCTCCATTGATACCCGGCTCTCCTTTTTCACGGATTCTCACACTCTGGCCATTATCAATACCTGCCGGAATCGGTACTTTAATCTTCTTACGAACCTTAATATATCCGCTTCCGGAACAATCCTGACATTTATGACGAATAACCTGACCGCTTCCATTACATTCCGGACATGGCTGTACATTTCTCACCATACCAAACATGGACTGCTGGGTGTAAACTACCTGACCACTTCCGTTACATTTGGAACAGGTCTCCGGACTGGTACCTGGTTTTGCTCCTGTACCACCACAGGTATTACACTGCTCTTTTAAAGTAATCTCCAGTTCTTTATCTACACCACGGATGGCATCTTCAAAGGTAATGCGCACAGCTGCACGAAGGTTCGCACCCTGTCTTGGACCATTCTTTCTTCCTCCTCCGCCACGGCTTCCACCGCCGAAAAAGTCTCCGAAAATATCTCCAAAAATATCTCCCATGTCTCCGCCGCCGAAATCAAAGCCGCCGAAACCGCCACCGGCTCCGCCGCCTCCCTGTTCAAAGGCTGCATGACCAAACTGATCATAACGACTTTTCTTATCCGGATCACTCAGCACTTCATAGGCTTCTGCTGCTTCCTTAAATTTTTCTTCTGCGTTTTTGTCTCCCGGATTCATGTCAGGATGATATTTTTTTGCCACCTTACGGTAGGCACGTTTAATCTCAGCCTCTGTGGCATCTTTTTTCACACCCAGGACTTCATAGTAATCTCTTTTATCTGCCATATTATCCTCCAAACAAATCCCCAAGTCCCGATTTTATCTTTTCAGGATAAGGGGAAAGAGGGGACAGGGATTCCCCCGTCTCCTCTTCCTCTATGCTTTTTCAGCTTTTTCTTTTTTATACTTCTTTATAATCTGCATCAACAACATCATCTGCATTGTATGTTGCATTCGCATCTTCAGGTCCAGCCTGTGGTCCGCCCTGTGCAGCCTGTGCCTGCTCATACATTTTACCGAATAATGTCTGTGCATCTTTCATGAGCTGTTCTTTTGCTTCGTTGATTTCGGAAACATCAGCATCTGTCATGTTTTCTACTGTTGTACGGTCAAGAATCTCTTTTAATTTTGTGATGTCTGCCTGAACTGTTGTCTTATCAGCTTCATCAATCTTGTCGCCAACTTCTTCCAGTGCTTTTTCTGTCTGGAATACCATGTTGTCTGCGTCGTTTCTTGCATCGATAGCTTCTTTTCTCTTCTTATCCTGTGCTTCGAATTCAGCAGCTTCTTTTACAGCTTTCTCAATATCTTCATCGGACATGTTAGATCCAGCTGTGATTGTGATGTGCTGTTCTTTTCCTGTTCCAAGATCTTTTGCAGATACATTTACGATACCGTTTGCATCAATATCAAAGGTAACTTCGATCTGTGGTACACCTCTCTGTGCTGGTGGAATACCATCCAGACGGAACTGTCCAAGTGTTTTGTTATCTCTCGCAAACTGTCTCTCACCCTGTACAACGTGGATGTCAACCGCTGTCTGATTATTCTCGGCTGTGGAGAAGATCTGGCTCTTCTTTGTAGGGATTGTTGTGTTACGTTCGATCAATCTTGTAGCAACACCACCCATAGTCTCAATGGATAAGGATAATGGAGTCACGTCCAGTAAGAGGATATCTCCGGCACCGGCATCACCAGCTAATTTACCCCCCTGAATAGAAGCACCGATAGCAACACATTCATCCGGGTTGATTCCCTTAAATGGCTCTTTGCCTGTTAACTGTTTTACTTTATCCTGTACTGCAGGGATTCTTGTGGAACCACCAACCAGTAATACTTTACTTAAATCACTTGCTGTAAGACCTGCATCTTTTAATGCTGTTGTTACAGGTGTTACTGTTCTTTCTACCAGATGAGCAGTCAATTCATTGAATTTTGCTCTTGTAAGGTTCATCTCAAAATGTTTTGGACCTTCTGCAGTAGCTGTGATGAATGGCAGGTTAATGTTTGTTGTTGTGGAGGAAGAAAGTTCTTTCTTTGCCTTCTCTGCAGCTTCTTTTAATCTCTGCATTGCCATCTTATCTCCGGATAAGTCCACACCTTCTTTTGCCTTGAAGTCATCCAGCATATACTGTGTGATCACGTTATCAAAGTCATCTCCACCTAAACGGTTATCGCCAGCTGTAGATAATACTTCAATGACACCGTCACCAATCTCAATGATGGAAACATCAAATGTACCACCACCTAAGTCGTATACCATGATCTGCTGTTCATTTTCATTATCCAGACCATAGGA
The DNA here is from genome assembly GCA_028721415.1 of Lachnospiraceae bacterium. Taxonomy (GTDB): domain Bacteria; phylum Bacillota; class Clostridia; order Lachnospirales; family Lachnospiraceae; genus Anaerobutyricum. Next base: position 2,299 of record JAQYIU010000037.1, on the reverse strand, counting down.
AAGAGCGGCTGCTGTAGGCTCGTTGATGATACGTTTTACATCAAGACCTGCAATCTTGCCGGCATCTTTTGTTGCCTGTCTCTGAGCATCGTTAAAGTATGCAGGAACAGTGATAACTGCTTCCGATACTTTTTCACCTAAGTAATTTTCTGCATCAGATTTTAATTTCTGTAAGATCATAGCGGAAATTTCCTGTGGGGAATATTTCTTATCGTCAATCGCTACTTTGTAATCGGTACCCATCTGACGTTTGATGGACGAAATTGTTTTATCTGCATTGGTAACTGCCTGACGTTTTGCAGGTTCACCAACTACTCTTTCTCCTGTTTTTGTAAATGCTACAACAGATGGTGTGGTTCTCATACCTTCTGCATTTGTGATAACAACAGGTTTTCCACCTTCCATAACTGCTACACATGAGTTTGTAGTACCTAAGTCAATACCAATAATTTTACTCATAATAAATTCCTCCTAATATTATCTGTCCTTTCGACTTATTTGCTAATTAACAACTTTTACCATGCTGTGACGAAGTACGCTTTCTTTGTACATATACCCCTTCTGGAATTCCTCCACCACAAGGTTCTCACCCATGGATTCGTCTTCCATATGCATCACGGCATTGTGGAAATCCGGATTAAATTCCTTTCCTTCGGCATCCATCGCTTTTACACCGAGCTCATTGAAAACTGTCATGAGCTGCTGATAAATCTTTTCGATTCCCTGAGCAAATGGATTCTCTTTTTCTTCTTCGGAAAGGGCATCCAGACCTCTTTCAAAATTATCTACCACCGGAAGCAACTTGGAAAGCACTTCCTTTGCTCCGACATCATACATATGACTCTGTTCTTTGGCATTCCGTTTTCTTGCATTTTCAAACTCTGCCATAAGTCTCTGATATTTGTCGGTCATCTCCGCAACCTTTTTCTCGCTCTTATCAAGTTCAATCTCCAACGCTGCGGCAGATTTCTTTTTCTTCTTCTTACCTTTTTCTTCTGTTTCTGCCTTTTCTGTATCGGCTGTCTCAGAAGAGGCAACTTCTTCCTCAGAACCAGCTTCTTCTGCAATTTCAGGAGAAACTGTTTCCTCTACGATACTTTCGTCGAATTCTTTTTTATTCTCTTCCACTTAAGTACCACCTTTCTATGACTTTTTATTAAAAATCTCATCCAAATCATCTGTCAGATTCTTGAGAGTATTAACAACTTTGCGATAATCCATTCGTTTTGGACCAATGATTCCAACGGTTCCTGTTCCACCTTCTTCCAGTTCATAAGTGGCAGTGACGATACTGCAATCTTTTAAAGATTGAACCGGTGTCTCATTACCGATGTAAACCTGAATTCCATGTTTCTCCTGCTGCTTGACGGTATCATCTACCAGTTTCACCAGTGCTTTCTTCTCAACCAGCGTATCGAGAAGTGCCCTTGTGTGTTCCGGCCCTACCAATTCCGGATACTGAAGCATGTTCGTGGCTCCGCTGGTATAAATCTCCATATCATCAGCCTCGTGGATGGCCTCCACAATACCGTTAAATATGCCTTCCAGAATACCTGCGTGCATTCCTGCCTGAACCTTCATAGTATGAACCAACTCCAGATTGATATCGTTGAGAGTCAAGCCCTGCAGAAATGAATTCAACAGAATGTTGAGTTTCAGGACTTCATCATTACCTAACGGATCTTCAATGTTCATCAGAAGATTCTTAACCGTATCATTGCCAAGGACAATGACTGCCAGAAGTCTTCTGGTATCCACCATGGATAACTGAATGAACTTCAGCTTGGATTCCTTAATCTGTGGTGTGGTGACCAATGTTGCATAATTGGTTTTGGCCGCCAGCGCATCTGCCACATTCTTAAGAACTTCTTCCATGCGGTCCATCTTATTGAGGATAGCCTGCTGTTCCCGGCGCATCTCATTCTCTCTGTCGCGGAACTCAGACTCTTTCTCCTCCATCATCCGATCCACATAATAACGGTATCCCAAATCAGAAGGAATTCTTCCGGCAGAAGTATGAGGCTGTATAATATATCCAAGCTCCTCCAGATCTGCCATCTCATTACGTATGGTCGCCGAACTTAAATGGAGGTCAGAATCCTTCGCAATCGTTCTGCTTCCCACCGGCTCGCCGGTTTCCAGATAAGTAGATATGATTGCTTTTAAAATCTTCATCTTACGTTCATCTAAATTCATAACCTTCTTCCCTTCTTTCTTAGTTATTAGCACTCATTTGTATCGAGTGCTAATATCTTTATACATAAGTTATCACTATCTCTATTTCTTGTCAAGCATTATT
>JAQYIU010000036.1 GCA_028721415.1 Lachnospiraceae bacterium | reverse complement strand
TCCATGGGATGTGATGAATTATCTGCGGGATTATCAGCATGATCCGAGGGTGAAACCATCCAGTTACTGGAAGAATACCAGTGATAATGCCATTATCCGCTCTTTTATTGACTATGCCGGGAGCAGCATCACGGAAAAACTGGAGATTTTACTCTCCGGCGGCTACATTATTGCGGAAAACCATCAGCTATCATGATTATAAAGAAGATTTTTATCATGCATTTCTTGCAGGTATCTTTGCCGGTGCAGGATATCGTGTGAAGTCCAATCGGGAGAGTGGAGAAGGACAAAGTGATGTGGTTGTTTTTGATGCCGCAGAAGGTAGAGTGGCTGTTTTTGAGGCAAAATATTCTGAAAAATTACAGGATTTAGAAGTGGATTGTGATAAGGCATTAAAACAGATTGACACGAAGATGTATGCACAAGAATATGAAGATGATTATGATCAGATTATCTGTTATGGCATCGCATTTTATAAAAAACGTTGTCTTGTGAGGAAAAGACAATAAAATATACATTTTTTTTGAAAAATTTCTTGACCTTCCCCCTGGTGGAAGGTATAAATTAAGCCTGCGAGGCATCGCAGAGTGACTTGGAGGTGAGAGCGATGAGAATCAATGAGGTGGAAAAACAGGTAGGCATCACGAAGAAGAATATTCGTTTCTATGAGGATCAGGGGCTGATCCACCCGGAGCGCAATAAGGCTAACGGATATCGGGATTATTCGGAAGCGGATGTGATGTTACTGTTTCAGATAAAATTGTTTCGAAAACTCGCCATCCCCATAGAAGAGATTCGGAAAATGTTAAGCGGAAAGCTGACTCTGACCGATTGTCTGGAGCGACATCGGATTTATCTGGACCATGAGGTGAGAAATCTGGAGCTGGTGAAGATGATGTGCCAGAACCTTTCCGAGCAATCTGCCGGGTTGGCAGATTTGCAGGCTGTTCCGTATCTTGAAGAATTACAGAAGTATGAGAAAGGGGGCAATCGTTTTATGAATGTGACCAAAGTGGATGTGGGCAAGAAGAAACGGGGAGCAGCAATCGCAGCTGGCGTGATGATCGCCTTGATTCTGCTCTGGGATGTTCTGATCCTGATCCTGAATGCATGGGATCCGGCACCGCCGTTTTTTATCGCTGTAATGATTATCATACCGACACTTATCATTGTTGGTATTGTATTGGCACTTAAAGAAAGAATGAAAGAAATCGATGGAGGAGAAGAGGATGAAGCTGCTAAGTATTGAAACAATTCCGGGAAAAGAATTTGAGGCACTGGGTCTGGTGAAAGGAACCACCGTACATTCCAAAAATCTTGGAAAGGATTTTATGGCAGGGATGAAAACCCTGGTAGGTGGAGAAGTAAAAGGATACACAGAAATGCTCATGGAGGCAAGACAGATTGCCACCAAGCGTATGGTAGATGAAGCGGAAGCATTAGGTGCCGATGCCATCATCGGTGTGCGTTTCGGTTCCTCTTCTGTGATGCAGGGGGCAGCGGAAGTGATTGCTTACGGAACTGCCGTAAAGATTATTGAATAGAAAAATTGCATGAAAAAAGGAGATTTCCGGGGCTGGAAATCTCCTTTTTTTGGCCTTCATTCATTTGACGGATACCCAAATCACTGCTATAATCCGTTAATGTAAAAAAGCAACGATCTGAGGAACAAAAGGAGAAATTATGACATACCAATTATTGGCGTCCGATCTGGACGATACATTACTCAACGCGAAGAAAAAAATCTCCTCTGGAAATATGGAGGCAATCCGGCGGGCGCTGGATTCAGATAAAATTGTATTGTTTTCGACCGGGCGAAGCCTGGAAGAGGCGAGAGAGTTACTGGAATATTTTCCGGCAATGCGCTACATAATTTGTGAGAGTGGTGCCAATGTATATGACCTGAAAGAAAATAAAGTTGTTTTTTCAAAATATTTTGAGCGGGAAGTGATAGGTCGCATTCTGGATTATGCAAGGCCGAGAGATATCATGACCCAGGTGATGATGGATGGGTATGCGATTCTGAGCGAGCGACATGTATGCAGGCTGGACCATTATAAGATTACCCAATATAAGAAGCATTTTGAAAAGACCGCAAAGGTGGTGCCGGATGTCTTTGAATATTGTGCTCATTCGGACTGGAAGATTGGAAAATGCTGTCTCTATCATCCATCGGTGGAGGCAAGGGAAGAAACGAAAAAAGCGCTGGAAGATCTTCCGGTTGTCATGAGCTATGCGGAGGAATCCATGCTGGAGCTTTCACCGGCAGCGGTGGATAAAGGCATCGGTCTGGAAATGCTCTGCAAATATCTTAGTATTCCGGTGGAGGAGACCATTGTAGTCGGTGATAGCTTTAATGATCTGCCAATATTGAGAAAGGCCGGGCTTTCCGTCGCCGTTGCCAATGCCAGAGAGCAGGTGAGGGAGCTTTGTGATGTGATGGTAACCGATAACGAGCATGATGGTGTCCGGGAAGCCATTGAAACATATCTGATGGCAGAATAGCGAAAAATCGTCAGGGAGGAAACAGAACATGGAGTTATATCACGGACGTCCGGAAAATGAAGAGGGGCGTCAGGAAAAAGAGATTCGGGTTTATGATCTTCTGGATCAGTTGGAAATGGAGTATTACCGCACTGATCATGAACCGGCAGGCAATATGGAGGCCTGCCATGAGATTGATGCGGTGCTTGAGACCATTATCTGTAAAAATTTATTTTTATGTACCGCCAACAAGAAGCATTATTATCTTCTGATGATGCCAGGGGATAAGCCTTTTAAAACCAAAGTATTGTCCAAACAGATACAGTCCTCCAGATTGTCCTTCGGCAAGCCTGATGCAATGCTGGAATATCTGGATATTGAACCGGGCTCCGTGTCCATTATGGGATTGATGAACGACCATGAGAATCACGTCCAGCTGTTGATTGATGAAGATGTGCTCAAAGCAGAATTTCTGGGCTGTCATCCCTGCGTCAATACTTCCAGCCTGAAGTTAGTAACCCGGGATGTAATTGATAAATTTTTGCCGGCGGTGCATCATGAGGCGATTATTGTGACACAGCCATGGGAAGTGGAATAGGGGAAAGTGTGATATGATGAACTATTGTATGGAGTGCGGTACAAAACTGGAACAGAAATTTTTGAAAGATGAAGGAATGGTTCCTTACTGCGAGAAATGTGAAGCCTACCGGTTTCCTGTCTTTTCTACGGCAGTCAGTATGGAAGTGCAGAATCCGGACAGGGATAAAATCCTGCTGATCAAGCAGTATGGCAGAGACCGATATATTTTAGTGGCGGGGTATGTCAATCAGGGAGAAAATGCCGAGTCAACAGTGATCCGTGAGGTGAAAGAAGAAATCGGCTTGAATGTGACGGAGCTACATTTTGAAAAAAGTGAGTATTATCCACCGACCAACACGTTGATGCTTAATTTCTCCTGTGTGGTGGATTCGGAGGATTTATCCGCTGTTTCCGAAGATGAAATTGATTCCTGCCGCTGGTTTACGTTGGAGGAAGCAAGAGAGTCCATCGCGGAAGGAAGCCTTGCGGGGAAATTCCTCACTGCGTTCTTACGGGGTCGGGACATGTGAACTTATTAGCAAACCGAAGCCTGTGATGTTCACATGTCCCGACCCCTCCCAAGTCCTCCGAGTATATTCACAAATCCCACTCTCGATTCATATACTGTAGAAAAAAGGGGAATGGTAATGCAGTCGGATTTGATGAAGGGTTTGAATTTGAGACAGATTTACAGCCGTGGTATTACCGGGAAAGGTATTACTGCGGCTGTTTTGGATACAGGGATTTATCTCCATGGGGATTTTGTGAAACCGGAAAACAGAATCCGGTATTTTAAAGATTTTGTGAATGGAAAAAAAGAAATGTACGATGATAATGGACATGGTACCCATGTCACCGGAATTATCGCCTCTGCCGGTCGTCAGCCGGATGGCAGTCGAATCGGGGTGGCACCGGAGGCTGCGATTGTGGCATTAAAAGTATTGGATCGGAGTGGCAGCGGGAAAATGAGTGCCATGATTCAGGCGATAGACTGGCTGTTGCAGCATCACAAAGAATATAACATTCGTATTGTGAATATTTCCGTGGGGATGCCCGTAAAAAATGCAAAGAATCCTGAAAATGATATGATCGTTCAGAAAGTGGAGGCCCTTTGGGATGAGGGACTGGTTGTGGTTGTGGCAGCAGGCAATGAGGGACCTGCTCAGTACACGATTACCAGTCCCGGTGTCAGTAAAAAGGTAATTACCGTCGGTGCCCAGGAGGAGCATTCTTATATGAAACGGGGAAATAAACGTGAGACCCGTTACTCCGGGTGCGGTCCGGTGCCGGGAACCTGTGTGTGCAAGCCCGATGTGGTGGCACCGGCCGGTCACATATTAAGCTGTGACAATCAGCCGGGTGCATATAAAAGGAGAAGCGGTACCAGCATGGCAACACCGATCGTATCCGGGGTGATTGCTCTGTTGCTTTCTTCGGAACCCTGGCTGACCAATTTTGATATCAAGGTACGCCTTATGGAGACCAGTCTTGACTGTGGCCAACCGAAAAACCGGCAGGGATGGGGAGCACTCAATCCTGCGGGATTGTTTGGGTTAAAAGCATAATAAAGTAAAAAAATCTGCTCACATAATATTATGTTATGTGGGCGATTTCATTATAAATGAGTCTGGGAAATGAGTTTTTTGTAAAGTACAATTATTTACATACAAAGTAACAAATAATTGTATGAATTATATGATATAACGCCAAAAAATGAAATATTCCTCTGTTTTTCTTATGAAATGTATATAAAAATCTCTTTTCATTTTGCTGGATTTTGATATATAATACATTTAGCGTTGCTGTGTGATTAACAGCAATTAATCATTTTAATTTATATTTTTAAGGAGGGTTCCGAATATGGCAGTGAATCGTTTCGTATTAAATGGTGTATCTTACCACGGACATGGCGCTATCAATGAAATTCCTGGAATTATCGCTTCAAAAGGATTTAAAAAAGCTTTTGTAGCTACTGACCCAGACCTTGTAAAATTTGGTGTTTCCGCTAAAGTTACAGACCTTTTAGCAGAAAATGGTATTGAGTTTGAACTTTACTCCGATATCAAACCTAACCCAACAATTGAAAACGTACAGCATGGTGTTGATGCTTACAAAGCATCCGGCGCTGACTTCATGATCACAATCGGTGGCGGATCCTCCATGGATACCGGTAAAGGTATTGGTATCATCGTAAACAACCCGGAATTTTACGATGTTCGTTCTCTGGAAGGTGTTTCCCCAACAACGAACCGTACCGTATTCACAATCGCTGTTCCTACAACAGGTGGTACAGGTGCTGAATCTACAATTAACTACGTTATTACAGACGTTGAGAAAAAACGTAAATTCGTATGTGTGGACCCTAACGACATCCCTGATGTTGCTGTAGTTGACCCGGATATGATGTCCTCTATGCCAAAAGGACTTACCGCTTCCACAGGTATGGATGCTCTTACACATGCGATCGAAGGTTACACAACAGGTGGAGCTTGGGAATTAGCTGACTGCCTCAACTTAAAAGCTATCCAGCTGATTGCTAAAAACTTACGCAAAGCTGTAGAAAATGATCCGGATGGACGTGAAGGTATGGCTCTTGCACAGTACGTAACAGCTATGGCATACTCCAACGTAGGTCTTGGTATTGCTCATTCCATGGCTCATACACTGGGTGCTGTATATGATACACCTCATGGTGTTGCATGTGCTATGATGCTTCCAATCGTTATGGAATTCAATCAGGATTGTACAGGAACAAAATTCAAAGATATCGCAGAAGCATTTGATGTAGATACAACCGGTATGTCTGAAGCAGAATACCGTCAGGCAGCAATCGATGCAGTTAGACAGTTATCTGTTGACGTTGGTATCCCTACAAAACTTGATATCAAAGAAGAAGATCTTCCTTTCCTTTGCGAATCTGCTGCAGCTGATGCTTGTGCTCCTGGTAACCCAAGACCAGCTTCCATTGAACAGTTCGAAGAAATGTTCCGTCAGTTAATGTAATTATTGAATCATTTCATCATTACATAATACTTAAAAGATGCCGTTCTTATCCGAACGGCATCTTTTTTCGATGGAAATGTCACATTCTGGAAGTTGCGCTTCATTTTAATACGAAAGCCCTGTCAAAATAAAATCTGTGGAAGTCCCAGATAATTCAGAAGTCCCACGTAAATACCATAGGCAAACTGATAAGGTTCCTCCACCATTAGCTGGTTGTCTTCATAGTTGGTGATGTAGCCAAGTTCTACAAGAATAGCCGGCATATTTGTATTTCGAAGAACATAAAGGGAAGGGTTTATAAATACACCATTGTATTTGGTGCCTACCCGTCTTACGATTTCAGCCAGAACATCGAGAGCAAGATACCAGGCCGTGGTATAGCTTTCTGTTACATAGACTTCGGAACCATTAATATCCGGATTTTCGCTGGCGTTGGCATGGATACTGATAAAATAATCAGCCGGCCAGTTATTTGCCTGCGTGACTCTTTCTCTGAGGCTGCTGGTGTTGTTGTATCCTAAGGTGGTTTCCGGCGTGGGTCTCGACAATTTGGCAGAAAATCGATAATCCTCCGTCAGAATGTTATATAGAAATTGTCCGACTTGATAGGTAATATCCTGTTCTCTTACTCCAAATCCTTCTGCACCGGCATTGACTCCCGCCGGATTATGTCCCTGATCAATATAAATTCGAATTGCCACTGTGTTTCCTCATTTTTTTTACAGTATATTCACAGAAAAGAAAATAATGATTAACTTTACGAAGAGGTTTTTCGTTGTTATAATAGAAAGCAGATTTGATAAAGGAAAGACAATTAAGATGAAAGAGGATAGAGAACATAAAAACAATAAAAAAGAAGATTTGGGAGAACAGATTCTTCAGGTGATTGAAGATTCCATCAATTCGATGGATTTCAGTGGTTTGAGTGACGGTATCCGTGACCTGGTGGATTATGCCAAAGATGAGACCCAGAAACAGTGGGATTATGCCAGAGAGAAACTGAATCAGTGGGAACCGTTAGAAAATGGTGGACACACAAAAACATCAAAAATGGAAAGAAATGACAGGAGGAATACCGGGAACCGAAGTAAAATGGAAGCGGGAAATCGTGGAAGAACGAGAAACGACAGGGACAGAGAAGTTCCGACAGTTCCACAGACGAGAGGAACTCTGCCGGGAACCTACAGTGGCCCGTTACAGACCGGATTTGGAGGAGCGGGGCTGGCCATATTTGGTGCCTTGAGTCTGGGATTTGGAATCGGAGGTTTTGGACTGGCTGCGGTGAGTGGTATATTTTCTACGGTGGCTGTGATTCTGGAAAGCATTTTTCTGCCTCTTACCGTCATAAGCGGAATTTTTCTTGGAAGAGGCTTGCTCACCGGAAAGCGTACCAGACGAATTAAAAGTTATGTTCGTGCCTGGAAAGATTCCTCTTATATTATGCTTGAGGATCTGGTGAAGTGCTGCGGAGTTCCATTAAAGACGGTTCGGAAGGATGTTCATTTTATTATGGAACATCGATGGATTCCCCAGGCCCGCCTGGATGAGAAAGAGACTTGTCTGATGCTGACAGAAGAAGCCGGAAGGCAGTATGATGCTGCTGTGGAATCCCGGAAAGAGCGGGAGCAGAAGGAGCAGGAAGAAGAATTATTGCGGCAGCAATGGGAAATGGCCGGTGATGACGAGAAAAAATTATATCGGATGGAAAAGGAATCCAGAAAATATCTGGAAGAACTTCAAAAAAGGAAAGCAAGCATCTCCTCTTTGGATGTGCTTGATAAGATAAATCGCTTGGAGATGTCCATCTCCCGGATTTTTGTCTGTGTGAAGGAACATCCGGAAAAAGTATCCCAGACAGACCGTCTGATGGAATATTATATTCCGTCAATCATGAAACTTCTGCGAGTGTATGAAGAACTGGAAAAACAGCCGATTCAGGGAGATAACATCAAAAAAACAACAAAAGAGATTACCGATTCTCTGGATACCATGAATCAGGCGTTGGAAACAATGTTTGACGATATGTTTCAGGATATTGCCATAGACATTTCTTCTGATATACAGGTGCTGGAAACCATGTTGGCAAAAGATGGATGGAAGAAACAAGAATTAGTTTCGCGGGGAGAAAAACAGCGTTCCATCTGGGAGTAGAGATAGAAAGCAGATGTAAGGAGGACACAAAATGGATATAGAACAATTATTAAAAGAAGGACCAACGCTCACCCTTGACCCGGTAGAAGAGGCTATGGGGCTGGAGATCAGTGGAAAAGGAAATGTGGAACAGCAAAAGTCCGTTCAGGAATATGAAGAAGAAAAATATCTGACAGAAGAAGAAAAAGAACAGGTTGACAATTTCGTGAAACAGATTGAACTGAAGGATTCTGCTTCTATATTGCAATATGGTGCCGGTGTGCAGAAAAAAATGTCAGATTTTTCAGAAGGAACCTTAAATAAAGTGAAATCTAAAGATTTGGGAGAGATTGGAGATCTTCTGAACAGTGTGGTGACAGAACTTAAAGAATTTGATGAGGAAGAAAGCAAGGGTGTTCTGGGCTTTTTTAAGAAAAAAGCGGCAAAGGCAGAAACCATGAAGTTGAAATATGATAAAGCAGAAGCAAATATTGAAAAGATTTGTAAGACTCTGGAGGGACATCAGATTCAGCTCTTAAAAGACAGTGCTTTGCTTGACCAGCTGTATGATTTGAATAAGGTATATTTCCGGGAGCTGAATATGTATATTTTAGCTGGAAAGAAAAAACTCCATCAAGTGATGGAAGAGGAACTTCCAGTGTTAAGACAGAAGGCAGCGGCAAGTGGTCTGGCAGAAGATGCCCAGGAAGTCAGTGATATGGAAGCTCTTTGCAATCGCTTTGAGAAAAAAATTCATGATCTGGAACTGACACGAATGGTTTCTCTCCAGATGGCACCACAGATTCGAATGGTACAATCCAGTGATGTGACCATGTCCGAAAAAATCCAGTCCACATTGGTAAATACCATTCCACTGTGGAAGAGCCAGATGGTCATCGCTCTCGGAATTGAACATTCCAGACGGGCAGCAGAAGCCCAGAGACAGGTTTCAGATCTTACCAATGAACTTCTGAAGAAAAATGCGGAGAAGTTAAAGATGGCAACGGTGGAAACTGCCAGGGAAAGTGAGAGAGGAATTGTTGACATGGAGACTTTGGTGGAAACCAACGAAAAATTGCTCTCTACGATTGATGAAGTGATGCAGATTCAAAATGAGGGAAGACAGAAAAGAAGAGAGGCGGAAGCTCGCCTGACCGAGCTGGAAGATCAGCTGAAAAATAAATTACTGCAATAAGAAGAATATTGCGAACAGACGCCGACGATGCGCTTATGGAGGAGATTTTTAACTTTCCGAGCCTGTGGGCATTACCGCTCTGATAGGGAAGCGCAGCCTCACCGATAAAAGAAAGCGGAAACCATTCCATTACATGTCATACAAATGTAATGGAACAGTTTCCGCATTGTTGTTCTTGGAGCTGAGCAGCATTGACTGCGACAGGTCCTAAATTAGTTAAAGATTCTTCTTATCGCAACGATGTGGCGATAGTTGGCGTTTGAAGATATTTTAATGCCATCTCTTGGATTGCTGGCATGAACGATCTTTCTATTGCCGATGTAAAGAGCAACATGTCCGCTGTAGCAGATGATGTCACCAGGCTTTGCGTTGCTTAATCCGTGTACAGCACGTCCTACCCTGCGAAGTGCATAAGAAGAATGCGGGAGAGATTTGCCAAAATGTCTGTATACACTCATGACAAAACCAGAGCAGTCGGTTCCGTTTGTGAGACTGCTTCCGCCCCAGCGGTATGGATTGCCGACAAAACGAAGTGCATAATTAATAACAGACTGCCCTTTCGTCGTAGTGTTGGAAGCGGTGCCGCCATTACCAGTGGAAATGTTCTTTCCTCTGGCATAACCAATTACCCCGTTCACTTTCACTTGGACCCACTTGGAATTGGATGTCAATACTCTGATTTTTGTTCCTTTTTTTACAGTTAGGATAGTATCTGAACTATTACTTTTACCGGAACGAATATGTAAAGTTTTGGATGAAACGGTTCCGTCAATTACGTTGGAATATGGTTTGGAAGCGGTTCCGTAAGAAGTTGATATATACTGGCCCTGTGTGTAGCCAATTGTACCGTTGATGTTTACTTTCACCCATTTCTTACCGGTGGAGAGCACTTCAACCTTTGTGCCTTTTTTTGCAATTTTGATGCATTTGGCCTTGGTGCTTTTTTTGTTTCGGATGTGCAGTTTTCTGGCTGTTACCTTTCCGGTTGTACTCGCTTCCACCTGACTTAAACTATGATCTGCTGTTGGCAGCATGGTAATATTTAAGATGAAAACAGCAATGAAAAAACTAACGCCAAGTCGTTTTAATGTTTTCAGCATGTTTCATACCTCCATAAATAATCCTGTTTTGTACATAAAATACTACTTTATCTTATTTTAATATTGAAACCTCTTATAAGTATAAAAGGTAAATGTGAGCAAATTGTGATTTTTTGTATTTTTCTTAATAAATACGTAATAATAATCTATTATGTTTTTCAGGATTCGTATATATCGATATAGCTTTTTGGATTGTAAAAAGCTTCTTCGTTAATCTGATAGATTCTCCGCTCTGTGTCAAAGGAGTCCGGGATACTTCCTTTAAATAATCCTTCCCGGTATGGCATTTCCTGGTAGAAGATGGTATCGTTACGTTTTTTGCCATTATCCCCTAAAACGTAACGAATTCTCTCTTTATCGCCATCAAACCATTTCTCGAAAAGAGGAATGATCTGCTCACGGAATACTCTTGCCAGAGAGATGAAAGGATCTTTGTCCGGAGATGCCAGGAAAAAGCCTTCTCCCAGTTGATAATCGGCTCCCAGAAAATAGGAGAGTCGAAGATTCAAGGTTGCCATCAATCGTTCCAGAAGAATGCCCTCGACCCGGATTCCCCGAAGTACACTGGCATCCGGTGCAACATGCCGGATGAAGAAATCCTGTTCGATGGCTCCAAGAATTGTATCTTCGCAGACGATGGAAGAGCAGGTTGCCACGATATACAGGTTGGAAGGCAGTTTGAATTTCTCTTTAGAGTGCATCAGGGTGACTGCAGTTTCACTGCTGGTGCCTTCTCGGCGGTTTTCTCTTAGAAGGACAGAGGCTTCCCCAAACAGATGCATCCAGTTAAGATCTACTTCCTCCATCATAACGACATAACGGCCTTCTCCGCAGTGATTGGCAAATTCTTTGAAAATGCCATCCCGAATGGAAGGACCCTGTACAGATTCCATCCATCCTTCGTACCCTTCTCCATCGATATCCGGATAGGAAACGTGCATGATCCGACCTTCTTCCAGATAATCTTTATAGTGATCCAGGATTTCCGGTACCGGTTGAATGTTCATCATATTGGAATCTTTCCCTTCGATGATACCCACGGCTGTCATGATCGCTTCATGATATTTGCCGGTTTTGACCGGGCCTTTGATCAGTGTGTTTTTTGGATAGAGGCGGAATCCTTGTTCCCGGCGGTCAGGATGCGTGGAAACGGGAACTTTTTCTCCTTTTGGCCATGATGGTAGCATGGAAGAAGGGGCAGGCTGCCCGTATGATGCGGAGACAGGTTGTCTCATCGGTGCAGGACTGGAAGCGTTACCGCTTTTTGCCGGGATAGATTCGTTTTGTGCGGCAGCATTTTCTTCGGAAACAGGTTTGGCATCTTCGAAAGGATTGTAATCAGAATAGCCTCCGGTGACAGAAGTGCCGGAATAAGCCGGTTCATCGTAATCTTCGGTCGCGGCATTTTCTTCTGCAGCCGGTGCAGTCTGATATCCCTGCAGAGCCCGGGTAATATAATCCGAAGTAGGGGAAGTAACTCCCTGTTTGTATATGATCTGCGGGCCTGGAACCTCAGCGCCTTTTCGGTAAGTTAATTTAGAGCCGAGGGCCGCTGCCAGGGGATCTACGGCAGCATTCATCTCCTCTTTGGAAGGGTAGTAATTCTGACAGATATCCGTATAATAGGATGCAAATATTTCCATAGCAGTAGACATAAGACCGACAATATTTTCTTCGGTCATAGTTTTGAATTCGCTGTATGCATATAAAACGGAAGCTTTGATCTTTTGTCCTTCTTCCGTAAAATCAAAATTTTCGGTATTGACGGTCTCCACCTTAAATGGAGCGGCTGTCATCAGGGTGAGCATGTTGCATTTATCCTGAATATCCAGCATGGTTTCTTCACCGGCACAGAGAGGGAGATTCAGGGCAATCTCGATATTTACTTCGTCGCCTTCCGGTTTGGTTACAAAGGAGATACCGGCTCCGGTGTAGGCGTAATCTTCCATATAAAGAAAATCACAGAAAACGTAGGCAATCCGTCCTTCGGAAGGAAGATACCAGTCTGCTTTCCTGGCATAAGTAAAGTTCGGGTACTCCGCTAAAAGAGAATCTGCCAGCATATGGAAGGTAGTCGTACAATCTTCACCATCTGCCCGAAGGGCCAGAGCCTGTTCCGATGTATCATCTGGATCATAGATGGTTCCTCCCTGTCTGGTCAGGTAATCTGCCAGACGGACGAATCCATTGGCATTATTCAATTCCACATAAGATTCATCTACCAGATGGGCATATTCATGTTCAATGAAATCAAGAAGTTTATTTAAAGTCATATAACCGTAAATGGAATAAATATAAGCATTGTAATCCAGATTTTCCGGTTCCGGACGTTCTCTGTCACCGTCAAACTCGCCGGGAAAGGCGACACGGTAATATTTATAGATATCTCTTAAATAATTGAAACGATGTCCACGTTCATCGGCATTACAGATCTGTGTGATGGTGTTGACATTGACGTCTTGTCCGTACACTTTCTGAGAGCGGGTCTGCACTTCATATTGCATCAGAAGAATATCATCCGCACTGATGCCCGGGTACCGGTAGTATTTTTCGTAAAGAAGCACAGCCGCTGCGATCCAGACAGAATCTTCCTGATTATAGCGAATCTGGAGACTTCGTTCTACATCACTCATGAACGCATAGTAAGCCTGTTCCAGCTCCGGCCATAATGCTCCGATGGCTTCGGTAAGTTCCGGATGAAGTTTCAGTTCCAGAGTTTTGGCGTCGGTATTTTTCCCCCAGAAGAAAAGATACCACCAATATTCATTCCCATTATAATCTACTTCCGGATTCAGATTATTAACAGAACCCAGTTTTTCCCCGATTGCATTCACCTGTTCAAGAATCTTTTCTTCCGTGCTGTTATTGTGGAAGGAAAGCTGGAGGAGGGTAGCTGCGTGATTAAAGGAGCTGTAAATCTGTTTTAAAAGAGTAAGGTCGGAATCTTCCAGTTGTCCGGACTCCAGAATATTGGTCCATTGTTCGATCGTGTATCTGCTTTTGGACTGGTAATCTCCGTCATATTCATAATCCCGCTGTTTTTGTTTGTCTGTGATCATCGTTCCAAAATCCTTTCTGAAAAAAAGAATCCTGCGAAGCAGGATTCTATATCTGTGGCAGGAAGGGAAAGTTAATCCGCTTCCTCTGCTAATGCAGTGTCTTCTATTTTTATATAAACAGTTTCAATACGGTTTTTGTCCATCTTTTTAATTGAGTAAAGATAATCGCCTTCCCGGACGGTTTCGCCTTCTTCCGGAAGATGATCCAGCAGACCGATCATGTGACCGCCGATGGAATCATAATTCTCGGATTCAATCTCTGTACCGATGATATCATTGAGGTCATCAAGCTTCATGCTGCCTTCCACCTCATATTCGTTCGGTCCTATGCATTTGATTGCCTCTGCTTCATCGGCATCAAATTCATCACGAATATCTCCGACGATCTCCTCAATCAGGTCTTCTAAGGTGATGAGACCGGCGGTAGAGCCATATTCGTCTAAAACAATAGCAAAGCTGATAGATTTGTTTCGCATCTCTTCCATAAGAACAGAAGTCTTCTGGAATTCATAAGTGAAGAAAGGCTTTCGCATCACTTCATGGATATCGAAGTCTTCATTCTTGTGGGTGACCCGGTTGAAAAACAGATCTTTTAGATTCAGAATACCGATCACGTTGTCTTTGGATTCTTCATAGACAGGTAATCGGGAGTACTGTTCTTCCAGGAAAATCTCAACAAGTTCATCATAAGTCATATCGACGGAAGCAAAAACCATGTCGATACGGGGTAGCATAATATCTTTGGCGATGGAATCACCGAAATCAAAAACATTATTGATCAGTTCTTTTTCTTCCTGTTCAATGACACCATCTTCCTGACTCACGTCAACGATGGTTCGGAGTTCCATCTCGGTCATAGTCTGTGTCTGATTTAAGTTGAGACCAAACAGGCGGCAGAGACAATAGCTGATGGAATTCACCACATAAATGACAGGTGTCAGTATAAAAGTCAGAATGTAAATTGGTCCCGAATAAATAAGGGACATAGGTTCATTTTGTTTTGTCGCAATATTTTTTGGTGTGATTTCTCCAAAAATTAAAATTAAAAATGTCAGGATACCAGTAGCAAGTCCGATAAAGGTGCTTGCATTTCCTCCAAGCCCGGCCTGCGAAGCCAGATGAATGGCTAAAGTTGTCGTCAGGGAGGACGCCGAGAGGTTAACAATATTATTGCCGATCAGGATTGCACTGAGCATCTTTTCCGGCTTTTCGATCAAAGCAAGGACACGGGCTGCCCGCCGGTCTCCATTCTCGGAAAGGGCTCTCATCCGGTGTTTATTTACTGTGGTCAGTGCGGTTTCTGCGGAAGAGAAAAAAGCAGACAACATCAGTAAAATCAATAAAACAATAATCTGGCGTATGGAACTGGGGTCCAAGTCATCATCTCCTTTTAAATTATATATTCAGATATGATTATATTTTAAAAAAGGTATAATGTCAATCATCCTTTGGTGTTCATAGAAGGTTGTTTTTTCCCCGTTTTTCTTTTATACTATGAACAGAGAATCGCAATTGTTTTTTTACAATTTTGTCTAAAATGCGATAAAGACAGAAGGTCAGAGGAGGGAAGGAATGAAAAATTATATATTGTTTGATCTGGATGGAACTCTGACAGATCCGATGTTGGGAATTACCTCATCCGTCCGATATGCCTTATCCAGATTTGGCATCGAGGTAAAATATCTGAAAGAGCTGATTCCGTTTATCGGACCACCTTTGGCGGAATCGTTTCAGGTGTTTTATGGATTTTCCAAAGAGCAGGCGGAAGAGGCGGTGGAATATTATCGGGAATACTTTTCACCGAAAGGAATTTATGAGAATGAGATTTACAGCGGAATTGCCGAGATGTTGTCCGAACTCAGTGAAGCCGGATTTGAACTGGTGCTTGCCACGTCCAAACCTCATATCTATGCAAAGGAGATTCTCCGATATTTTGGAATCGAAGATTATTTTTCCTTTGTAGCGGGGAGTGAGCTGGATGGAACCAGGGTGAAGAAGGCGGAAGTGATTCAATATGCTCTGGATATGTGCCATATTTCCTCGGAGAAGGCGATTATGGTCGGCGACAGGGAACATGATATCAAGGGGGCTGCAGTCTGTGGTGTGGAATCTGTTGGGGTATTATATGGATATGGTTCTGAAGAGGAACTGAGAGAAGCAGGTGCAGATCATCTGGTCGGTTCGGTAAAAGAATTGAAGGAATTGTTGTGGAATCAGGATAAAAAAGAAATGGAGAAGGAAGAGAAGATGGTTCGTTTTGGAATAATCGGAACCGGAAAGATTGCTGAAAAGTTTTATCAGGCAAACCGGTTTGGAAGAGAGTTTGAACTGACGGCGGTATACTCCCGCAGTCTTGATAAGGCGAAAGAGTTCGGATTTCGAAAGGGAAATCTGACATATTATGATGATCTGGAAGCTTTTGCAAAAAGTGATGCTTTCGATGCGGTATATATTGCCAGCCCGAATTGTTGTCATCATGATCAGGCGATTGCCATGATGCGGGCAGGCAAACATGTGCTTTGTGAGAAACCAATGGCTTCCAATCAGGAAGAGGCAGAAGATATGTTTCGGGTGGCAGAAGAAGAAGGCGTGATTCTTCTGGAAGCCATGCGTTCTATTTACACTCCGGGATTTCTTAAAATGACAGAATATATGGAATCTCTTGGAACGATTCGAAGAGCCACGATTCAGTACTGCCAGTATTCTTCAAGGTATGATAATTTTAAGAGAGGGATTATAGAAAATGCATTTAAACCGGAATTGTCCAACGGTGCGTTGATGGACATCGGTGTTTATACTGTGGCGTGCATGATACGGCTTTTTGGCGCACCGAAAGCCGTGAAAGCCATGGGAATTAAGCTTTGCAATGGTGTGGATGGCGCAGGAACCATTCTGATGGAATATGAAGATATGATTGGAGAGGCTATTTATTCCAAAATCACGGATTCTGCCATGCCAAGTCAGATTCAGGGAGAGGATGGTTCCATGCTGATTAAAGAGATTGAAAACGTAAAAGATCTCCGTATCTCCCGAAAAAAGGTAGATCAGTCCATTCATTTTGAACAATCTGATAATACCCTGAATCATGAGACCAATGCTTTCATAAAAATGATTAAGACCGGTACCGGATGGGAAAAGGGAAAAGAGATTACTCTGGAAACCATGAAGGTTCTGGATGAAGCAAGAAAGCAGATGAACATCGTATTTCCGGCAGATCAGAAAGAAGGGAGAGAATAATGGCGGGACAAACAGATTTTTTGGAAGCAATCCGTGAGTTGGAACGCATTGCGGAAACGAACGGAAACCAGTTAAAAATGGAAGATATTGAAAGTTATTTTGCTGATATGCGTCTGGCAGAGCAACAGCTGGATTATATATGTCGTTATCTGGAAAGTCATCAGATTTATATTGAAAACAGAGTTGCCAGAGGACAGGAAGAGCTGCTCGATGAAGAAATAGAAACGAAAGAAGACCCCCTGGATGAGGAGATGGTCAGTCTTTATGTAAAAGAAACAGAAGTTGCCAGCCAGCTGTCTGATGATCAGGAAGCCATGATCATGCGAAAGCTTATCAATGGAGATGAGAATGCCAGAAATCTTCTTATTGAGGCCAATCTCTCTTATGCGGTTGAACTGGCCAGGGAATATACCGGACAGGGATTGCTGCTCAGTGATCTGATTCAGGAAAGTAATATCGGTCTTATGGTGGCAGTAAATGATTTTGAACCATCCTGGAATAAAGATTTTGCAGCATATAAAGAAAAAGTGATACGTGAACACATTGAAAATGCATTGGAAGAGTATAATAACTCTACAAGATCAGCCATGAAGATGGCCAGCAGAGTCAATGAATTAAATGAGATTGCCACCGCTTTTGCCAAAGAATATGAGAGGGAGGCAAAGCCAAAGGAGCTGGCACAGCGCATGGGAATCACAGAGGATGAAGTGAAGGAACTGATGAAAGTTTCTCTGGATGCCATCGCAGTACTTGATCAGGGCAAGATCGATTAATTTTTTTAAATGATCAAAGTAATTTTTAACACTGGGAAGATTACGCAGAATTTGTAAAATAGAATCATATTTTTATATATGAAACATATAATGTTATTATCTCAGGAGGTGTGAAGCTTTTCCTTTTGAGATGTGGTATGCGGCATGTTGGAAGGCTGTATACAGGATAGTGAAGAAAAGAGGGAGTCATGAGATACGATGAGGATGTAATTGAGGAGGTCAGGGAACGAAATGATATTGTGGATGTCATTTCCTCTTATGTTTCCCTGAAAAAGAAGGGGTCCTCTTATTTTGGACTATGCCCGTTTCATAATGAAAAATCTCCTTCTTTTTCTGTCAGCCGGGAAAAACAGATGTATTATTGTTTCGGTTGTGGACAGGGAGGGAATGTCTATACATTTTTGATGGAATATAATCGTCTGTCTTTTGTGGAGGCTCTGCAGGAACTGGCGAAGAGAGCCGGTGTGGATCTTCCGGAATCGGAGCAGACCCCGGAGGAAAAAAGAGAGGCCGATGCCAGAACGGTTCTGAAAGAAATGAATAAACAGGCTGCGATCTATTTTCATTATCTTTTAAAGAGCAAACGGGGCGAGAAAGCGATGCAGTATCTGGAGAACCGAGGGGTTTCCCAGGAGATGATTCAGAAATTTGGACTGGGTTATGCAGATATTTACCGGGATGATCTGTATCAGTATTTAAAGAAGAAAGGATACACGGATTATCAGATGAAAGAATCTTCTCTGGTAACGATTGATTCTGTCCGGGGAAGTTACGATAAATTTTTTAATCGAGTGATCTTTCCGATTATGGATGCCAGTCAGAGAGTGATTGGCTTTGGTGGACGAGTTATGGGGGACGGGGAACCGAAATATCTGAACTCCAAAGAAACGATTCTTTTTGACAAAGGACGTAATCTATATGGACTTAACTATGCCAGACGTTCCCGAAATAAGGGAATCATTCTTTGCGAAGGATACATGGATGTGATTTCTCTTCATCAGGCAGGATTTACCAATGCCGTGGCACCGCTTGGCACAGCATTTACTGCCAATCAGGCATTACTTTTAAAGAGGTATACCGATGAGGTGATCCTTTCTTTTGACAGTGACGGAGCCGGAGTAAAAGCAGCACTTCGTGCACTGCCAATTTTACGGGAAAATGGATTGAAAGGCAGAGTTCTGTCCATGAAACCATTTAAGGATCCCGATGAGCTTATTAAGGCAGAAGGGGCAGAAGGCTACCAGAAACGTCTGGATCAGGCAGAGCCGGGACGGATGTTTGAAATGCTGGTGCTTTATGATAGCTATGACCAGAAAGATCCGGAAAGCCGGACAGAGTTTATTCGGGAAGTGGCAAAAATCCTGGCACAGATCGAGGAGCCGGTGGAAAGAAATGCGTATCTTACCGCAGCGGCCAACCGTTTTATGGTCGTTCAGAAAGACCTGGAAGCGCTTGTGAACCAATACGGTCTTGGATATCAGTATGAAAAAGTGAACGAGCAATATAAAAAAGAACCGGAAACCAGAGAGAGAAAGCAGGAGAAGAAAGAGAATTATCAGAATCAACCACAGCGGATTCTTCTTACCTGGCTGGTGGAACATCCCGAGATCTATCCGGTCATCTGTCATTATGTGGGGCCGGATGATTTTCTTACACCGCTTTACCATGCGGTGGCGTTGATGCTTTTTGAACAGCTGGAAACAGGACAGACTTTAAATCCGGCAAGGATCATGAATCAGTTCACTGAAGTAGAAGACCAGAAAGAAGTGGCGGCGATTTTTAATACCCATCTGAAATACGATCCATCATCCGAAGACAGGGATAAGGCGCTGACGGATGTGATTAAAAAGATTCGTCTGGCAAGTATTGAGGAGGAAATGATTCATACCGGAGACATTGTCCGGTGGCAGGAATTGCTGACGCAAAAAACAAAAATACAAAAATTAAATATACATCTCACCCAATAGAAAAACGACACGAATAAGGGCACGGAAACTGGTTATATTAAAAGAAAGAATGATAATTTGGAGGGCATGTTTTGGACAAGGAAGAACAAATTTTCAGCAATCAGTTAAATGTTCTGTTTCAGAAAGCCAGAGAAAACAAAAATGTTCTGGAGCTTTCCGAGATCCAGGAAGTGTTTCAGGATATTTTGTTGACACCGGCACAGCTTGAGCAGGTGATTTCCATTCTGGAAGGCCGGAAGATCGATGTTCTTACCGTGTCGGAAGATGATAATGAAGAAGAGATGGAAGATTCCAGAGAAGAAATGGAAAGTGCATTCGATCTAATGGATGCGGAAAAGGTTTCCATGGAAGACCCGGTCAGGATGTATCTGAAAGAAATCGGAAAGATTCCCCTTCTGAAGCCGGAAGAAGAAATCGAGCTTGCAAAACGGATGGAACAGGGAGATATGGCAGCCAAAAAGCGTCTTTCAGAGGCAAATCTGCGCCTGACCGTGAGCATTGCAAAAAGATATGCCGGCAGGGGGATGCAGTTTCTGGATCTTATTCAGGAAGGAAACCTGGGGCTTATTAAGGCCGTGGATAAATTTGATTACCGAAAAGGGTATAAGTTCAGTACCTATGCAACCTGGTGGATCAGGCAGTCCATCACCCGGGCGATTGCTGATCAGGCGAGAACCATCCGGATTCCGGTTCATATGGTGGAGACGATCAACCGGGTAAACCGGGCGAGAAGAGCTCTTTTGCAGGAATATGGAAGAGAACCCACACCAGAAGAAGTGGCGGAGCGGATGAATATGTCTGTGGAGCGGATTCTGGAAATTTCAAAGATTTCTCAGGAACCGGTTTCTCTCGAGACCCCGATCGGAGAGGAAGAAGACAGCCATCTGGGAGATTTTATTCAGGACGAGCATATTCCTGTACCCGCAGAAGAAGCGACTCATGCCTTGCTTCGGGAACAGCTCTGTGAAGTGATGGATACCCTTTCAGAGAGAGAACAGAGAGTACTTGCTCTACGTTTTGGCCTGGAAGATGGAAAACCACATACTTTGGAGGAAGTAGGGCGGGATTTTCAGGTGACAAGAGAGCGAATCCGTCAGATTGAAGCCAAGGCACTCAGAAAACTTCGTCATCCTACAAGGAGTAGGAAACTCCGTGATTTTTTGGAGTGAGTGCTTAAACAGATACACAAGATAACAATGACAACACAGGAAAGAGGAAATATGGATTTATCAAGACGATTACAAACTGTGGCACATGCAGTGACACCGGGGCATCGGGTTGCCGATGTTGGTACCGATCACGGTTATGTGCCAATTTATCTGATACAAAATCACTGTTGTGAAACCGCCATTGCCATGGATGTAAATAAAGGTCCTTTAGAGCGGGCAAAAGAACATATTAATGCAGAAGGAATGGCGGAACAGATTGAGACAAGGCTGAGCGACGGACTTGCCGAGCTTGCTCCGGAAGAAACGGATACAGTGGTGATTGCCGGTATGGGCGGTGATCTGATTTGCCGGATACTCGAAAAGGCGCCGGAATTCTTTCAGGCAGAAATCGAATTTATTCTGCAGCCGCAATCCGAGTGGTTTAAAGTGCGTCATCTGCTTCATGACCAGGGATATCAGATCACAAACGAATGGTTTTTAAAAGAAGATGGAAAATACTATGTTGTGATAAAAGCAGAAGCTGCAGATGGGAGAGCGGATGCTCTTAGTTATCCGGAAGAAACCGATTATCAATACGGACATCTTCTGATTCAGGAAAAAAATCCGGTATTACTGGAATACCTGGAAAAAGAAATGAAAAAAAAGAAGAAAATTGCAGAATCCATCTGTACATCCGGCGTTGCAGAAGACAGCCGGGAACAAAAAAGAGCACAGCGGTATACTGAATTGATGAAAGAAGTAAAGCAGATGGATAGCATAATCAAAGGTGAATTATAAATCTGATAAAGCAGGAATCGGTTGGTTATCATTTGGATGCCAACGGATTCCTTTTTTATTTGGTAGAAAATTAGTACAGTTCCGTAAATATAAAAAAGAAAAAATTTATTTTTTGCGATAAAAAAGAAGCGAGCAGCATTTATACTATAAGAAGAGTCGAATTCATCCTGACCAGAGTTTTTTGATCCGACAAATAGCAGAAGAGAAAGAGGGAGTGAATTGTGTTATTTGCAGTGATAGCTTATGACGAACCTGTAAGAAAAAAATCAATAAAGATAGATGAAACATTATTTGACAGAATTGCAAAAGGAGAAAAAGAAGCATTTTGCCGTTTATATGAACAGACCAAAGAAGCGGTTTATGCCTATGCATTATCGATTCTCTGTCATCAGGCAGATGCCGAAGATGTCATGCAGGAAACGTACTTGAGAATACGTTCAGCGGCACATCTTTATCAGCCACAGGGAAAACCTCTGGTATGGATTTTTACTATAACCCGCAATCTGTGCCTGATGAGGTTGCGGAATCGGAAAAGAAATATCCACGCAGAGCTCGATGATGTGCAGAAGGGAAAAATCTGCGAAGAACTAAAAAGCAGTGAAAACAGAATGATTCTTGATATGGCATTTCAGATTTTATCGGAAGAAGAATGTCAGATCATTCTGCTCCATGCGGTAGTTGGATTAAAACACAGAGAAATTGCAGAAAATCTGCAGCTTTCTCTGTCAACGGTGTTGTCGAGATACAACAGGGGAATAAAAAAGATGAGAAAGCTTCTGGAAGGGAGGTTGTAAGAAATGAGACGAAATGAGCTGGAACAGAAAATTCGAGAAGAAGTCAATGTACCGGATAATAAAATAGCCGAGGAACTCTGGAACATTCCGGTTCCAAGAGCGACGGAAGATGCATGGTTTTTAAAAGAAATCAAAAAGGAAAAGAGAAGATCGGAAAAAAGGAAAACGCGCTGGGCAGCACCGGCAATGGTCTGTACTTCTTTCCTGCTTTTTGCTTTTTGTTTTATGAATTATCGAATGACTTCTGTCATTTATCTGGATGCCAAACCGGAGATTGCCGTGGGAATCAATATGTTTAACAAAGTGGTTTCTGTAAAAGCGATAAATGAAGATGGAAAAAAGGTACTGGAAGGAAATAAAGTCAGACATCAGTCGGTAGAAGAGGCTCTGGACAAAATCGTAACATCTATGGATGAAAAAGGCTATTTTAGTGAATCAGAAAATGCAGTTCTGGTATCGGTGAAAAGTAAAAATGAGAAAAACGAAGAGCAAGTTCGGATTATGGCTTCTTCCGAAATTAAAAAAAGCGTTGATACGATGGAAGGAGAGCATAAAATCTACGAGCAGACGGTTTCAAAGGATAAAAAAGTGAATCAGATCGCCAGACAGTATCAGGTAACTCCGGGAAAAGCAACTTTATTGGAAAAAGTAGTGGCAGATCATCCGGAACAAAATTACGAGACGCTGGCAGGTCTTTCTATAGGGGAATTGGAAGTCAAGATGAAAGAAGAAGGAATTCACCTGGAAGATTATGCAAATGTCCTGGAAGATTCCGATGAAAAGAAAAATAGTTCCCCAGAAGAAGAGAAAAATCTTTTATCAGACGAGTCCTCATCCTATTCTTCAGACCGGGAAAGCGGAAAATCTCATTCATCGGGAGGGAGAAAATCAGAGAAAAAGAAAGACGATATGGAAGAAGATACCAGCGAAGAGAATACTGGTGAAGAAAGTACGAGTGAAGAAGGCAGCAGTGAAGAAGATACCAGTAAAGAAGATACCAGTGAAGAAAACTCCGTGGAAACAAATGAGATAACCCAAGAAGGCAGTGAAGATAAAAACGCAGATAAGAATACAGATATAAATACAGACAAAAACGTGAATAAAAACGTAGATAAAAATGCAGGCAAAAACATAGATAAAAAAGAAGATGTTGTACCGGAGGAGAAACATGAAGAAAGTAAGTCAAGAGAAACCGTTACTGACATTAATAGTACCAGTTTATAATGAGGAAAGTTCTTTGAACCATTTTTATGATCAGACTTGCAAATGTACAGAATCTATGGGTGTGGAGATAGAATTTTTATTCATCAATGATGGGTCAGAGGATAACACATTGGAGATGCTCAGGCAACTATGCAGGAGAGACAGTAGAGTCAGATATCTTTCTTTTTCAAGAAATTTTGGAAAAGAGGCCGCCATGTATGCCGGATTGCAATATGCCGGGGGAGATTACGCAGCAATCATGGATGCGGATCTGCAAGATCCCCCGGAGCTTCTGCCGAAAATGTATGATGCGGTGGTAGCGGGGGATTATGATTGTGCTGCAGCAAGAAGGGTAAACAGGAAAGGGGAAGGAAAAATACGTTCATTTTGTGCCGATTGTTTTTATAAAATCATGACAAGATTATCTGGTATGAACCTGATGCCGGGTGCCAGAGATTTTCAATTAATGAATCGCAAAATGATAAATGCTGTTCTTTCCCTGAAAGAGAAAAGCCGTTTTTCAAAGGGAATTTTTGAATGGGTTGGATTTCGTAAGAAATGGGTCGAATATGAAAATGTGGAGAGAAGCAGTGGATGCAGTAAATGGTCCTTTGGAAAGTTGTGCAGGTATGCCCTGGATGGAATCACTTCTTTTTCAACTCTCCCTCTGCAGGCAGCTTTTATTCCGGGAATGATTTGCTGGATTGCCGCCGTGGCTTTGCTTGCGGTAGAAATCAGCAGATTTTACGTTCTATCATCGGATATGAGAAACTGGCTGCTGCTGTTTTCTTTTCTTATGTGCTTGTCTGGAATGCAGTTTTTCTGCATGGGCATTTTTGGAAAATATTTGGGGAAAACCTATGAAGAAGTAAAACATCGTCCGGTTTATGTGATGGATGAATGTCATCTCAGTGAGAGAACAGAAGAGAATGAGGATGAACAAAATGCGAAATGATAAAAAAATTCACAGCATTCGCTATGTATGGTTTGTTATTCTGTATACCATTGCATTTCTTTTGTGCATAGCAGTAATATTTTCGCCTTTTTTTGTGGAAAAACGTTCTTTAGTCTGGAGAATGGATGGATGGACCCAGCACCTGAAAGCACTGATTTATTATTCAGACTGGTTACAGGAGATTGTACGGACTATATTTCGAGAGGGAAAATTGATTCTGCCTCAATGGAGTGAAAGAATCGGATATGGAAGTGATATCATAGCCACTCTTCATTATTATGTGATCGGAGATCCTCTGACCCTTTTTTCTGTCTTTGTGCCAAATCGATATATGGTTGGGTTTTATGATTTTATGGTAATCATAAGAATCTATTTGATTGGAATCAGTTTCTCAATCTATTGTTTTTATATGGGACAAAAAGAGGTTTTTTCAGTATGGATGGGCTCGCTGATCTATAGTTTTTGTGGATATGCACTGATTTATGGTTTGCACCACCCGTTTTTTATGAATCCCATGATTTATCTGCCGCTAATTTTGACAGGGGTGGAGAAAATTATAAAAGCAAAGCGACCGTTTCTTTTTATGTTCATGATTTTCATCAGTGTGGTAAGTAATTTTTACTTTTTTTATATGCTTGCGATTCTGACAGCACTTTATACATTTTTTCGGATTTGGGGAGAGAATCAATTTCGGGCTGTTAAAACAAAAGTTCTATTTTTATTTCAGATGATGCTCTATGGTCTGGTCGGTGTGTTGTCTGGAGCCTGTATTCTCTTTCCGGTTTTGTCTCTGTTTTTCGAAGGAAATCGAATGAAAGCAGGGTACCATTTTAGTCTTTGGTACGGAAGTAGTTTTTACCATAATTTCCTTCGTTCTTTTGTTTCTCTTACTTCCGCAGGAAATCAGACGATGTTTGGTTATGCCCTTGTGACTCTTCCGGCAATTGCTCTGATCTTTTGCCAGAGACGAAAGTATACCGTATTGAAAGCAGGATGGATTCTGCTGACGGTATGTCTTTTGATTCCGAAGGTTGGGGAAGTCATGAATGGTTTTTCTTATCCTTCGAACCGATGGTGTTTCGGCTACAGCATGTTGGTTTCCTATATGGTTGTGGTAGCTGGTAGCATCTGTTTTAAACGAAAAACAGGGTGGCAGATGATCTGCGCCGCAGGGGTGATTGTGAATCTCTGTTATAATGGACTTGCCTGCTATTCCTCTTATGGAAACCATGTTTCCCAGCAATACAAAACCCTTGAAGAGGCCCATAATATACGACAGGCTTCTGCGGATCATCTCATTGAAAAATATTTGCAGGAAGAAAATGAAGAAGACTTTTTTCGCTATTCCGGCAGATTTTCTGTTTTGGACCGAAATTCCAGTCTGTTAAGTGGACTAGCATCAACAACTTATTACTGGAGCATGGCAGATGGGAAAATCGATGATTATTTTCAGCAAATGGAAACCAGAATCAGCAGTGATTACAATTACAGGGAACTGGATGGGAGATATGCCTTAAATGAACTGGCCAATGTTCGGTATTTTATCACTCCATCCGGGGCCTCGGAAAAAAGTGGGGTTCCTTACGGATACCGGAAAATAATACAGAATAATAAAGAACAGAAAATGAATACAAAATATTCAATCTACAAAAATATGGATCCGCTTCCGCTGGGTTATACTTATGATGGATGGATTTCCAAAGAAAAGTATCAATGCATGAATGGAATCGAAAAACAAAATGCGTTACTTCAGGGCGTTGTGCCGGATCGGGAAGAAAAGTTAGATTCTCAATTTGAGGAGGCAGTAATTGAGCAGGATAGCAAAAAGATTCCGTATCAGCTTAACTGCGGAAATGGAGTCAGAAAAAGCGGAAACCATTTTATTGTGACTAGAAAGAAAGCAGAGGTTATACTGACCTTTGAAGGCACAAAAATGGCAGAAACCTATCTTTACTTGAAAGGATTTCATTATAAAAAGAAAAACGAAGCAGAAAGACAGATTCCGAGTACTAAAAATGAGATTGTTTTGAAAATGACTGCAAAAACAAAAGATGGAACAGAAATAAAGAAGAAACTTCCTTACAAAGCAAAAAATAACATCAGATACAATAACAGACATGATTTTCTGGTAAATTTTGGATATGGAGATGAAGAAAAAATCAGTATCATGATACGTTTCCCAAAAGAAGGAGAGTATGTTATGGAAGGGTTGGAAGTAATCTGCCAGCCAGTCGATCATTTCCATGAATATGTTGCCAGTCGAAAAGAAGATGTACTTGAGAATGTGGTCTGGTCACCCAATATAATCAATGGAAATATTTCTCTGAAGAAAAAGAAAATATTATGTTTTTCCATCCCCTATTCCAAAGGATGGGAAATCTATGTGGATGGAAAGAAAAAAGAATTGTTGAAAGTAAACACCATGTTCATGGCGGTTCCCCTCGAAAAAGGGCAGCATCAGATTACGCTTCAGTACCATACCCCGGGCAGTCGGACTGGCAGTATGATTAGTCTTATGGGACTGTCTTTGATGATATGGTTAAGCAGAAAAAAGAGAGCGCAGTTCCAGACATAACCAAGCGGCAGCCGTTCCATTACATTTGTATGACCATGTGAGTACTTCGGTCTGAAAAGTTTTTCGATTCCGGACACTTTCGTGTCCGTCTCTGAAAAGACTTTTCTAGCCCCTGTTCGCTACAATGTCATAACACCATGTAAGGAAACGACTGCCACTTTTTTGTCGTTGGAGCCGTGATTCTCTTTTAAATCGACAATGGGCACAGGCCTGATTCTATTGTTAAAAGTATTCATAGCCGCCATTAATCTGCACAACACTGCCGTTTAAGTAGGTATTGTGTAATACAGCGTATGCCATATCGGCTATTTCTTTTGGATCGCCAAAACGATGGAGGGCAATCTTTTTATTAATGCGTTCCCGACTTTCGTCTGTTCGGCCACTCTGCCATGCAGTTTCAATGAAACCCGGAGCAAGTGCGTTGATTCTCACCTGACAGGATTCGAATTCCTTGACAAGAACCTTGGCCAGATGAATCAGTCCGGCTTTTGATACACTGTAAACAACACTGGAGGAATACGTTTTTACTCCAGCATCGGATCCCATGACCAGAATGCTTCCCCCTGGTGCGAGTTTGTATTTTAATTCTTTTAAAAGAAAAGCAGGAATGGATAAATTCGTGGTAAGAACCTTGTTCCACATCTCCCATGTATAATCATCAAAGCTGCCGTAAGCACTGATTCCGGTGTTGCACACGATATAATCGAGATGGTCAACTTTGAGACAAATTTCATGAACAAAATCCAACATGGTTTCGTAAGAGGAAAGATCAGCCTTTATTAAAATAATTTTGTTCTCATCCTTTTGATTGGCTGCCAGAAAAGCCGCTGCTTTCTCATCACTATGTCCATAGTTGACGATTACTCTGTCATCCGGATCTCGAGATTCTGATAAGATTTTTTCCACAATACTTCTGCCAATGCCATCCGTAGCAGATGTGACAAGATAATTTTTACTCATATGAAGGCTTCCTTTCGTAAAATATGAGATCAGAGCCGGACGATAAGCCGGGTTATGTCGTGAATGATCATCTATCTAATTCTGCCGTTACCGACAGACTTAAGCGACCCACCTGAAAACAATCCGGGCCAGATTATCGTTTTCGTTTCGGTCTTGCTTCGAGTGGGGTTTACATGGCATCCCCTGTTACCAGAAGATCGGTGGGCTCTTACCCCGCCTTTCCACCCTTACTGGAAAACCAGCGGTATATTTCTGTTGCACTTTCCTTGGAGTCACCTCCACCGGACGTTATCCGGCACCCTGCCCTGTGAAGCCCGGACTTTCCTCTCCCTCCACCTTTCGGCCCGGAGGCAGCGA
Organism: Lachnospiraceae bacterium; assembly: GCA_028721415.1. Classification (GTDB taxonomy): domain Bacteria; phylum Bacillota; class Clostridia; order Lachnospirales; family Lachnospiraceae; genus Anaerobutyricum. The sequence goes on along the minus strand of JAQYIU010000036.1, from coordinate 29,597 downwards.
TCATTTATCCGACTCTAAATCTATCCTATCTTATCAAACCCAATATCAAAAGTCAATATGTCTCTGAACTAAAGAAATACCCCTCTGTCCTGTTACATAAAGACAAAACAACCCCCATACCCCATACCCTGCCGCACAAAGCAGAACAACAGTTTATTCGAGGAACTATGGGGGAAGAATAGCGAAATATATATCCTGAAATGCGACTTAGAACGAAGTGAAACGGAGCATGGAAGGATATATATTTCACTATTCTTCTATAGAGATACTCGAGAACTCCTGTCTGTCTTTGTGCGGTAGAAAGAACTTCTTAAGGACTTTTCCCCCTGAAATGTGGTACACTAAGAAAAACGCTCTGCGTTCGACTTTATTTTTTGGAGGAAAGAAGCATGGAAAATAATACGAGCATTTTAGTAGTGGATGATGATAAGGAGATTGCGGATCTGGTCGAGATTTATCTTGTCAATGACGGATATCATGTGCTGAAAGCCTCTGATGGAGAACAATGTCTTCAGATGCTTGCGGAGCATCCGGAGGTTCGGATGTTGATTCTTGATATTATGATGCCGGGGATTGATGGTCTGGAGGTATGCCGGACAATTCGTAAGACGAGTAATATTCCGATTCTTCTGTTGTCTGCGAAAGCGGAAGACATGGATAAGATTGTCGGTTTTGGAACCGGTGCAGACGACTATCTGACCAAGCCTTTCCATCCGCTTGAACTTCTCGCCCGGGTGAAATCCCAGATGAAGCGTTACACAGCAATCATGCCGGAAGAAGGTGTGGCGCCGGTGAAGAAAGAGGAGATTGAAATTCAGAATCTTACAATCAATAAGGCCGCACATGTGGTAAAAAAGAACGGACAGGAAATTGCACTCACCCCGATTGAATTTGATATTTTATATCTTCTGGCTTCCAATAGAGATCGGGTATTCAGTACCGATGAGATATTTGAGCGGGTATGGAACGAGAAGGTATATGAAGTCAATAATACGGTTATGGTTCATATCAGGCGTCTCAGAGAGAAAATCGAAGATAATTCTCGTAGCCCGAAGATTTTGAAGACTGTCTGGGGGGTAGGATACAAAATTGAAAGTTAAGAGATTTAAAAGTTTTCGTTTCAAAATGGTGATGTACATGTTCTGCAGTGTTCTTGCCACATTGATTACGGAAGGAATCATATTTATCGGAATATATTTTTACGAAACAGAATTCATAGCCGGAGAATATAACAAGGTCTGGGGAGCTTCCGGTCAGGGAAGAATGTCATTAAGCATGCTTACTCTGTCGGAATCTACAGCCCTTGATCTGTGGGTGATTTTTATCTTTACCATACTTCTGCTGGTCATGTATTTTATTTTGATTTCCCATAATTTTGTGATGTATGTGCGGGAGATCATCAGTGGAGTGGAACGGATGAAGTCCGGAGATTTTACGGAAGAAATTCCTGTGAGAGGAGAAGATGAATTTTCAGAAATCGCTTTTTCGATTAATGAGATGCAGAAAAATCTTGCCGAGACACTGGAATCTCAGAAAATGGCAGAAAAGACCAAGGATGAACTGATCACCAATGTGGCTCACGATCTGAGAACACCGCTGACTTCGATTCTCGGTTATATGGATCTTCTTACCGAAGGGGATTTCCTGACGGATGATCAGAGACAAAAGTATCTTGGAATCGTATCATCTAAGGCAAGACAACTGGAAAATCTGGTCAAAGCCTTGTTTGACTATACCAGATATGATAAAAATAAAGTAAAGATAAAGAAAGAAATCCTGGATCTGAACCTGTTCATGCCGCAGCTGGTGGATGAGTTTTATCCGAGTTTTATGGATAATCAGCTGGAGTGTCGGACAGAGTTCTATGAAGGTGCTCTCAATATTGAAGGAAACGGGGAACTTCTTGCCAGAGCAATCGGCAATTTAATGTCCAATGCCATCAAATATGGTGCGGAGGGAAAAGTTGTTGAAGTCAAGACGGGAATGGCAGGGAAAAAAGCATTTGTAGCCGTGATCAATTATGGAAGGATTATTCCTTCGGAAGATCTGGATAAGATTTTTGACAAGTTCTATCGGGTGGAAGGATCAAGATCCCTGAAGACAGGGGGAACCGGCCTGGGACTTGCTATTGCAAAAAACATTGTGAATCTTCATGATGGAAATATCTGGGCGACCAGCGATGAATCGGGAACCCGCTTCCAGATTGAGCTTCCGGTGGTTTCTCCACACGGAAATAACCGATAGTTAAGAGGATATGGAATATGCTGAATGATTTATTCCGCACTTACAAGAAAATAATTTTTTTTGTTCTGATTCTCCTTTGTGGAATTATTTTCTGGTTTTTTGGCTGCCATCGTCAGAATAATAGTACCGCCAGCAAAGAAAAATGGGAAAAAGAGTCATTATCCGATTCCGGAGGCTGTGATTATTATTTTAAGACAGAGATTCTGGAAGGAAATGTTGTTTTTGGAACGAGAGGATATCTCTCTCAGGATAAGACTATGCCGGTGACAGTCACCATCAAATCTAAGAAGGAATCCTTTACCGGAATCATAAAGATTACTTTGCCGGGTGAGGAAGGCGGTGGGGTTGCCTATCAGTCAGCCGTCAGCTGCGACAAAGGAATAGCGACAAAAATATGGATGGAAATTCCTCAGTTGGGGAATGTTTCTTACTTTTCTTTTGAAATTCTGGATCAGTTCGGGACAGCAAAATTGTCTCAGATGGTAATTCCAGAAGAAAATAATAATGATATCTATGAAAAAACGGTTTATATCGGGGTACTTTGTGATCAGTATAACGATTTGAAATATCTGGATGGACAGGAAGTGAATCTTGGTGACGAAAAGTCTATCTTAAGGCTGATTCGTTTTAACAGCCAGAATTTTCCTTTGCAAAAAGAGGATCTTCAGACGTTATCCGGTTTACTGATTGACTCATTTGATACTTCCATTTTATCACAGACGCAGATGGAATGTCTGGGACAGTGGCTTAGTGAAGGAGGAAATCTTATGGTTGGAACCGGAGCAAATGCTGATAAAGTTCTGGCTGGTTTTTATAAAAATCTGGGAATAAAAGCAGGTACCCAGGAAGCAATTCGATACGGATTTTCCGGTTCCCTTTCTTCTGCAGGTAATGTGACCATAGTCCATTGTAATCTGAAATTTAGTGAAAAAAATATATGGGATGCCAGTGACCGTTCTTATCCTGTCGGAGTATATCGGAGGGAGTATGGGCAGGGAAATGTCTCCATGATGACATTCAGTTTGCTGGATGATGTATTTGATCAGTGGACCGGACGGGATAAGGTAACCAGAGTATTGTTAGAAGATTTTCTTGGAGATATGGAGAACAGTTCCAATGTGGATCAGACCAGTTTGTGGTATGTAAAAAAGGCATTATATGCATTTATTAATGAAAAAATGCCAAACACATTTTATTATGGAATATATTTTATTATATATCTGCTCGTATTGGGATTTGTTGCCTATTATTTTCTGCGAAGGATCAAAAAAAGAGAATATATCTGGTGGGTGGTTCCCTTGATTGCACTGATCTTTACTGTGGGTGTTGTTATTCGCTCGCGAGGTCTTGGAGGAGACAGTGGACGGGAATTCTCTGCAATTCGTATATACGACCCTCAGGCGGGTGAGGATGACATTTATTTTCTTTACCAGAATAATGAGGGAGAAGGCTGCAGTGTGGACCTTGTTCCGGAAGTGAAAGAAGTCGAGCCGCTGGATTATTCTTATAAAATGGATGAAAGTGGTTCTTCTTTCCGTGGAATTAATGAGAATTTTACTATTAATAACACGCAGAAAGGATATGATATCGTCTTCGAAGAGAGCGTTCCGGGAACTTCGCAGGTGTTGAAATATTCTGTGGACACCGATGAATCCTGTCAATCCGATGTTTGTTTTAGTCAGAGTATTTCCGGTGATTATACTGCGTTTCAGGGAGATGTCACTAATATATCCTCCTATCAGTTTGATAAAGTTGTCCTTGTTCGAGGAAATCAATACAAAATCGCAGATCAGATAGCCCCGGGACAGACGATTCATGTGGATGGTCAGGAAGTGGAGTTCTGGTCCGATTTTGAAGACGAAAATACGGTGTTTGATGAAGGAGATGAGACTTCTGCTATTGGCAATCTGATGGAATATCTTCAGCAGAAATATATTAATGGAGATGGAGATTATAATACTTTATTTATCATTGGAATCACCGATGAGAATAACTTCACCTTGTTTGCAGATGAACACACATTGGAAAATCAAATGACAGTTTTTATCAATCGGTTTACTTTACCTGCACTTGAGGATGCCGATTGTATCATCAATATCAATCATACCTGTCTGGATGAAGAATTTCAGGAGGAAGCACTGCGATATGATACCCTGGAAAAAAATGAAACGAAGGTGATTTACACTTTTGACAGTACCAGGGTTGTGTGGGGAATGTTTCGCAACAAAGACAGTTTTCAGGGACAGATGTATGCCTATAATTATAAAACAAAAGAAAATGATCTGATTTTCAATAATCCAGGTGATTATATGAATTGTGAATCACTGGAGCCTTATATTTCAGATATGAATAGAATGATTGTTACCTACTGTCTGCCGGATGATACGGATTATGGAAGTGCTCCTGTCCTTTCGGTATTTACAAAAGACCTGTAACAAGGAAGATAAGGTAACATGATTTGATAAATCAGGGAGAAATCTATGCTGGAATTTCAAAATGTGACGATATCTCGTGACAATAGAAAAATATTGGATAATTTAAATATAGAAATAGAAGAAGGTTTGATTCTGGGACTGCTGGGGGCAGACGATGCGGCAAAAACAATGTTGCTGGAAGCTGCCAGTGGGGGCCAGCAGCCGGATTCCGGACAGATTTTGCTGGAAAATGAGTCGATATACCAGGAAAAAACAGAGGCCTATTTATGTTTTGGGTATATGCCCAAAGAGTATGGGTTTTATGAGTTGCTCCGGGTAGAAGAATATTTTGAATTGTTTTTGTCCCTGTATAAAATAAATGGAAGATATCGTCAGAAAAGAATGGAAGAAATATTCAGTCTTTTTCAGCTGGAAAAGTACAGAAATTGTTTTATCAGTGAGATTCCGACTGAAATCCGGCCATTTCTCTGTCTGGCCAAGACGATACTACATGACCCGAAATGGCTTTTGCTCGATGAGCCTTTCGCAGATCTGAATATTACTTATCGGAGTGAGATGATTCGGATTCTGTTGATATTGCAGGAACAGGGCAAATCAATTATTTTGAATTCCCCGATGTTTCCGGATCTCATTGATTTTATTACCAATGTGGCAATTCTGGAAAATGGGAAAGTGGCAACGGAAGGAAAGACCGATGCAATCTATGAAAATGCATTGAAGAAAAGTCCTGTGAGAATGCATGTTCTGGCGGGAATGGAAGAGGCGTTGATGGTTCTCAAAAAAAATACGCTTGTGGACCGGGTAACGGTAGATGGAATGGATGTCATTTTTCATTTTAATGGCGGAGAAAAAGAAGAAGCAGAGTTATTAAATGATTTGGTTCTTTCCGGGGCATTAATTCAGAATTATCTGAGAGACCGCGTTAATATTGAAAAGATTTTCCGGAGGTAGCAGGATGTTGAACCCGTTTTTAAAAACAGAATGGTTACAGGAAGGAAGGAATATACGATTCCCGTTAATGATTATCTTTTATAATGCAATTCTCGCCTTCGTGATGATCTTGTTTATGGTGTTGAATGAAGAATCCTTTCAAAAAGGATATTATTACAATAATTCAAATTATGTATATGAATTTTTGATTATCAGCTCCATTCACTTTATTGCGGTTTTTCTTATGATGCCTTTTTCGGTATCCCGTCTGTTTCTGGCAGATAAAGAGAATAATATGTTGGATCAGTTTATGATGATTCCCGGCATATCAAAACAATATGTGCAGGCGAAAATCATGTTGGTATTATCGTTACATGGCGTGATTTTTATATCCGGTCTGCCTATCCTTACCCTTGGATGTATTTATACCGGGGTCAGCTGGACGATCGTCATTCGTCTTGCTATCATGGTCCTTATATATTCTTTCTGGGCAGGATCCATTGCGATTTTCTTTTTCAGTATTGCTTCAAAAATCATATGGGGATTTGTGGGCACCCTTTTTGGGCAGATGATATTCGGAATCGGAACGATCATTGCCGCGGGGATGTTGTGTAATGGCTCCATGATAATGAATGGTGGGGGAGAGGTATCGTCATCAGTTTCTAACTTATGTCTGTTGTTGCTCCTGATGAATCCGTTGGCCTCTTATATGGGGTATTTTGGAAAAATAACGGGTGATACCGGTATGGTTTCTGCTTTTTGCAATTATATGGGGATTGATGCATCACAGAAAATTTTTTCCTTTCTCTTTTATAAAGCTGCGATCCTGACGAATATTCTGGTGGGTGTGGCTTTTCTGGTTTTGTCTGTCTGGTATATGGAGAAGAGAAGGAGAAATTAAATTATATGGTGTTTGACCTTGTGAAAGTAAAAACCCTATGCTATAATTATGGCAATTTTGTTACTATATTAATATGAAAAAATAGGAATGAATATATAAAAACAGAGAGGACAAAGAATATGAATCTGATTTATAAAAGTACCAGAAATAACAATGAGACGGCAACTGCTTCTGAAGCAATCCTGAAAGGACTTGCGGATCAGGGAGGGCTGTTTGTACCGACCGAAATTCCGAAACTGGATGTGCCGATGACAGAGCTGGCAAAGATGAGTTATCAGGATATTGCTTATGAAGTGATGAAACTGTATCTCACCGATTTTACAGAAGAGGAACTGAGACATTGTATCAACAGTGCTTATGATAAGAAGTTTGACACAGAAAATATTGCAGAACTGGTTAAGAAAGATGGGGCATATTATCTGGAATTATTCCATGGTGCAACCATCGCTTTTAAGGATATGGCGTTATCCATTCTGCCATACCTTCTCACCACCAGTGCAAAAAAGAATCAGGTGAAGAATGAGATCGTGATTCTCACTGCAACCTCCGGAGATACCGGAAAGGCAGCGCTGGCGGGATTTGCAGATGTTCCGGGAACCAAGATCATCGTATTTTATCCGAAACATGGTGTGAGCCCGATTCAGGAGAAGCAGATGGTTACCCAGAGAGGAGATAACACTTATGTCATCGGAATTGAAGGTAATTTTGATGATGCTCAGACTGGTGTAAAGAAAATGTTTTCCGATCCGGAACTGGCCAAAGAAATGGATGCTGCAGGATTCCAGTTCTCTTCCGCCAATTCCATTAACATTGGTCGTCTGGTTCCGCAGGTGGTTTATTATGTTTATAGTTATGCTTCTCTTCTTGCAAGAGGAGAGGTGGCAGAAGGGGAGAAGATCAATGTAGTGGTTCCTACCGGAAACTTCGGAAATATTCTTGCTGCATCTTATGCAAAACAGATGGGAGTGCCGATTGAAAAATTAATCTGTGCTTCCAATGAAAATAAAGTATTATTTGATTTCTTTACAACCGGATGTTATGACAGAAACCGTGAATTTATCCTCACTTCTTCTCCGTCCATGGATATCCTGATTTCCAGCAATCTCGAACGACTGATCTATCAGACAGCAGGAAGAGATGCGGAGAAAAATAATGAATTTATGAAGTCTCTGGCAGAGAATGGTACATATACCATCACAGAAGACATGAAAGAGCAGATGAAAGATTTCTATGGCAATTATGCCAGTGAGAAAGAGACAGCAGAGGCCATTCATGATCTCTATAAAAAAACGGGTTATGTGATGGATACTCATACAGCAGTCGCTTCCAGCGTGTATGGTAAATATGTAAAAGAAACCGGAGATACCACAAAGACCGTGATCGCATCCACTGCCAGCCCATATAAATTTACCAGAAGCGTGATGAATGCCATTGATGCATCTTATGATTCACAGACAGATTTCCAGCTGGTGGATGAATTATGTAAGATTTCAGGAGTGAAAGTACCACAGGCCATTGAAGATATCAGAAGTGCTGCAGTACTTCATGACACTGTTTGTGAGACAGAAGATATGTGCAAAGAGGTCAAGAAGATTCTTGGAATTTAAGCAAAAGAGGATTTGACGGATGACAGAGTTACAGAATAATATTTATAAATATTTAAAAGAGATTGATGAGATATGCAGAAAACATGGCATTGAGTATTATCTTGCCGGTGGAACTTTGATCGGGGCTATCCGGCACGAAGGTTTCCTTCCGTGGGACGATGATGCAGATATTCTGATGACGAGAGATAACTGGGAGAAGTTTCTCCGTCTTTATAAGGAGGGTGCATTTCCGGAGAATCGTGTTCTGGAAGCAACCGAGATTAATGTAAAGTATCCAAATGTGATCGGAAGATATATGGATACCAGTAAGACAGCGATTCATGGTGCACAGCTGGCAGATGATGAGCCGGCAGGAATGATCGTTGATGTACTGACATTGGATCCGATTCCTGCCGATGCTGCATTGCAGCAACAATATCTGGAAGATCTGGCATTGTACAGTGATCTGGTGAATCCAAAAGATCAGTACAGCATCCGTTATGGAAAAAATGTGAAACGATATAAGATTTGTCGTTTCTTAATGAAGGTGGGCATGACAGATGCCGTCTTAAAATACCTGAGAAAAAGAATGTTTTCTTATAAAGAAGAAGACTGCGAATACTATGCGCTTCGCTGGGCCGGATGTGGTTTGTTCTCCCGAAAAGAAATATATGGGAAACCGAAGGATATTCGGTTTGTAGATACAGATATGATGATTCCATCCTGCCCGGAAGAATATCTGATCTGGCATTTCGGACTGGATTGGGAACTGGTTCCTCCTCATGATGAGAGGATGTCTCATAATGCGATTTATGATATGAATGAAGGATATAAGACCGTGCGTGGACGTATCGAAAAATATATTGACGGGGAACGGCTCCGCAATGCTGCTCTTACCAGAAAAGAACTGCGAATGAAGTATATGGATAACATTCATATGAGGGCAGATAAAACGATTGCTTTGAGTAAAACGATGGTAGTAGCAGAGCAGAAAGAATTGTTAGCTCGTCAGAAAGTTGATGTCAGAGAATTGGTCGAACAGAGGCAATATGCCACGATTCTGGAGATTTTTGAGCCGTATATTACATTTGCAACCTCAAGACCGGTGATTGGACGACAGGATTTTTCCGGGGCATTCCGTTATTACAGACCAATCTTTACTGATATCGGAACGGAGAATTTTGAGGCAGTGATCACAGCGATGACACATACGGAAAGTGTTTCCAGGGTGGCCCGTTTTCTGGAAGTGTTCCGTCTGAGTGGGGGAACGATGACACCTTGTCTTCAGGAGATGGATGATCTGGCAGAAGAAATTAAAGTGTTATCAGAACGATTTTGGGCGGCAGAATATGATCAGGTGCGCAGCAGAGTGGAAGAATTGCTGGAGAAATATCCGGAGAATCAGAGTCTGCTGCGTCTGGAGATAAAGACGTTACTGAGACAGGAAGAGGAGGACAATAATCTCCTTCTTCATAAATGGATCCGAAAAGCCAGAAGTTTGTATCCGGAGGATGGAGAACTGGAGAAATATGAAGGAGATCTGGCTGTTCGTGAGGGAAATATCCTTCAGGGGCTTCTTCTATATTACGGTTCTTCCGAACACTCCATCAATGGTGTGATCGCTTTGGATATTCGCAGATATCTGAGAAACCATATTCAGGAAACGGTGAAAGCAGTAGAAGTTCCTGGTGCGTTGGAACTGAAAGATCTGGAAGGTTTTCTGGATTATATCTGCGAACGGGGAGAAGAACATCCGAAATATGTGGCACTGAAATATCGACTTCTGGAGAAAAAGGCACAAACAACAGAAGAGTATGCTGCGCTCAATCTGAAAATGGAAGAGGCTTCCTGGAGCCTGACAGAAGAATTTGAAGCATTGAGAGAAAATGGTTTTGTAAAACTTGCCATGAGCAAAGAGGACCAGAATGCAAGACATGAGTACAAAAAAGCACAGAGACAGGGTACATTGCAGGAATATGCAGATTCCTGTCAACAGCGTTATGATGAGTTGTCTTATACGGAGCATAAACTTCTCGGAGATGCTTTTGTGCAATTACATTTGATTGATAAAGGATATGCCGAATATCATAAAGTAAAGAATGAGTCAGAAGACGCCTATCTTCAGGCCGAGATTCGATATGTTTTTGATCAGGAGATTCAGAAAATGAAAATGGATTTTGAATCCGGAAGATATCCGGAGGCAGTCCTCATTCATGGGTTGAAAAAACGTTTCGGACAGTCAAAAGATTATGAGAATATCATCAGTCAGGTGACATCTGCTGCGGAGTAAGAGAAATGTCGGGCAGCGATAGCTGCCTTGGGCTAGCCTGACGGGAAAAGGATGGAAATCATGGAAAATGTACAAGATATAATATGTCAGTTGTTAAAGGAAATCAAAGAAATCTGTGAATCAGAAAAAATCAGATATTATCTCGGTGGATGGACGGCTCTCAGTGCATATTGTCAGAAACAGTGCAGTGAGGATATGCTTCTCGGTCATATGATGATTCATGCGGAGGATGCAGATCGCATGATCGAAGCACTTGAGAAAAAGATGCCAGAGAACCGTTCTCTGGATCATCTGAAAAAAAATTCGGATTTTCCAGGTTTTTTTCTGAGATATACTGCTGAGAATACGACGGCTTTTGAGAAGGAGCATTTTAAAGGATTTCAGCATTATGGAATTTCGGTTCACATCTGTTTTATTTCTTCCGTTCTGGAAGATGAGAAAGAAAACGGGCAATATGAATTGTTGGAAGAAGGGCTTTTAAGTCGCTTTGGAGATGATCGGTTTAAGACGGAGAGGGAACTCGAAGCACAAAACTATGCGTTAGAATGTCTGAAAGAGCACTCGGCTTCTCAATTGTTTGACTTCTGGGTGAAAGCACACAGTGTACCATCGGAAAAGGTGTTTTGCAGAACCAAACTCAAACCACGTTTTTCCTTTGAAGGAGATCGCTCTCTTTTAGAGAAGGCCGGAGATTATATGCTGAACGGGATTTCTTTTACCATGCCGGAAGATATGGAAGCTTTTTTCAAAGGACTGTATCAGAGACCGTATGCTGTTGTTTTCGCAGAAGGCATTAAATATCCGAAAATGATGGTCAGCACGATCGTTCCGTATAAAGAATTCTTTGATATGCTGGGAAATGATCCGAAATCTGTGATTCTCGAATATGAAAAACTGAGAGAAAAACAGAGGGATTATCTGAAAGAATATGCGCCATCCAAAAGATATATGGATAAAGTATGGGCACAGTGCAATCTGGAACAGAAAAAGGTGACGCTTCAGAAGATATATGATGATTCTTGTCTGGAAAGAATTCAGGAATTGTTTGACAGTGGAGATTATGAAGAACTGTATCTCCTTCTGGAACCATGGCAGGAGATGAATCTCTATTGTAAGCAAAAAAAATTAAAGCGAGAAGATTTTATGGTGAATTCAAAGCTGGATCAACTGGTTGAACAACTTGGTCTGGGATTTGAATTACCGTCCTGAAAAGATTGATAAACGGAAAGATAATAGAATCTTTCCGTTTGTTGTAATTTTAAGCAGTTGATGGGGAAGGTGATTTTGGTGAAAGCCAGTGACTATATAGTAGAATTTTTATGTGAAAAGGGAATTACCCATTTCTTTGGATATCAGGGTACCATGATTGCTCATTTTATTGATTCAATCGGAAAGAATCCGAAAGCGGAGAATCACACTTGTTACAACGAACAGGGAGCGGCTTTTGCAGCGGTAGGATATGCCAAAGCCAGCGGACACTGTGCGGTCGCTTATGCAACCAGCGGTCCGGGAGCAATCAATCTGATGTCTGGCATTGCAGATGCTTATTATGACTCTGCACCGGTGATTTTTCTTACCGGCCAGCTCAATACCAATGAATATACGGCTATTCCGGAATTAAGACAACAGGGATTTCAGGAAACAAATGTGGTTGCTATGGCGTCTTCCATTACCAAGTATTGTCGTCAGATTACCAATGTAGAAGAACTGCCGGAAGAATTGGAAAAAGTTTATGAGATTGCAACCAGTGGACGTATGGGACCGGTTTTACTGGACTTGCCGATGAACATTCAGCGATTTGAAGTGGATGTGGATTCCGTGAAGGAAAAATCCACCGGAATGAGTTTCAATGAGAAAATGCGTCAGGCCGATGAGGTAGAGGCGGTCTGCCAGATTCTTGATGAGGTGTGTCATGCAAAACGCCCTCTTCTTCTCCTTGGAAATGGTATTTCGAAAAAGGAAGAAGATCGAAGATTAGTGAGAAGAATCATTGACCGACTGGGAATTCCGGTGATTACCAGTATGCTGGGAAGAGATCTTTTGCCGGCGGATCATCCTCTTAATTATGGAATGATCGGATCGGCTTACGGACACCGTCACACGAATCTTCTGGCATGTCAGAAAGCAGATTGTATCTTAAGTATTGGATGTAGCATGTGTCCAAGACAGATTGGTATGAAGCCGGATAATTTTGCACCGCAGGCTCAGATCATCCGGGTTGATATTGATGAGATTCAGTTAAAACGTCAGGTCCATAAAGATGAAAAAGTTCTCGTTATGGATTCCATGAAGTTCTTCCACTATCTGGATGAACTTTTAGAAGAAAAGAAACAGAATTGCTCTGACGATCATAAAGATACTCGATGGGAAACTGTGGATAAATGGAAAGAAGTATGCCGAAGCTGTAAAGAAAAACTGGATGCCTGTGATCAGATTGCACCGGAAATGGCAGAAAATCGTCTGATGACGAAAATCAGTCACAGCATTAAAGATGGAACACTGATCTGTGCAGATGTGGGGCAGCATCAGGTTTGGACAGCAACGTCTTTTGATTTCCAAAAGGAGCAAAGATTCCTGTGTTCCGGTGGTCATGGAGCCATGGGATTTTCAATCCCGGCCGCCATTGGAGCCTATTATGCTACCAAACGTCCGGTACTGGTTCTTTGTGGAGATGGAAGTGCACAGATGAACATTCAGGAACTGCAGTGGATACGGAGAGAACATCTTCCGATTACCATACTCATTTTGAATAACAGCATCCTCGGTCTGATTCGACAGCAGCAGGATTCCATATTTGAAGGAAGATACGTTGGTGCTGCCAGAGAAGGAGGATATGAGGTTCCTGATTTTGAGCAGATTGCAAAAGCATACGGCCTTTATGGAAAGACGATTTCAGCCGGAGAGATCATGGATCAGGAACAACAGATCTTTACAGAATATCTTTCTGATGCGATGGCAAATGCTCCATCCCTGATTCAGATCACCATGAGGGATCATACAGTTGCATTTCCGAAAACTGTTTTTGGAGAACCTATGTATAATCAGAAACCATACGTTTCATCGGCAATTATGGAGGAGTTATTGAAATTATGATAAAAGTGATTACTTACGGTACTTTTGATTTATTTCATCAGGGCCACTATAATATATTAAAAAGGGCAAAGGAACAGGGAGATTACCTGATCGTCGGTGTTACCGGAGAAATCTATGATCTGGAGAGAGGTAAACTGAATGTACAGGACAGCCTTCTGACCCGTATTGAAAATGTGCGAAAAACCGGTCTTGCAGATAAGATCATTGTAGAAGAATACATGGGACAGAAAATTTCTGATGTGGTTAAATACGATATCGATAAGCTGGTGATCGGCTCGGACTGGTATGGAAAGTTTGATTATCTGAATCGATATTGTGAAGTTGTGTATCTGGAGCGAACCAAAAATATTTCCAGCACTCAATTAAGAGAAAAACAGAAAATATATAATATCGGTATTGTTTCCGACACGATGGAAGATGGAGAAATCGTGCTCGAATCCAAATATGTCAGTGGAATTCACGTGGAAAGTGTTTTCATGGAAGATGCCGGACAGGCTGCAGAATATGAGAATAAGTATGAGCTGGCCTTTTCTACGAATCAGATGGATGAATTTCTCAAAGATCTGGATATTGTGTATGTTCGAACCAAACTGGAGCAGCGATTTGGGTACTGTCAGAAAGCACTTTCAGAAGGCAAGCATGTGATCTGCGAGAATCCATGTTCTCTGGACAGTGAGCAGCTGAAAGTTCTGTTGAATCTGGCAGAAGAAAAGAAAGTATTATTCATTGATAATGTAATTTTGGCCTATTTAAGAGCACTCGCCCAGCTCACCTGGATGCTCAACAGAGAGCTGATTGGGCAATTGATTAAGATTCGCTGCTGTATTCAGGTGGAAAACAGCAATGAATTTGGGATGGTAGACCGTCTTACGGATTCCATTCTTGTTTTCCAGAGAATACTGGGAAGCGATTATAAGGAAATAACCATGAATCCTGTCTATGACCAGAATCATGAATTGATTTATAACCAGATCATATTCCATTATGATAATCGCATGGGATGCATTGAGATCGGCTGCACACCGGGTATGAAAAATCAACTGGAAATTCTCGGAACAAGAGGACGTGTGGATCTTCCGGATGAATGGTGGAATATGGGATATTTTGAGGCTTCGGAAGGAGCAGGCAGTAAGTTGAAACGCTACAGCTTCAATTTTGAAGGAAATGGTATGAGATACCTTCTTCATGAGATGCTTCTGATGATCAAAGAAGGCAGCGAAGTCAGCAAAAAAATGCAGCCGGAAGAGTCTCTTCGAATTGTGGAAATTCAACAGCATATTTTGAAAGAATTACAGAAAGAGAAGATGCATTTTCGTAAGGAAAAACAGTCTGTGGATGAAAAGAAAGAAGGTTGAATATGAAAAAATATGATTACCTTATCGTTGGAGCCGGATTATTTGGGAGTGTATTTGCTCATGAAATGATTCGTCGAGGACATTCCTGCCTGGTTATTGAAAAAAGAGATCATATTGGCGGTAATATTTATTGTGAGAATATAGAAGGAATTCAGGTTCACAAATACGGAGCACATATTTTCCATACTTCTGATAAGGAAGTTTGGGAATATGTTAATCAATTTGCAGAATTTAATCATTATATCAATTCACCGATTGCCATTTACAAAGATGAATTATATAATCTTCCGTTTAATATGAATACTTTCAGCAAACTGTGGGGAATCCGCACTCCGCAGGAAGCGAAAGACAAGATTGCCGAGCAGATTGCCAGTCTTCATATCGAAGAACCAAAGAATCTGGAAGAGCAGGCACTTTCTCTGGCCGGACGAGATGTCTATGAGAAGTTAGTCAAAGGTTATACGGAAAAACAGTGGGGAAGAGATTGTAAAGAGCTTCCGCCGTTTATCATCAAACGTCTGCCGCTTCGGTTTGTTTATGACAACAATTATTTTAATGATCCTTATCAGGGCATTCCTGTGGGAGGATACACCAAAATGGTCGAAAAGATGCTGGAAGGCTCTGATGTATTGCTGAATACCGATTATTTTGAATTCCGCAAAAGCCATCCGGATATCGCGCAGACAACAGTATATACCGGACCGTTGGATGCCTATTTTGATTATCGTCTGGGAATTCTTCAGTACCGCACGGTCCGTTTTGAGACCGAGCTTCTCCCGATAGAAAACTATCAGGGAAACGCAGTGGTTAATTATACCGAGCGGGAGATTCCATATACCAGAATCATTGAACATAAACATTTTGAGTTTGGCAAGCAGCCGGTGACTGTGATTTCAAGAGAATATCCTGAAGAGTGGAAGCCGGGAATGGAACCATATTATCCGATCAATGATGAAGCCAATGAAAAACTCGCCGAAGAGTATCGGGCACTGGCAGCAGAAGAAGATAATACTATATTCGGTGGAAGATTGGGGAATTACCAGTATTTTGATATGGACAAAGTGATTCGCGCTGCACTGAACCTTGTTGAATCTGTGTTATAAAATAAAAGAAATATGTAAAAAATGTTGACACAGGGAGAATCATGGGATAATATTGGGATATAAGAAAATATAATAAACAAATGAGAAAGAAGGGTATAATGGGATACGTTTACCCTTCTTTAAGGTGTCTTTATAATTTTTCCTTGATTGTTTTTGGAATGGTGTATCGTGAGATGATCCGTTAAAGATGTGAAGTATGATATAAAAGGAAAAATTCTCTCTTGATGACAGGATGCAGCGAGATAAACACAGACAGAATGGAAAGAAAAAGGAGAAAAAATTGGGAGATCAGAAGATGGAAGATGCAAGATTAAGTTTTTCCAATATTATGGAAACACTTTTGAAACAGGCGCATCAGAACAAAAATGTACTCGAATATAAGGAGATTAACGACGCATTTAAGAATGTGGAGCTGACCCCGGAGAAGTTTGAATGGATTCTGGACTACTTTGAAAAGCAGGGAGTTGACGTCCTGAATACCAGTGAAGAAGATGCAGATGATAACTTTATCGATGATGATGCTGAAGAAGTAGAGCTCATTGACGATACAGATATTCTCGAAGGTGTCAGCCTGGAAGATCCGGTTCGTATGTACTTAAAAGAGATTGGTAATATCCCTCTTCTTACCGCAGAAGAAGAAGTTTTTCTTGCCCAGCGTATTGAAAAGGGAGATGAGCAGGCCAGAAAGCAGCTGATCGAGGCCAATCTGAGACTGGTTGTCAGTATTGCTAAAAAGTATGTGGGCAGAGGAATGTCCTTCCTTGATCTGATTCAGGAAGGAAATATGGGGCTCATGAAAGCCGTTGAAAAGTTTGATTATAAAAAGGGTAACAAGTTCAGTACCTATTCTACATGGTGGATCCGTCAGGCAATCACCAGAGGAATTGCCGATACGGCAAAGACAATTCGTGTGCCGGTACATATGGTAGAGACTATCAATAAAACATTACGTACTTCCAGAATGCTTTTGCAGGAACTGGGAAGAGAACCAACCAATGAAGAGATTGCCAAGAAGATGAATATGCCGGTAGCCAAGATCGATGAGATCTTAAAGACCTCCAGAGATCCGGTTTCCCTCGACACTCCGATCGGTGAAGAAGAGGACAGCCAGCTTGGTGATTTTATTGAAGATGAGTCACTTCTCTCTCCAGTGGATTCCGCTTCCTTCTCCATGTTGAAAGAAGAGTTGGAAGTGGCGATGGCATCCCTTACAGAAAGGGAGCGTAACGTTATCAAGCTTCGTTTTGGATTGGATGATGGAAAGACAAGAACCCTGGAAGAGGTTGGTAAGGAGTTTAACGTAACCAGAGAGCGTATCCGTCAGATTGAGGCGAAAGCCCTTCGTAAACTCAGACATCCGAGCCGCAGCAGAAAGCTGAAGGATTTCCTGGAATAAGAAGACGGGAAAAGAGAACTATATATAGTAATTTTACAAAAGGGAAGACTGGAAGGCGGGCTTCCCTTTTTTCTGTTGAAACAGGGTAAATTGTAGTATATACTTTGAATAAAGGATAAACTACTTATACAAATGAAAAAGAAAACAGGAAAGGAAAGAGAAAATGAAAGATGGATTTTTGCGGGTGGCAGCTGCTTCTGTTAATGTGAAAGTTGCTGATCCGGTTTACAATAGAGAAAGAGTCATGGAAACTGTAAAGAAGGCGGAAGAAAGAGGAGTGAAAGTGCTTGTCCTTCCGGAACTGGTACTTTCTGCCTATACCTGCAGTGATCTGTTCTGGCAGAATCCTTTGCTCACAGAAACGAAGAAACAGCTGGAGATTCTTTTAAAGGATACGGAAAATATGGATATGGTGATCGTGGTGGGAATGCCGCTGATGGTCAATCACAATCTGTTTAACTGTGCTGTATTTATTCAGAAAGGAAAGATTCTTGGGGTAGTTCCAAAGAAATATCTGCCGAATTATTCTGAATTTTATGAGATGAGACATTTTACTCCGGGCAGAAGAGCGGTGGAGATAATTCGTCTTTGTGGACAGGAAGTGCCGTTTGGAATGAATCTTCTGTTTTGCTGTGAGAACATGGAAGAACTGGTGCTTGGCTGTGAAATTTGTGAAGATTTGTGGGTACCGTTGCCACCGTCAACCTATCATGCATTGGCCGGAGCTACGGTGATCTGTAACCCGTCAGCCAGTGATGAGACGACAACCAAGGATACTTACCGGAGAAATCTGGTGAATTCGCAATCTGCAAAACTGGTGTGTGCTTATCTGTATGCCTCCGCCGGGGAAGGAGAGTCCACCCAGGATCTGGTTTACAGCGGACATAATATGATTTCTGAATATGGTTCCATGCTGGCGGAATCCGATCGATTTGAAAATGAATATATTGATGCGGAGATTGATCTGCAGCGACTGGAAGCAGACCGGAGAAAGATGAGTACCTTTGTCAGTGATGAGATGGGGCAGGAATATCACAGAGTATATTTTACTCTGGATGAGGAAGAGACAGAGCTTGAACGCTATTTCTCCAGAACACCATTTATTCCATCGGATAAAAAGGACAGAGATAAGAGATGTGATGAGATTTTGACCATTCAGGCCATGGGACTTAAGAAAAGACTCGCCCATACCAATTGTCAGTCTGCGGTGATTGGAATCAGCGGAGGCTTGGATTCTACACTGGCAGTGCTGGTGACTGCAAGAGCTTTTGATATGCTGAAGATTCCTCGGGAGAATATTGTCTGTGTGACTATGCCATGTTTTGGAACTACGGACAGAACCTACTCCAATGCTGTCACCCTGACGAGAAAGTTGGGGGCAACTCTCCGGGAGATTCGAATCAATAAAGCAGTGGAACAACATTTTGCAGACATTGGTCATGACAGCGAAATTCATGATGTGACTTATGAGAATTCACAGGCAAGAGAGAGAACGCAGATTCTCATGGATATTGCCAATCAGACCAATGGTATGGTAATAGGAACCGGTGATATGTCTGAACTGGCTCTTGGATGGGCGACTTATAACGGAGATCATATGTCCATGTATGCCGTAAACTGTTCTGTGCCAAAAACATTGGTAAGACATCTGGTGAGATATTATGCAGATACAGCGGATCAGGAAGAACTGAAAGATGTGTTATTTGACATACTTGATACTCCGGTAAGCCCGGAATTGCTTCCTCCGGTAGACGGTGTGATTTCTCAGATTACAGAGGATCTGGTAGGACCGTATGAACTTCATGATTTCTATCTTTACTACATGCTTCGATTTGGATTTGCTCCGGAGAAGATTTTCCGTCTGGCAAAAAAAGCTTTTGGGGATGAATATGATGATGCCACATTGTATAAATGGCTCAGAACCTTCTGCTGGAGATTTTTTGCACAGCATTTCAAACGTTCCTGTCTGCCGGATGGACCGAAGGTTGGTTCTATTGCAGTATCTCCTAGAGGAGATTTGCGGATGCCGAGTGATGCCAGCCCATCCGTATGGATGGCAGAGATAGATCGCCTGAAAGAAAAACTGGGCTTATAGATCAGGACTGCGCTTTTTGCAGCGCATTTTTGATGGCTTGCTGAAGAATCAGACCGGTATATTTATTTTCTGAATTTAATTCCAGATCATCGATGGAAGATATATTTTCCAGCTGAGAATTGATATCTTCCAGAGATGGCTCCAGTAGAGGATACATGGCGGTCACGCTTTCGCTTAAATTGGTGAGACTGACGGAAGTAATGCTGTTTTCATCCACAGAGACTGCGACATCCAGTGTAGTATCGCCCAGAGCAATCGTGGAAGTATAGATTCCCGGAGTGTAGACCCCACCGCTGGTTTTGACGGTTTTTTCTTCGGGAGCAAACATGAAAATGAGCAAAAGAATTAAAATGATAGCCAGACAGATAAAAAGAGCAGTGTAAATTAATTCTTTTGCTTTTACAACAATGATTTTAGTTTTTGCACTCAAAAATAACAGTCCTTCCAATAATAGTTTAATAAAGTTTATTCCGAAGCTGAAAATATATGAATAATTGATGTGAAATTAAGGAGACAATATGGGACAGGAACAAACATTTCCGGAAGTATTTCCGGATTTTCAGATTCCGGATAATTTAAAATATGTGCTTTCTAACACGATTGTGACCAAAGTGGTGATGAAGAGGCAGAAGAATCACCTGATCGTGCATCTTAAGGGAGAACATATTTTAGGAAAAAAACTGATAAATAAAATTGCATACGATTTGAAAACACAGCTTTTTGG
This sequence comes from Lachnospiraceae bacterium, assembly GCA_028721415.1. Taxonomy (GTDB): domain Bacteria; phylum Bacillota; class Clostridia; order Lachnospirales; family Lachnospiraceae; genus Anaerobutyricum. Next base: position 9,445 of record JAQYIU010000036.1, on the reverse strand, counting down.
TGGAACGTCCCTGTTTCTTTCCATTGATGATACTTATGAACTACCTGCCGTTTATACTCTTGAACAGCTGACGAAGGATTACTGGGACAGTATTATGTATGAGGTTCACAAAATGGGGCAGGTGGAATACAGTCTGATGCTTCATTGTGAATGGGGATTTGAAGGAAATATTATGACCATTCTGCTGGAGGACTCATTTCTGGCTAAGAACAAAGCGAGAAAATTAAAAGAGTATCTGGAAGAAATGTATGCCCATCGGTTTGGGAAGGAAATACAGGTGGGTTTTGATTTCACCGATGATGCCAAACAGGCATTTTATAAAGCGAGAAATCATAAACTGGATATGGAAGTCGGCATGGTCATGGATCAGATTGAAAGAGCCGAGGCAGAAAAATCGGGAAGCAAAAAAGAAGAAGGAGAAAAAGAATCGAAAAAGAAAGCGATCTACTCCGGTAACTTTTTTGAAGAACGAGCCAGAAGGAAGGAATTTAGTTCCTTTAACCGAAAATCCAAAGATCCGGATATCATTTATGGAAAAGATTGTGACGGAGAAGTGGTTCCGATTGAAGAGATTATTGATGAAATCGGTCAGATTGTGATTCGTGGAAAGATCATCGGTCTGGAACTCAGGGAAATCAGACGGGAGCGGACGATCATAAGCTTTAAGATCACCGATTTCACAGATACCATAGTAGGAAAAATATTCCTGAAAAATGATCGGTTGCCGGAATTTCTAGACCAGTTCGAAGAAGGTAAATTTTATAAAGTCAAGGGAATGCCGAGAATGGATACCTTTGAACACGATCTTACTTTTTCTTCCATTGCAGGAATCAAGCCGATTCCGGATTTTACCGAAAAAAGGATGGACAAGAGTCTGGATAAGAGAGTGGAATTGCATCTTCACACAGTTATGAGTGATCTTGATAGTGTGGTGGATATTAAAAAAGTAATTCAGACAGCCAAAGACTGGGGACATAAAGCATTGGCGATCACAGACCATGGTGTACTGCAGGCATTTCCAATTGCGAATCACTGTATTACCATGGACGAGCCATTTAAAATTATATACGGAGTGGAAGGCTATTTTGTCGATGATTTAAAAAAACTGGTGGTAAATGCCAAAGATCAGACATTGCTGGATGATTACGTGGTATTTGATCTGGAGACGACAGGATTCAGCCCGGTACACGATGCGATTATTGAGATTGGGGCCGTGAAAGTGCAGGGTGGTAAGATTACCGATCATTACAGTGTATTTGTCAATCCGGGACGCCCGATTCCGCTGAGAATCACGGAGCTTACGAGCATTGATGATGCCATGGTGGCAGATGCAGCGGATATCGAGACGATTTTGCCGGAGTTCCTTGCTTTCTGTGAAGGCTCTAGTCTTGTAGCCCATAATGCCGAATTTGATGTCAGCTTTATTGAAGAAAATGCCAGAAGACAGGGGTTTGACTGTGATTTTACAGTGCTTGATACCGTACAGATGTCAAGGCTTTTGTTGACAGGACTCAATCGATTTAAATTAAACACGGTATGTAAATATCTGGGAATCAAACAGGAGCATCATCACAGGGCGGTGGATGATGCGAGAGTGACGGCGGAAGTATTCGTGCGTTTTATTGAGATGCTCCATGATCAGGGAGTGGATACGGTTGCACAGCTCAATGAGATGGGAAGCTCTTCTCCGGAACTTATCAAGAAATCCATGGCATATCATGGAATCATTCTGGTAAAAAATGAGACGGGACGGGTCAATCTGAACCGCCTGGTTTCTGCTTCGCATCTTGACTATTTTAACCGGAGACCTCGTATGCCAAAAAGTCTGATTGAAAAATACCGGGATGGTCTAATTCTTGGTTCAGCCTGTGAGGCAGGAGAACTGTTTCAGGCGATTATCAAAGGGAAAAGTGAAGAAGAAATCGCCCGTCTGGTGAATTTTTATGACTATCTGGAAATCCAGCCGATTGGCAATAATGCATTCATGCTTGAGAGTGATAAATACGATGCGAAAACGGTGGAAGATTTACAGAATTACAATCGAAAGATCGTGGAACTGGGAGAACAATACCATAAGCCTGTGGTTGCTACCTGTGATGTCCATTTCCTGAATCCGGAGGATGAGCAGTACCGAAGAATCCTCATGGCAGGAAAAGGCTTTGCCGATGCGGATAATCAGGCTCCGCTTTATTTTCGGACTACGGAGGAGATGCTTGAGGAGTTTTCTTACCTGGGAGAACAAAAAGCCAGGGAAGTGGTTATTACCAATACAAATAAGATTGCGGATATGATTGAAAAAATATCACCGATTCATCCCGATAAATGTCCTCCGGTCATCCCGAAATCCGATGAAACTCTGACCAAAATCTGTTATGATAAAGCCCATGAAATATATGGACCGGATCTTCCGGAGATTGTGGAAGAGCGATTGACCAGGGAATTAAACTCAATTATATCCAATGGATTTGCGGTAATGTATATCATTGCCCAGAAGCTGGTGTGGGATTCCAATGATCATGGATATCTGGTTGGTTCCCGTGGTTCTGTTGGGTCCTCCTTTGTGGCAACCATGTCAGGTATCACGGAGGTAAATCCGTTGTCTGCCCATTACATTTGCCCGGAATGCCATTTTGTGGATTTTGATTCGGAATATGTAAAACCATATTCCATGAAGGGTATGTCAGGCTGTGACATGCCGGATCGGGATTGTCCGGTCTGTGGGGCGAAGCTTGTAAAAGAAGGACACGACATTCCGTTTGAGACTTTCCTTGGATTTAAAGGAAATAAGGAACCGGATATTGACCTTAATTTCTCCGGGGAATATCAGGCAAAAGCTCACAAATACGTAGAGGTTATTTTTGGGGAAGGCAAAGCTTTCCGTGCGGGAACTATCGGAACCCTGGCAGAAAAAACTGCCTATGGTTATGTGATGAAATATTTTGAAGAACGAGGTATTCACAAACGTCGATGTGAGATTGAACGTCTGGCAGAAGGATGTACCGGGGTGAAAAGAACTACGGGACAACACCCGGGAGGTATTATCGTTGTTCCCCATGAACATGAGATTTATGATTTTACGGCGATTCAGCATCCGGCTAATGACGTAAATACAGATATCATCACAACTCATTTTGAATACCATTCTATTGACCACAACCTTTTGAAACTTGATATTCTGGGACACGACGATCCGACCATGATCCGTCGGATGGAGGATCTTACCGGAGTAAATGCCCAGGAGATTCCTCTGGACGATCCGGAAGTCATGGAGTTATTTCACGGTACAGAGATTCTTGGAATCAAGCCGGAAGATATCGGCGGAGTGGAACTGGGATCGCTTGGTGTGCCGGAATTTGGAACAGATTTTGTTATGCAGATGTTAAAAGATACCAATCCGAAATGTTTCTCGGATCTGGTTCGTATTTCCGGTCTGTCCCACGGAACGGACGTGTGGCTGGGTAATGCCCAGACCCTCATTGAGTCAGGTCAGGCAGAGATTTCTACGGCAATCTGTTGTCGAGATGATATTATGACCTATCTGATCAATATGGGACTTGATAAAGAGGAATCGTTTACGATCATGGAATCCGTTCGAAAAGGAAAAGGATTGAAAGATAACTGGGTGGAAGATATGCTTGCCCATGGAGTTCCCGAATGGTATATCGGCTCCTGTCGGAAGATTAAATACATGTTCCCGAAAGCTCATGCGGCGGCTTATGTTATGATGGGCTGGAGAGTTGCCTGGTTTAAGGTACATAAACCTCTTGCTTACTATGCTGCCTATTTTGGAATCCGTGCTTCTGCCTTTTCCTATGAGATCATGTGCAGGGGAAAAGAAAAACTGGAAAGTGCGCTGGAAGAACTTACAAGGACACCAAAAGATCAGCAGACGAAAAAAGATCAGGATACGATCCGTGACGGGCGGATTGCACAGGAAATGTACGCCAGAGGCTTTGAGTTTCTGCCGATCGATATTTATAAAGCGAAAGCTAGAGAATGTCAGATTATCGACGGAAAGATCATGCCGCCGTTATCCAGTATTGAAGGACTGGGAGACAAAGCCTGTGAACAGATTGAAGAAGCCGCAAAACATGGTCCATTTACTTCGCTGGATAATTTCCGGAATATGGCAAAAGTCAGCAAAACGAATGTTGATAAGATGGTCGAATTGGGAATCTTAAAAGGGCTGCCGGAAACGGATCAGCTGACATTTGATTTCTTTATGGCTAATGCTTCCGGACAGTAAAGATTTCCGGTTAGACATATGGGGAAAACCATGATATCATCTCAGAGAGAAGATACATCTTCCCAAAGTGCGTGGAGCAGTAAAGTAACTGATAACAAAAGAACAGAGGAATGAGAGGTATACAATGTCTTATATTAAAAATGCAGATATACAGGGGAATGCATGGGTAGCAGAAGGAGCAGTCGTGATTGGTAATGTTACGGTGGGAGACGAGAGTTCCGTCTGGTATAATGCAGTAATTCGTGGGGATCTCGCACCGATTACCATTGGATGCGGTTCTAATATTCAGGATGGTGTTGTGGTTCATGCAGATCAGGGGTATCCGTGTTCAATCGGCAACAGTGCGACTGTTGGTCATAATGCAGTGATTCATGGATGTTCCATTGGACATAACACTGTGATTGGTATGGGAGCCATTGTGATGAATGGTGCCAAAATCGGGAATGATTGTATCATCGGAGCGGGAAGTCTGGTTACACAAGGTACAGAAATTCCCGATGGAATGTTGGCTTTAGGATCACCGGCAAAAGTGATTCGCCCTCTGACAGAAGAAGAGAAAAAAGAGAATCAGACCAATGCACTCACTTATATGTTGATGAAAAATGTACAATAATCATGCATTTTAAGTTAAAAGACCGGGAAATTACTTGAAATATACCGGGATATTGGATTATAATAGGTGAGATATTGCAGGAAGGAGCGAATACATGTCGGATAATGATATTATGATAAAAAAAGAAGCAGATTTGTCTTCTGCACAATCGGATGCCAATGCCAAAAAAGTCAAGAGGTATCAGGGATATGATCTTGAGAAGACAAAGAAAAGCAGATCCGGGCGTAAGAAGCCATGGTTTTGGAAAGTGCTGGGTATCAGCCTCTGTCTGACCGGATTAATCATATTGATTGGCTGTGGATATATTTTCCGCAGTAATAAAAAGAGGACAGATTATATTTCCCAGATTAATGGTGCTAATACGATGGAAAAACTTCTGGCAGACCATGAGAATGTTCTGATCACCTGTGATTATTCTCATCTGGTGGAAGGCGAAGATTACAAGACAACCCGGTTTGTGAAGATGGCAAAAGATGGGGATTACTATTCCTATTTGAAAAAAGAAGGCTCGGAAGACGATTATAAAGAAGTCATCAAGAATCGAACCGTATATCGTTATGATGAGAAGTTTGTGCAGAACTATGCATTGATTGGCAGCGATTATGAGGATATCTGTCTCCCTGAGATTGAGGGAAATGTATTCCAGGCATCCGGTGATGAAAAGATCAAAAATCAAAAAGAGAGTGGCAATTTTATTAAAATTGATGCTACCTATGAAGTGCAGGATGGAGATCTCTACACCAGTCTTTTTGGATTTGATGTCGGAACGCAGATTGACAAGAGTATTACTCTGGATAGAGACTCTCTCCTTGTCACCACAGAAACAGAATCCTGTGATGGTGAAGAGTTCTTCAGTTATACAGTGGAATTTGACGGAGATGAGAAAGTTCCTCAGTTCTATAAAGATTTAAAGAAAATCACAGAAACAAGAAAATGTTATGTATATTATGACTATGATGGAGATAACGAGAAGAAATATACCTTTGAAGTTCCAAAGGGCGTTTATTTCAATCTGTTTGAACATGATGGATATAAAGTATATCAGGATAAAGAAGGTATTAAAGAATTTACCGATTATCAGATGCAGGTTCAGAATCCGGAAGGAAGTCTCACATTATATATCATGCAGGATAACGAATAATGACAGTACGAAAGAAAGAATCTCGTTTTACGGGATTCTTTCGTGTTTGAAGGGATAAAGCCTGTGCATGAATCTCATACCGGATTTGCGATGGAAAGAGGAGAAATTAATGGTGACCAAAAGACTTTTTTATGAAGATGTATACCAAAAAGAATTTGAAGCAAAGATATCATATGTTGGAAACGATGAAAAAGGATGCTATGTAATTCTTGATCAGACCGCTTTTTATCCAGAAGGAGGTGGACAGCCGTCAGATAAGGGAACTCTTGGAGCAGCGAGTGTGCTGGATGTCCAGTACGAGGGAGAAGAAATTCGTCATTATGTCGATCGTTCTCTGGATGAGGGAGATATTGTCAGGGGAGTGATTGATTGGAAGCGACGTTTTACACTCATGCAACAGCATTCCGGAGAACATATCATCAGTGGCCTGATTCATGAAAAATATGGATACGATAATGTGGGGTTCCATATGGGGGAAGAAGTGATCACTATTGATTTTAATGGCATGCTGGAAAAAGGACAGGTAGAAGAAATCGAGAAGATAGCCAATGACTATATATGGGAAAATCATAGTATCCATATATTTTATCCTTCCGAAGGGGAGAGACAGGATATTCCATATCGAAGTAAAAAGGAACTGACAGGAGAAGTCCGGCTGGTAGAATTCCCGGGAGCTGATCTTTGTGCCTGTTGTGGGACTCATGTGGACACAGCAGGTGAAATTGGGCTGGTAAAGTTGATATCTTCCAGAAAGTTCAGAGACGGTGTTCGAATTGAGATGCTTGCAGGTCAAAAAGCTTTTGAATTTCTGAATATACACTATAAGGAGAATAGTCGTATTGCGGTGGCATTATCTGTAAAACCTGAAGAAACTCTGACTGCTGTCGAGCATCTTCAGGAAGAAATCTATCAGTTGAAGGGAAAGCTCCTCCAATTGCAGAATCAAAAATATGAGATGGTGGCAAAACAATGTCAGGGAAAAGAAAATGTCCTTGTATTTGCGGAGCAGCTGGAAGCTTCGGAAATCAGAAAATGTGCCGATGCCATTTTAAATCAATGTACAGGAATCTGTGTTCTGGTGTCCGGAGATGATAATGGTGGATATAAATACGCAGTGGGGGAAAGAGATGGCGATGTGCGTGCGCTGGTGAAAGAGATGAATGAAGTGTTGTCAGGACGCGGCGGCGGCAAACCATTTTTTGCTCAGGGCTCGCTTCAGGGACAGCGAAAAGACATTGTGAACTTTTTCCGAGAAAAGGATTATGATATTTCAGAATAGTTGAATTATCTGGAAAAATCAGGAACAATGTAAGTGTTTAATGATTTTTTAATAAGATTGTGTTATAAAGTGAAAGAAAGATGTTATTTACTTTTAGAAATAATTGCGATATGATTTTACTCATGAAAAACGGGGCTTCTCCTGTTTAGTGTCAATATTTCAGAAAAAGAAAGGAATGAAACTATGTATTTGAATAAACTCAAACGTGCGGCAGCGATTGTTCTTGCAGGAACCATGACCATGACCATGGCTGGTTGTGGAAAAAAAGAAGAAGCAGCAGATAATAAACAGAGCCAGGAAGAATCCACCACATCAGCCAAGAAAGAATCTGCCGGACAGAATACAGATGCAGATTATGTAGATGAGGAAGTGACTTTGCCGGATGATTTCGGTAATATGATCTATCCGCTGGAAGCATTGATGGTAGAGTCTTATTCCAAAGGACTTCCATATTATTCTGAAGACTCCGAAGAAGGAGAAGAAGACTCCTTCTGGTTCTCCATGGCAGTCCTCTCTTCTCTGATGGATGATTATGTAAAAGATTATTCCATAGATACGGACAATCAGTATCTTTATCTTGATGAGGAGACTGTAAATATGTATGCTTCTGCCATGTATGATGCTTACGGAACCGGTAATCTGGAATTTCCTGAGTTAAGTGATGATGATACGTATGCTACCTATGATGAAGAGAATGAAGCATATGGTTTTTTAAGAGGCGATGTGGGGACATTACAGCCGTATATTACAATCTGTGAGGAAGATGGAGGCGATTATGTTCTTATGACAGAATTACGTGATTCCGAAACAGATCAGGTGGAAGGAGCATACCAGATTATCCTTACCCAATCTTCTTATGATGGAGAAGAGAATGCATTCGCTTATTCTGTAAAAGACTTCCAGGTATTGGAAGAAGCCGGGGATGAATTTGATGAAAATACCGAAGAGATGGAAGAAAGTACGGAAATGACAACAGAAGAAGTTATGGAAACGACAGAGGAAACTACGGAAGAGACAGAAGTGGAAGAAGAGACAGACAGTATTTCTCAGGATGATGCTATGGATCTGGCTCAGGATTATTATGGTGCCGATGCGGAATACTCTTATCAGGGTATGGTGACTGTCGGTGATTATGAATATTATGATTTTTCTGTAGAAGGAGAAGATATTTCTTCAACGGATGTCCTGGTTTCCGTAAGTGGAAATGATGTCATCGGCGGTGTGAAAAACGATGACGGATCCTGGTCCTTTGATCAGTAATATCAGTTTTGGAGCTGCGCCTCATTATGTTGGGCGTCAGCTCCATTTTTTTATCATTTATCATCCTGAAATCGTTTTTCCAGCCAGGTAATACATTTATATAGTCCTACGGCGATGAGACATAAGAGGACGATGGATAGCATCACCCAATCCATCTTGAAGACCTGGGAACACATTTGACAACATATAGATATCCTGAGTTTTATACTTTTTCACTTGTCACGTATCTCTTGGGAAGATATAATAGAAAATAATAAGAAATGGGGTGAAAAAATGGGAGTATATTTTAATCCAGACAATATGAGTTTTGCACAGGCAAGAAACAGTAGGATTTATATCGATAAAACAGGATTGTTGGAAGAACTGAACAAAAGATTGTCAACAGAGGATAAATGTATTGCCGTAAGCCACGCCAGACGATTTGGCAAATCTCATGCTGCAGGCATGATTGATGCCTACTACAGTCGTGGAAGTGATTCCGCAAAGTTATTTGCTGGGACAAAAATTACCTCTGATCCAGATTATAAGAAATATTTGAATCAGTATAATGTACTTCATCTTGATATATCCTCGGTATGGGATTTTCATAAAGAAGATTTGATTGAATCCATTCACGAGAGGGTTTGTGAAGATTTTCAGAAGGTATATGGTAACTCTTTAAATTACGGTAAAGATTTGTATTTATTAATACATGAGATTTATTCTATTACCGGAATTCCCTTTGTTATCATCATTGATGAATGGGATTGTGTGATTCGAAATAGCGAAGATAAAGAATTGGTTCATCAATATCTGCAATTCCTCCACTCATTGTTTAAGTCAGAAGAATCCAAATTCTTTTTGGCATTAGCATATATTACAGGAATTTTACCAATTAAAAAGATAAAGGATGAATCGGCCCTAAAT
>JAQYIU010000035.1 GCA_028721415.1 Lachnospiraceae bacterium | reverse complement strand
AAATAACCAGGCGGTTGTCGCTGGAGAGATTATTTCCGATTTTGAATTTAGCCATGAGGTTTTCGGAGAAGGATTTTATATGGTGAAGCTGAAGGTGAGCAGACTCAGTCATTCAAGTGATACGATTCCTTTGCTTGTTTCAGAGCGGTTGATTGACGTCAGTCAATCCTATATTGGACGATTCATGGAAGCGAAAGGCCAGTTCCGATCTTATAATAAGCATGAGAATAATCGAAATCATCTGGTTCTCTCTTTGTTTGTGAGAGAATTGGAATTGTTGGATCTCCTGGACAATCGCAAGCCGAATACGATTTTTCTTGATGGATATATCTGTAAGGAACCGGTATACAGGACAACACCTCTTGGAAGAGAGATAGCCGATGTTTTGCTGGCGGTGAATCGGGCATATAGTAAGTCGGATTATATTCCATGTATCTGCTGGGGAAGAAATGCCAGATATGCCGGTAAGCTTCCGGTGGGAAGCAGAATCCAGATATGGGGAAGAATCCAAAGCAGAGAATATCAAAAGAAAATCAGTGAAGATAATGTAATCAACCGTATTGCATATGAAGTCTCTGTCAATAAGATGGAGTATTGTGATGACGGTATGAGTCTGGATCAGAAAGTTGCTGATTCCGGAAATATAGGTTAATGGTTAGAGGGGACTGCTCGACAGAGTGGTCCTTTTTCACTGTTTATTCGTTACAATTACCTTATATTCAGAAAGGATAGTATTATGAAAGTTACACCAGTAAAAGGAACCAATGATTATCTGCCGGCGCAGGCGGAGCTCAGAGATTATCTTCAGAAGAAAATATGTGAGACTTATGAAAACTGTGGTTTTCAGAGGATTTTTACCCCGATTATTGAAGATATTGAAAATCTGGATAAAAGTGAAGGCGGAGATAATCTGAACCTGATCTTTAAGATTATGAAACGTGGCGAGAAGTTGAAGAAAGCGATTGAAACCGGGAATCCGGATCAGATCGCAGATATGGGCTTGCGATATGATCTTACCTTGCCTCTCAGCCGTTATTATGCCAACAACAGAGCTTCTTTGCCGAATCCGTTTAAGGTGATTCAGATTGATAAAGTATATCGTGCGGAACGCCCTCAGAAAGGACGTCTCAGAGAGTTTATGCAGTGTGATATTGATATTCTCGGTTCAGAATCCTCCAACTGTGAGATTGAGCTGATTCACACAACAGCTAAAGCATTGCTGAATATCGGTATTGATAACTTTAAGATTAAAGTAAATGACAGAAGAATTTTAAAAGAGATTCTTTTATCCACCGGTTTCCAGGAAGATCAGCTGGACAGTGTCTGCATTTCCTTTGATAAATTAAATAAGATTCAGGCAGCTGGTGTTGAGAAAGAACTGACCGAAAAGGGATTTGATTCAAAAGTAATTGCGGATTTTATGGTTCTGCTGGATAATGCTCCATTTACATTAGATTATGTCAGAACGATCTGTGATAATAAGGAATACATTGATTCTCTCACTCATATTATTGATACATCCAATCGGCTTTCCGGAGGAAAATATACTGTGGAATATGATATGACTCTGGTTCGTGGTCAGGGATATTATACCGGAACAGTCTTTGAGATTGAATCTCTGGACTTTAACAGCTCCATCGCCGGAGGAGGAAGATATGATAATCTAATCGGAAAGTTTGTGAAAGAACAGATTCCAGCTGTTGGATTTTCCATTGGATTTGAGAGAATATTCAGCATTCTGATGGAGAAAAAAGCCCGTCTGCAGGATAAAAAGAAAAAAGTGGTTCTGCTCTATGAAGAAGATCAGATTGAAGAAGCTATTGCTCATGCAGAAACACTGCGGGATACCTATGCAACGGCACTGTATGTAAAACCGAAAAAACTGGGTAAATTCCTCAATAAACTGGAAGAACAGGGATACGATGGATTCCAGGTTCTGGGTCGGGATGAAGAGGTAAGATTATTCGGTATGGATTTTTAAGAAAAAACATGGTATGATGAGCCATAAGATATTGTTGCATCATGCTCGATGATAATTTCGCCCAAGTCTGCTGGAGCAGGCTTGCATTCAAGATGAAAGGTCAGGATATGGACGGAAGTATACAAGTTTATTGTGGAGAAGGAAGAGGAAAAACAACAGCTGCTTTGGGTCTGGGAATTCGGGCCGCCGGAGTCGGAAAGCAGGTTATCATGGTTCAGTTTTTGAAAAGAAAACATTCAGATACGCTGGATTTTCTGAAGAAGCTGGAACCGGAATTACAGATATTTCGTTTTGAGAAAGCAGCATGTGGATATTCCGATTTGAGTCCGGAAGAAAGACAGGAGCAATTTTACAATATCAAAACGGCTCTAAGCTATGCCAGAAAGGTATTGGATACCGGGCAATGTGATTTGTTAATCCTGGATGAAATATTCGGACTGATTGATTATGATATTATTTCCTTTGATGATTTAAAGAATTTAATTGAGGTTAAGAATGACACGATGGATCTGATTCTTACCGGACGTAATCTGCCGGAAGGAATGCTGGAGATTGCAGACTGTGTCTATTCCATTCACACAGAAAAGGAACAGAGTCCCGAAATACTGAAATAGAAGCTTTGGCTGTGATCAGAGATGGAGGGCAGTATCGACATACAATATACTAACCAAACTTTAAGGATAATGAAGAAAGGAAGGATGTAAAATGGCAATTTTTACAGGAGCCGGTGTGGCGATCGCAACACCATTTGACGAGAATTATAATATTGATTATGAGAGTTTTGGAAAACTGATTGATTTTCAGGTGGAGAATAAGACGGATGCGATTATTGTATGTGGTACAACCGGAGAGGCTTCCACTTTGAATCATGAAGAACACATTGCTGCAATTCGTTATTGTGTCAACCGCGTAAACAAAAGAGTTCCGGTTATTGCAGGTACAGGATCCAACTGTTCCCGCACTGCATCATTCCTTACAAGAGAGGCGGAAATGGCTGGAGCCGATGCTGCGCTCGTGGTAACGCCATATTATAATAAAGCAACACAGAAAGGTCTTATTGATCACTATTCTTATGTGGCAAGACATACCAATCTTCCACTGATTTTATATAATGTTCCGAGCCGTACCGGATGTAAGATTGAGACAAAAACCATGGCATACCTGGCAAAACATGTGGATAATATCGTTGGTATGAAAGATGCAACAGGGGATATCTCTTATATGGCACAGCTGATGTATGACACACAGGGAGATATCGATGTATATTCCGGTAATGATGATATGATTGTTCCGATGATGTCTCTGGGCGCAAAAGGTGTGATTTCTGTTCTTTCCAATGTTGTACCGGAAGATACCCATAATATTTGTGCGGAATATATGGCTGGCAATGTGGAAAAGAGCCGCGAATTACAGCTGAAATATCTGGAACTGATTCATGCTCTCTTCTGTGAAGTGAATCCGATTCCGGTTAAAAAAGCACTGGAACTTATGGGAATCTGCGGACCACATTTAAGACGTCCTCTCACAGAGATGGAAGAGGCAAATACAGAACGTCTGAGAAAAGCAATGATTGAAGTTGGAATCCTTCAGTAATCAGAGGAGTATGCTATGACAAAAGTAATGATGTACGGGTGTAATGGTTATATGGGCCATGTCATCTGTGATTTGATAAAAAATATGAATGAGGTGGAGGTTGCGGCAGGTGTCGATGTGATATCGACCGATGCCAGAGATTTTCCGATGTTCACCTCTCTTTCTGATGTGAATGTGGATGTTGACGTGATTATTGATTTCTCTGCAGCGGTAGCCGTAGACGCTGTTCTCGATTATGCGGTGGAAAAACAGATTCCACTGGTGGAGTGTACGACAGGCTTAAGTGAAGAACAGCTTACTCGTCTGGCAGAATGCAGCAAAAAGGTTGCCATTCTTCGTTCTGCCAATATGTCTCTTGGTGTCAATACTTTATTAAAAATGGTAAAAACCGCAGCACAGATTCTGGGAGATGCCGGCTTTGATATTGACATTGTGGAGAAACATCACAGAAGAAAGCTGGATGCTCCATCAGGAACAGCCCTTGCACTGGCAGATTCAATCAATGAAGCCTGTGAGGGCAGATATGAATATGTGTATGACCGCAGTGAGCGTCGTATGCAGAGACCGGCAGATGAGATCGGTATCTCCGCAGTGCGAGGCGGAACCATCGTCGGTGAACATGAGATTATTTTTGCGGGAACCGATGAAGTGATTGAGTTTAAACACACGGCATATTCCAGAGCAGTGTTTGGAAAAGGAGCCATTGAAGCAGCCATTTATCTGGCAGGAAAACCGGCAGGACTTTACGACATGAGTGATGTCATTGATAACAAATAACATAATGCACCCCAGCCTACAGAGTCATTTGGATATTCTGTAAATGCGGGTAGTGGCCTTGCTCCTCTCCAGAGCAGGGCCTTTATTTTTTCTCCGTACAAAAAGGGGTCATTTCCAAGAACGATACCATATTCCATCAGGAGAGAAGAGGCTCCGGAAACAAAAGGGGCAGCCATGGATGTCCCGGTACGGATACTGTATCCACCACCAGGAGCAGTACTTAAAATGTTGACAGCAGGAGCTGTGAGATCCGGTTTGGTATTTTGTTGATTGGAGAATCCTTTGCCGGAAAATGAAGCAAAGACGTCAGTACTGCTGTCATAACCGCTGACACTGAGGACATTTGCTGCTGTGGAGGGTATGGTAAAGGTCATGTCGGTAGACGGATTTAAGAAACCGGTGGCTGAATTGGTGGCTTCTTTCGAAGGCAGCCAGAGATTTGCTCTGCCGTTAACGGTATTAACAGAATGTATGGAAAGCTGCCAGGTTCCCGGACTTAATGTAATATTTCCAGGAGAAGGGATGATGGAAAAAAAGACCTCCTGTAATGGCTGATAAGGAGTTGGCTCACTGATGATCAGTCCGATTTTATGATTTCCCAGTATATAGCTGTATATTCCCGGACTTTCCGGGATTGTGATATGGCTGCGAAGACCAGGAAGAAACAGCTCGTAGGAAAAGGAATCGGAAGGATATTTCCAAAGTTGCAGATAGAGGGAGGTTTCTCCGGGAGCAACGCTGAAGGGAACGGAAGTTCTTTGACCGGAAGGAACGGTAATCTGACTGTGACGGCGGCTTAATCCTTCATTTCCTGTGGCAACGACAACGGTGTTTTTGCCATAAAAAATACAATTACTGATAAAACGTTCCATCAATCCGTTGCCATCATGAGAGCCGTCATTGGACCCGTAACTGATGTTGATGGTCAATGGAAGACCTTGGGCAGAAGCATATTTCACAACATAATCAATGGCCATCATGAGATTAGCGTAATCGGTATAAACCGAGTTGGCATCATTTTTCAGTTTCACGACCAGGAGAGAAGCTTCCGGGGCAGCACCATGATTTTTTCCGTTACTGTTTCTTCCGTTTCCTGCACAGATGCCTGCAATGTGAGTTCCGTGTCCGGAAGAGTCGGTGGAAGGAGCGGGGGACAGAATTCTGCCACTGATCAGAGCATTCAGATCTTCGTTGGAAAAGATCATTCCCATTTTATAAGAATTGGAACCATCGTAGGGAAGAGTCTGATCCCAGTAACTGATGATTCGGGATTGGCTGGAAATCGTGCAGAAATCAGGGTGTTTATAATCTACACCAGAATCCAAAATAGCGATGACAGTACCTTTTCCTGTCAGTTCGCCAGCTGAAAAGGAATCAGAGGAGAAATGATCTGATCTGACAGATTCCTCAACCGGCAAAAAGGGGCGACCAGAAAAGCAGGAGGCTTCAATACCGGTAATTGCATCCAGATAAAGAGGGCGGGGAAGTTCCAGAAAAAGAATTTCCGGGAAAGGAAGAAGATCAGGAATCCGATCAGTTGCAATTGTGATAATAGCATAATTGCCAAGAAGGGAAATGGACTGAAAAGGTACATTTGCCTGTACATTTTCCAGAGAACCTGTGTAGAGGAGAATTAATTTCCAGTTTTTTGTTTCCGGGTCATAGCCGGAACGAAGAACCGGATTTTTAAGACGTTCCTGTTCCGGCAGAGAGAGGGAAAGATTCAATGCAGCTTCCAGTTTCTGATTCATAAAAAAACTCCCTTTCTTGATACAACATTCTATGCTTTTTATCGATTTTGGTGATTGTAGCATTCGGATAAATATGTTATAGTCAATCTTTGATGTGGGTGTAAAATCAAGATAGTGATTGCTGAGGAAGCAGAATGGAGGATAAATGAAGGCAGTAATACAAAGAGTTTCACGGGCATCGGTATCAATTGATGAAAAGACAGTGGGAGCGATTGGGGAAGGTTACATGGTTTTGCTGGGAGTTGCCGAAGGAGATACAGAGGAAATCATGAAAAAGATAGTGAAGAAGATGATTGATCTTCGGATTTTTCAGGATGAAAATGGAAAAACAAACCTCTCCATTGAAGATGTACAGGGTGAAATCCTTGTTGTATCACAGTTTACACTGCTTGCTGATTGCAAAAAAGGCAGAAGACCAAGCTTTATCAAGGCAGGTAATCCTAAAACGGCGGAAGAAATGTATGAGTTATTTATTGAGGAATGCAAAAAAAGAATTTCGAAAGTAGAACATGGATCCTTTGGTTCAGATATGAAAGTAGAACTGGTAAATGACGGTCCTTTTACAATTATTTTGGATAGTGATGAATTATTGCAGTAAAAAACTTGCATTTTCTATGTAGGTTACTATATAATAGCTAGTGATGTGTTAACCCAGAATATGAAAGGAGACGATTATGGATAAAATTAAAATGATGACCCCTCTGGTAGAGATGGATGGGGACGAGATGACCAGAATACTTTGGAAAATGATCAAGGATGAACTCCTTCTCCCGTTTATTGATTTAAAGACAGAATATTATGATCTTGGTCTGGAATATAGAGATGAAACAAATGATCAGGTGACGATTGATTCTGCACTGGCTGCAAAAAAATATGGAGTAGCGGTGAAATGTGCTACGATCACACCGAATGCAGCGAGAGTGAAAGAGTATAATCTGAAAGAAATGTACAAAAGCCCAAATGGAACAATTCGTGCGATTTTAGACGGAACTGTTTTTCGTGCTCCTATCGTGGTGAAAGGAATTGAGCCTACGGTCAAGACATGGAAAAAACCAATTACCATTGCAAGACATGCTTACGGTGATGTGTACAAAGCGACAGATATGAAAGTTCCGGGTGCGGGAAAAGCAGAACTTGTCTTTACTGCTGAAGACGGAACAGAAATGAGAGAACTGATTCATGAATTTGATGGTCCTGGAATTCTTCAGGGTATGCATAACCTGGAAAGCTCCATCGAAAGCTTTGCAAGATCCTGTTTCAATTATGCACTGGAAACAGAGCAGGATTTATGGTTTGCCACAAAAGACACCATTTCCAAGAAATACGACCATACATTTAAAGATATTTTCCAGGAAATCTTTGATGCAGAATATAAAGAGAAATTTGATGCAGCCGGTATAGAATATTTCTATACTCTCATTGATGATGCGGTTGCCAGAGTCATTCGTTCTGAAGGCGGATATATCTGGGCCTGCAAAAACTATGACGGAGATGTGATGAGCGATATGGTGGCCACAGCTTTTGGATCTCTTGCCATGATGACTTCCGTTCTGGTAGCTCCGGATGGAACCACAGAATATGAGGCCGCTCACGGAACTGTTCAGAGACACTATTATAAACATCTCAAAGGAGAAGAAACCTCTACAAACTCTGTGGCTACTATCTTTGCATGGTCCGGAGCCCTTAGAAAGAGAGGAAAACTGGACAACATTCCGGAATTGGTTGATTTTGCAGATAAACTGGAAAAAGCAACAATAGACACTATTGAGAGTGGAACAATGACAAAGGATCTGGCATTGATTACAACTCTCGAAAATGTAAATACAGTGAACAGTGAAGATTTTATTAAAGCAATCCGTGCTTCACTGGAAAAAGAACTGGCATAAGTTATGTTACATAAAAACCATGGCATCATTTCGATGATGCTGTGGTTTTGTAGTGTAACTGTCCTAATTTGAAAAGAGGTTATATTTTTATGGAGTTTAAGACTGTGAGGGCCGAAGACAAACAATTAATTGACAGTTATTTAAGACAGATCGATTCCAGAAGCTGCGACATGGCCTTTGCATCAATCTATCTCTGGAGAAATGATTATCAGATGGAATTTGCCGAATGTGATGATATGATCATTTTTAAATCCAACGAAGAAAGGGTCAGCTTTTCTTTTCCAATTGGAGCGGCAGATCCCCGAAAAGCGATTGGGAAGATAAAGGAATATTGCATGGAACATCAGATTCCTCTGGTTTTCCACAGCGTGACAAGAGAAATTGAAGAATATCTGAATCAGAATTATCCAGGAGAATTTGTGACTGAATTTGACCGGGATCTGTCGGATTATATATATGAAACCCAGGCCCTTATGGAACTTAAGGGAAGAAAATATCATGGCAAAAAGAATCATGTAAATAAATTTAAAAAGACTTATGATTGGTCTTATGAAAATGTGAACGATGACAATCTTAGTGAGTGTCTTGAATTGCTTCGTCTCTGGAAAAAAGAAAATTGCAGTTCCCAGGATCTGGAAAAACATGCGGAAATCTGTGTGGCAGAACATGCTCTTACCGAAAGAGAAATGTTGGGATTAAAAGCAGGATTGATTCGGGCAGATGGCAGAGTGGTCGCCTTTTCTGTCGGTGAAAAAATTGCTTCTGATACGTTTTGTGTGCATATTGAGAAAGCCTTTTCAGATGTACCGGGAGCCTATGCCATCATCAATCAGCAATTTCTGATTCATGAAGCGGCAGATTGTAAATATGTCAACCGGGAAGATGATGTGGGAGATGAGGGGCTTCGAAAGGCCAAATTATCCTATCGCCCGGCTTTTCTTCTGGACAAGGGTGTGGCATTTTATCGGAATTAAAATTATGAAATCACTTATAGAATTCTTGACATGCATGAATGAAAAATGTATAGTTGACACAGGTAAACAGAGTGGGTCAGGTGATCTGCTCTGAGATGAAAAAAGGAGGTTCTCATGAAACATTTAATTGACCCGATGGACTTATCTGTGGAAGAAATTGATCAATTGCTGGAACTGGCAGATGATATCATTCTTCACAAAGAAAAATATCAGGAAGTATGTAAACATAAAAAGCTTGCAACTTTATTTTTTGAACCAAGTACACGAACACGTTTGAGTTTTGAAGCTGCCATGATGGAGCTTGGTGGTAATGTACTTGGTTTTTCTTCGGCTGATTCTTCTTCTGCAGCCAAGGGAGAGACAGTTTCTGACACGGTTCGTGTAGTGGCAGGATATGCAGATATTATTGCGATGCGTCATCCGAAGGAAGGTGCTCCTTATGTGGCCTCCAGAAAAGTGGATGTTCCAATCATCAATGCCGGTGATGGTGGACATAACCATCCGACCCAGACACTGACAGACCTCATGACAATTAAAAGAGAAAAAGGAAGATTGGATAATCTGACGATCGGTATGTGCGGTGACCTTAAGTTTGGTCGTACGGTGCATTCTCTGATCAAGGCCATGTCTCGTTATGAGAATGTGACTTTTGTGATGATTTCCCCGGAAGAATTACGCCTGCCGGAATACATTATCAAAGATGTTTTTGAACGGAATAATATTACATATAAAGAAGTCAGAACAATGGAAGAAGTTATGCCGGAACTGGACATTCTTTATATGACCAGAGTTCAGAAAGAAAGATTCTTTAATGAAGCTGATTACGTGCGTCTGAAAGACAGTTTTATTCTCGATGAAAAGAAAATGGAGACAGCAAAAGAAGATTTGTGCATCATGCATCCGCTGCCAAGAGTGAATGAGATTTCCACGAAAGTGGATGATGATCCGAGAGCCTGCTATTTCAAACAGGCCCTTTATGGAAAATATGTCAGAATGGCGTTGATCATGACAATGTTGGGGGTGAGTGCAGATGAAAATTGATAGTATTAAAAATGGTATTGTGCTGGATCATATCAAAGCAGGAAAGAGTATGGAAATCTATAAATATCTTGGATTAGATCGTCTGGACTGCAGTGTTGCCATTATCAAAAATGCAGTGAGCAATAAGATGGGCAAGAAAGATATCATTAAGATTGCAGATAATCTGGATCTGAATCTGGATGTACTGGGTTATATCGATCCGAATATCACCGTGTGTTACATTAAAGACGGAAAGATGGTTAAGAAAGAACACGTGGAACTTCCGGAGCGAATCACAAACATTATCCGTTGCAAAAATCCGAGATGTATCACATCTGTGGAAAGAGAACTTGATCATGTTTTCAAACTCACAGACAGAGAAAACAGAGTGTACCGCTGTATTTACTGTGAAGCTAAAAAAAGTGAATATTAGAAAATGATAGGAAAAGCCTGCACGTTCTGTCCTGTCAGAACGGTGGGCTCTTTTTAATCGTCTTGCATAATATGAAGTTTTGGTGTACAATTAATTCTAATTTTAGACTTAAGAAGTGTGGTGAGATATTATGGATGCCCAGAAAACAAGAATAAGCAGAACACAAAAAGAAATCAGTCAGCCAAAAGATTTTACAGATCCGGAGATTTTATACGACAAGTTGATAAAGGCAATTCGTGAATATCACCCGTCAACGGATCTTTCTATGGTGGAAAAGGCATATCATCTTGCAAATAATGCTCATAAAGAACAGAAGAGAAAGTCAGGGGAACCTTATATTATACATCCCTTATGTGTCGCTATGATACTGGCAGAACTGGAGCTTGATAAAGAGACGATCGTTGCCGGAATTCTTCATGATGTGGTAGAAGATACCACATACACCCTTGAAGATATCACCAGAGAGTTTAATGAAGAGGTTGCTCTGCTGGTAGATGGTGTTACCAAGTTGGGGCAGCTTTCTTATTCTCAGGATAAGATGGATCTGCAGGCGGAGAATCTCAGAAAGATGTTTCTTGCTATGGCAAAGGACATCAGGGTGATTTTGATCAAGCTGGCCGACCGTCTGCACAATATGCGGACGCTCCAGTACATGAAGCCGGAGAAGCAGAAAGAAAAGGCCAGAGAAACCATGGATATTTATGCACCGATCGCCCATCGTCTTGGTATCTCCAAAATCAAGATAGAGTTGGATGATCTGTCCCTCCGTTACCTGCAGCCGGAAGTATATCGTGACCTGGAAGAAAAATTAAGCTCCAATAAAGAAGAGCGTCAGGCCTTTATCAATTCCATTGTGGAAGAAGTCAGCAAACACATCAAAGAAGCCGGAATCAAGGCGGAGATTGATGGTCGTGTGAAACATTTTTTCAGTATCTATAAAAAGATGCGCAATCAGAATAAGACTTTAGATCAGATATATGATATTTTTGCTGTCAGGATCAAAGTCGAGACAGTCAAAGACTGTTATGCAGCACTTGGTGTCATCCATGAGATGTATAAGCCGATTCCGGGGCGGTTTAAAGATTATATCGCCATGCCGAAGGAGAATATGTATCAATCCCTTCACACCACACTCATCGGTTCGTCAGGCACTCCGTTTGAGATTCAGATCCGAACGTTTGAGATGCATCGGACTGCCGAATATGGTATTGCTGCCCACTGGAAATATAAAGAAGGCGGCGGAAATATAAATAAAGAAGAGGAAAAGCTCAGTTGGCTCAGGCAGATTCTGGAATGGCAGCAGGACATGTCTGACAATCGGGAATTCCTTACTATGTTAAAAGGTGATCTGGATCTTTTCACAGAAAAAGTATATTGCTTTACCCCGCAGGGAGATGTGAAGACATTGCCGGCAG
Organism: Lachnospiraceae bacterium; assembly: GCA_028721415.1. Classification (GTDB taxonomy): domain Bacteria; phylum Bacillota; class Clostridia; order Lachnospirales; family Lachnospiraceae; genus Anaerobutyricum. Next base: position 16,883 of record JAQYIU010000035.1, on the reverse strand, counting down.
GCTCCATACCGATCGATTTTGCCTACATGATCCACACTGCCGTGGGTAATAAGATGGTGGGAGCCAGAGTCAACGGACGTCAGGTACCGATTGATTATAAATTGCAAAATGGTGACCGCATCGAAATCATCACTTCGCAGAATTCCAATGGTCCGAGCCGGGATTGGCTTGGTATGGTAAAAAGTTCCCAGGCAAAAACAAAGATTAATCAGTGGTTTAAATCTCAGTTTAAGGAAGAGAATATCCTGAAAGGCCGTGAACTCGTTGAAAAGTACAGCAAGGCAAAGGGACTTGTACTTGCTACCTATATGAAACCGGAATTTCAGAAGAAATGTATGATCAAATATGGTCTTAAAACATGGGATTCCGTATTGGCTGCCGTAGGTCACGGCGGCTTAAAAGAAGGGCAGGTTGTCAACAAGCTTGTAGAAGAATATGAGAAGGTTCACAAGAAAGAGATGACAGATCAGGATGCCCTGAATGAGATTGCTGAAAAAAATAAACCGGATAAGGAATACAAGAAAATCCGAAGCAAATCCGGTATTACCGTAAAAGGGATTCATGATGTATCAGTACGTTTTTCCAAGTGTTGCAGTCCAGTTCCGGGAGATGAAATTATTGGATTTGTCACAAGAGGACGAGGAATATCGATTCATCGTACCGATTGTGTCAATGTCTTAAGTATGCCGGAAAGCGACCGTGCCCGTCTGCTGGATGCCGAGTGGGAAGAGGATGCGGTAACAAAGAATAACGGTGAACTGTACATGACAGAAGTTTGTCTGTATGCTCATAATCGTACCGGAATTTTGCTGGATATCTCCAAGACCTTCATGGAGTTAAAAGTAGATATAAAATCAGTATCCACCAGAACAAGCAAGCAGGATCTGGCGACCATCGCCCTCTCCTTTGAGATTAGTGGTATCGATGAATTGAATCATATTATTAAAAAATTGCGCAATATAGAAAGTGTGATTGATGTTGAGAGAAATGCCGGATAAAAGGCAGTTGAATTATGAGATAATAATGTTAAAATATGGGAGGTTATTTTTACAATGGGAGAATTAAAAATAGTTTGTGCACAACTTGGACCGATTGATACGAACACATATATCGTGATGGATGATGAAATCAAAGAAGCCATTATCATCGATCCGGCAGGAAGTCCGGAAGAGCTTATTAAGTTCCTGGAAGATGGTGGGTATACCCTGGACGGAGTACTTCTGACTCATGGCCATCATGATCACATCGGTGGCCTTGCAGGACTCAGAGAACATTATGATCCATGGAAATTGCGTGTGTATGCAGCAAAACCGGAACAGGAAGTTCTTATGGTAAAAGATTATAATTTAAGTCCGATGTTTGGAGAAGGATACACAACTCACGCAAATATGATGATCAATGACAAACAGATTTTTGAAGTGACATCGAAACATAAATGCCAGTGTATTTACACACCTGGTCATACATTAGGAAGCTGTTGCTACTATTTTGCAGAGGAAGGCTGGCTGTTTTCCGGAGATACGTTATTTGCAGGAAGTATCGGAAGAAGTGATTTCCCGACCGGTGATGCCGAGACCCTGCTGCATTCTCTGAACCACATTGTTATGGAATTCCCGGATCCGGTCATTGTTTATCCGGGGCATGGTCCATCCACAACAATCGGAGATGAGAGAGCAACGAATCCTTTTGTGGAAAGAGATTAAAAGGATTAAGACATTATGATATATTTGTACCAGAATGACAGAGAATATGACTATGATGTCCGTGCTATCGCACTGGCGTTTTTTGAACGGGAAAAAATTATCGAGGTTTCTCAGAAAGAATTCGATGAACAGATGGCAAAAAGCCCTCTTTATGTGGAAGAGGAAGCCTCGGATTCTATGAGGAAAGACCAGCCACGTTTTCTACATCTGGACTATGAAGAGAACAGAATTTCAGGAAAGTTTTCTGATCTGGAAGGCAAAAGTACTTCAGCTATGTTGGAGTGTGATTACCGGGATCATGAACGATGCAGAAATCAGGTGTGTCGATTTTTATACCGGATTTTCTCAGAGTATACCGGACGAGAGCTTCCATGGGGGATGCTTACAGGGATTCGTCCGACAAAGATTATCATGAAATGGATGGAAGATGAGCCGGATGTTACAAAACTGGAAAAAAGATTTTCCGATACTTATCTGGCAGATCCTCAGAAAGCACATCTGTGCGCGCAGGTGGCTTCCAGAGAAAAAATGATATTATCTGCAAAGGAGTATGAGAAAGAGTACAGTCTTTATATCGGGATTCCTTTCTGTCCCACTACCTGTCTCTACTGCTCCTTTGCATCTTTCCCGGTATCCAGATTCGGAGACCGTATGCCTGCGTATCTGGAGGCTTTATTTAAAGAATTGTCCTTTGTGGCAGAAGCATATAAAAACAAAAAGCTGACTTCCATCTATGTGGGCGGAGGCACTCCGACCGCATTGGATGAAAGTTCTCTTTATGCCCTGATGGAACAGATTCATCGATTGTTTCCGGTAGATCAGACAGAAGAGTTTACGGTGGAGGCAGGACGCCCGGACAGTATTACAAAAAGAAAGCTGGAGATTCTTCATGATGCCGATGTGGGAAGAATCAGTATAAATCCACAGACCATGCATCAGGAGACACTGGATCTTATCGGACGCAATCACACGGTGGATCAGATTAAAGAAGCATATGCTATGGCAAGAGAGATTGGGTTTCAGAATATCAATATGGATATGATCACTGGTCTGCCGGGGGAAGATATTTCTCATGTTTATGGAACACTGGAAGAGATTTTTGCCATGAAGCCAGACAGCCTTACCGTCCATTCCCTCGCCATTAAGAGAGCTGCTCATCTGAATATGGAGATGGATCGCTATCAGAAACTAGTCAAAGGAAGTACGAATGAGATGCTTCGTCTTGTTGATGAGTATTGTGTCAAAATGGGAATGTCCCCATATTATATGTACCGTCAGAAAAATATTCCGGGTAATCTGGAGAATATCGGCTACAGCCTTCCCGGAAAAGAATGTCTTTATAACATTCTGATCATGGAAGAAAAACAGGATATTATTTCCTGCGGTGCCGGTGCCTCTACAAAATATGTGTATCTGGAAGAGAATCGCATTGAGCGGACAGAGAATGTCAAGAATCTGGATCACTATATTAACCGGATCGATGAGATGATTGAGAGAAAGAGAGGGCAAAATGTCGTTTAATTTTGAGGCCCATGATCTGGAAACTCCGATTCAGGACTCCCTTGAGGGAGCAGTTCTGCATGGGATTGTTGTCAGCAATCTGGCATATTTCGTGGCAAAGGAAATGGAACTTTCGGAAGAAGAATGTTACAAGCTTGCGGTGGCAGGATTGCTCCATGATATTGGTAAGCTGAAACTCCGCTCGTATGTATATGAGGAAAAAGAAGCCAAACTGAATATCGATGAGATGCGATATGTAAGATTACATCCTACGTTGGGATATGCCATTTTAAAAGAACAGGGATATGATGAGGATGTGCTGGTTGCCGTTCTTTATCATCATGAAAATGCTGATGGAAGCGGATATCCGAATAATTTGAAAAATGAAGATATCCCGTTGAATGCCCGGATTTTGAGAGTGTGTGATGCTTTTGGATCGCTCATTTCCAATCGGATGTATCGAAGTGCCTTTGATATTGAAACTGCACTCACAATTATGATTGAAGAAGTTAAAAACTTTGATATGAAAGTATTTTTAGCTTTTCAGAAAGTTACCCAGTCGGAAGATATGAAAGAGATGCTTTTCAGTCTGGGAATACAATAAATACAGGAGGAAATATAAACTATGGCTGAATCTATGAAAGGCCTGAAAAGAACCCATCGATGTACCGAGGTGACAAATGCCGAAATTGGTCAGACAGTAACACTGATGGGATGGGTACAGAAAAGAAGAAATTTAGGAAGTCTGATTTTTGTTGATTTGAGAGACAGAAGTGGACTGATGCAATTATATTTTGAGGAAGAGACCATTGGAACAGAAGGGTTTGCAAAAGCGGGAACACTTCGTTCTGAATTTGTAATCGCAGTTACAGGTACCGTGGAAAAAAGAAGCGGAGCGGTCAATGAATCCTTAAAAACCGGCGAGATTGAGATCAAGGTGACAGATTTACGTATATTATCCGAGTCTCAGACACCTCCTTTCCCGATTGATGCCGATATCACGGTAAAAGATGATCTTCGTCTGAAATATCGTTATCTGGATCTCCGAAGACCGAATATCCAGAGTAATCTTATCATGAGAAGTAAGGTGGCTACCCTTACAAGACAGTTCCTGGCAGATGAGGGATTTCTCGAGATTGAAACCCCGATGCTGACCAAGAGTACACCGGAAGGAGCAAGAGATTATCTGGTGCCGAGCCGTGTACACCCGGGATGTTTCTATGCACTCCCACAATCCCCACAGCTTTTTAAACAGCTTCTGATGGTTTCCGGTTATGACCGTTATTTCCAGCTGGCAAAATGTTTCCGTGATGAAGACCTGCGTGCCGACAGACAGCCGGAATTTACCCAGATTGACATGGAGTTATCCTTTGTAGATGTTGATGAAGTAATTGATGTTAACGAGAGATTATTGGCTTATCTCTTCAAAGAATGTCTGGATGTGGAAGTTTCTCTTCCGATTCAGAGAATGACCTGGCAGGAAGCTATGGATCGTTTTGGCTCCGACAAACCGGATCTGCGATTTGGAATGGAAATCGTGGATGTTTCTGATCTGGTGAAAGATTGTGGCTTTGGTGTATTTACCGGAGCAATTGCCGATGGTGGTATGGTTAGAGCGGTTTGTGGAAAAGGGCTTGGGGATGTTTCCAGTAAAAAGATGAAGCACATCGAGAAGACAGCAAAAGATTACGGCGCCAAAGGACTTGCTTATGTTCAGCTGAAATCGGATGGAACGGTAAAATGCCCATTTGCCAAATTTATGTCAGAAGATGAATTACAGAAGATCATCGAAACTGTCGGCGCTGAAAAAGGCGATCTCATCGTCTTCGCAGCGGATAAATTCAAGACAGTTTGTGATGTTCTTGGAGCACTTCGTCTGAAATTTGCTGAAGAACTGGAATTACTTGATAAATCAGAATATAAATTTGTGTGGATTACTGAATTCCCTCTTCTGGAATGGTCAGAGGAGCAGGGCAGATATACAGCAATGCACCATCCTTTCACCATGCCGATGGAAGAAGATCTGGAATTCATTGACACCGAGCCTGGAAAAGTGCGTGCCAAAGCCTATGATATTGTCTTAAACGGAACAGAAATCGGAGGAGGAAGTGTCAGAATCCATCAGGATGACATTCAGGAAAAAATGTTTGAATGCCTTGGCTTTACAAAAGAGCAGGCATATGAAAGATTTGGTTTCCTTCTGGAAGCATTTAAATATGGTGTACCCCCACATGCAGGTCTGGCATACGGTCTCGATCGTCTTGTCATGCTCATGACAAAAGAAGACTCTATTCGTGATGTTATTGCTTTCCCTAAAGTGAAAGATGCATCCTGTCTTATGACCAATGCCCCGGATGTGGTGGACGATAAACAGCTGGAAGAACTCTCTATCGAGATTGCTTCTCAGGAACAGGAATAGGAAAGGTGGAACATCATGAATGAACTTGTGCTGAAAAAAACAGCAAATGAAGTGCGAAAAGGAATCGTAACTTCTGTATATCATGCGAAAGCCGGACATCCGGGAGGATCCTTGTCTGCAGCAGATATGTTCACATATCTGTATTTTGAGGAGATGAACATTGATCCAAAGAATCCGGATGATCCTGACAGAGATCGATTTGTGCTTTCAAAAGGACACACGGCACCGGGATATTATGCGGCTCTGGCGCAAAGAGGATATTTTCCGGTAAAAGATCTGAAAACTTTAAGACATCTTGGCTCCTATTTACAGGGACATCCATGTATGCAGCACATTCCGGGAGTGGACATGTCTTCGGGATCTCTGGGACAGGGGATTTCTGCAGCAGTGGGAATGGCTCTTTCTGCAAAGATTCGTGGAAAAGACTATCGTACCTATACTCTGTTAGGGGATGGAGAGATTCAGGAAGGACAGGTTTGGGAAGCAGCTATGTTTGCTGGTGCAAAACATCTGGATAATCTGGTTGTGATCGTGGATAACAATGGACTTCAGATTGACGGAAAGATTGAAGATGTCAATTCCCCATATCCAATTGATGAGAAATTTAAAGCGTTTAATTTTAATGTAATCAATATTGATGGGCATGACTTCGGACAGATTGCTGATGCTTTTGCAAAGGCGAGAGAAACGAAAGGATGTCCTACGGCTATCATTATGAAGACGGTGAAGGGAAAAGGCGTTTCCTTTATGGAGAATCAAGCCGGATGGCATGGAAAAGCTCCAAATGAAGAAGAATATAAGATTGCAATGCAGGATCTGGAAAAGGCAGGTGAGGCATTATGTTAGAACAAAAGAAAATTGCGACCCGTGAAAGTTATGGTAATGCTCTCGTGGAACTGGGCAAAATGAATGATAAAGTAGTAGTGTTGGATGCTGACCTTGCAGGCGCAACGAAAACAGGAACCTTTAAAAAGGCATTTCCGGAACGCTTTTTTGACTGTGGTATTGCGGAATCTAATATGGCTGGTATTGCGGCAGGTCTTGCGACAACCGGAATGATTCCTTTTATGAGCAGTTTTGCCATGTTTGCAGCCGGACGTGCTTATGAACAGGTGCGTAATTCGATTGGCTATCCGCATCTGAATGTCAAAATCGGTGCAACACATGCTGGAATTTCTGTGGGTGAAGATGGTGCAACCCATCAGTGTAATGAAGATATTGCACTGATGAGAACAATTCCTGGAATGGTTGTCATCTCTCCGTCAGATGACGTGGAGGCGAGAGCAGCAGTTCTTGCAGCGGCAGAATATGAAGGACCGGTATATTTAAGATTTGGTCGTCTGGCAGTGCCGGTGATTAATGACAATCCGGATTACAAGTTTGAGATTGGAAAAGGAATTGTATTAAAAGAAGGAAATGATGTGACTTTGGTGGCGACAGGACTGACGGTAGCTCCGACATTGGAGGCGGCAGAGATGCTTGAGAAGGATGGAATCAGTGTAAAGGTTATCAACATTCATACCATCAAACCACTGGATGAAGAGCTGATTATTCAGGCGGCCAAACAAACCGGCAAGATCGTAACCATCGAAGAACATTCGGTGATCGGCGGATTGGGTGGTGCTGTCTGTGAAACTCTGTCGGAAAAGTGTCCGGTTCCTGTAAAACGATTTGGAATTCAGGATGAATTTGGTCAGTCAGGCCCTGCAGTTTCACTCCTTCATCATTATAAACTGGATGCAGAAGGAATTTACGGACAGATCAAAGAATTTTTAGCATAATTTAGAAAATAGTGATACAAATATTTGGCGCATGCATTGGCGGAGTTTTGACGGACAATGCATGCGCTGTTTTTGGTTTCCGAGTTTGAGTTAGAGGGGACTCCTAACTTTTTCTGAAAAATGTTGACGAATAAAGAATTAAAGGATATAATAATTTTAGCAAATAAATGCTTTTTAGACGCGAAGTGTAGAACTTTACTGCGCAAAAGCAAAGAGGGAGGAATATTAGTAATGAAAGCAAAAAAATTATTAGCGGCAGCTGTAGCAGCAACAATGGTTATGTCTTTGGCAGCCTGCGGAAGCAGCAACAGCACATCTGAAGGCTCAACATCTGCAGGAGCAGAAGAAGGCAAGAAGTATAGCATCGGTATCTGCCAGTTAGTGGAACATCCTGCATTGGATGCTGCAACAGAAGGTTTTCAGGATGCATGTAAAGAAAAGTTTGGTGAAGATAATGTGACATTTGATGTTCAAAACGCTCAGGGGGAACAGACTACATGTACAACCATCAACAATTCTTTCGTATCTTCTGATGTGGATCTGATTCTTGCCAATGCAACAATGTCACTGCAGACAGCAGCTCAGGCAACCGGCGATATCCCGATTCTCGGAACATCCATTACAGATTATGCAACTGCACTTGGTATTGATGACTGGACTGGAACTACCGGCGTGAACGTTTCTGGAACAAGTGATCTGGCTCCGATTGATCAGCAGGAAGATATGCTGGTAGAATTATTACCTGATGCAAAAAAGGTAGGTATTCTCTACTGTTCCGCAGAATCCAATTCCAAATATCAGGCAGAATTATTTGAAGCAGCTCTGAAAGAAGATGGAATTGAATACAAAGAATATACTGCAGCAGATACCAACGAGATTCAGTCTGTAACCACTCAGGCAGTTTCCGAATGTGATGCGATTTATATTCCTACTGATAACACAATGGCGAACAACACAGCTCAGATTAATGATATCTGTCTGCCGGCAAGAGTTCCTGTAATCGCAGGTGAAGAAGGTATCTGCTCCGGTTGTGGTATTGCTACTTTATCCATCAGCTACTATGATATCGGATACAGAGCTGGTGAGATGGCTTACGAAATTCTTGCAGAAGGTGCTGATATCTCCACTATGCCAGTTGAGACTGCAACAGCTGTAACAAAGAAATATAACGAAGCGAACTGTACTGAGCTTGAAATTCAGGTTCCGGATGGTTATGAGGCAATCACAACAGAAGAATAATATTTCATCATTTTAATTATGCTGCCCGGGAAGGTTTCGGGCAGCAGTTTAATTTTCGACTTTAATATTGCACAGGCAATTATTCTATGCTATGATTCTCTCTGCAATATTAAAGTTGAGACAATGAATTCAACAGCATAAAAATAATAGAAAGGAACATGTGGTTATGCTACTCAATTATTTTCTTTCTCTCGATTTTTCCACGTTTCTCCGGGCGATGCCTGGAACAGCGGCACAGGGAATGATCTGGGGGATAATGGCAATCGGTGTCTATATTACATACCGGATTCTGGACTTTCCTGATCTGACTGTGGACGGTTCGTTGGCAACAGGAGCGGCAGTGGCGGTCATGATGATTCAGGCAGGATATCATCCGGCTTTTGTTTTGATTTTTTCATTCCTTGCCGGTATGGCAGCGGGATTTATTACAGGAATTCTTCATACCGCATTGGGAATTCCGGGAATTCTGGCAAGTATTCTGACTCAGGTTTCTCTGTATTCGGTGAATCTTAGAATCATGGGAAAATCCAATCAGGGTATTGGTCTTGGCAATACCAATCTGGTTGCTTCTGCCAGATATATTACAGGCGAAGGAAGTGCATTTTTCTTTATTAAACTGATTTTGGCATGCCTTATCCTGGTTGCGATTATTTACTGTTTCTTTGGAACAGAACTGGGAGCTTCCATTCGGGCAACAGGATGTAATCCGCAGATGGCGAGAGCCCAGGGAATCAATACAAACTATACCAAAGTGCTTGCGCTGATGATTTCCAATGGACTTGTTGGTTTATCCGGTGGAATCCTGTCTCAGTATCAGGGAGCTGCTGACGTTAACATGGGTCGCGGAGCCATCGTCATTGGTCTGGCCGCTGTTATTATCAGTGAAGTAATTTTTGAAAAATTATATGCCGGCAAAAAGATTGCGTTTGCTTATTCTTTGATGGCAGTGTTTGTCGGAGCGATCCTTTATTATGTGGCATATGCTCTTGTACTTTGGTTGAAGATGCCATCTGATTATATGAAACTGTTCTCCGCTGTTGTGGTAACGATTTTCCTGTCGATTCCATATTTGAAAACACGTTTTCCAAAGAAGAGGAGGGCCTGAGCGTTGGAATATATTCTTGAGATAAAAAACTTACATAAAACTTTTAATAAAGGAACTATCAATGAAAAGGTTGCTTTGGATGGGGTTAACCTGAATCTGAATCCGGGAGATTTTGTGACGATAATCGGAGGAAACGGGGCAGGTAAATCTACAACTCTGAATGCCATTGCAGGTGTCTGGGATATCGATGAGGGATCGATTATCATTGACGGTGTAGATATTACCCGCTTAAACGAACATAAGAGAGCACGTTATCTGGGAAGGGTATTTCAGGATCCGATGACAGGAACAGCGGCAACCATGTCCATTGAAGAAAATATGGCAATTGCAGCCAGAAGAGGAGACCGTCGAGGATTCCGCTGGGGAATCTCAAAGAAAGAACGCGAACAGTATAAGGAACAGCTGAAAATGCTTGGTCTTGGTCTGGAAGAAAGATTAAGTACGAAAGTAGGTCTCCTGTCCGGTGGGCAGCGTCAGGCGGTTACTTTGTTGATGGCAGCTCTGAAAAAACCTAAATTGCTTCTTTTGGATGAACATACCGCAGCGCTGGATCCGAAAACAGCGGCAAAAGTATTGGAAATTTCAGATAAACTGATAGAAGAAAATCATCTGACAGCTATGATGGTAACTCATAACATGAAAGATGCCATTGCCCATGGCAATCGTCTGATTATGATGCACGAAGGTAAGATTATTTATGATGTCTCTGGAGAAGAAAAGAAAAAATTGCACGTATCCGATCTTCTTGAAAAATTTGAAGAAGTAAGTGGAAGTGAATTTGCCAATGACCGTATGATGTTATCGTAATGAGAGACCAAAAAGGATGGTGGCGTCGCAGTAACGGTTCTTAAACCGTAACTGTCGACGCCATTTTTGTGCGCATTTTCAGCAGAATACTTTTGCTTTGGCTACAATTACAGTACTTGTACTGCTGAAAAAGCGCACTCATCTAAGCATTTGTATAGATAATTAAGCTGTAATTACCTGAATGCGTTTGCTTTCCAGGTCAGAAAGGTAGAATGTATCAATTTTGCAATCGGTGATTACAGTTTTTACCTGATCTTTCAGATTGAGAGGAACAATTCCGTGCCTGGAGAATTTCTCACTTTCTGTTAAAATGACAACTTGTTCGGCTTGCCTTGCCATGTCCCGTACTGCCTGAGCTCGCATCTGATCCTGATTGGTAAAACCGACGCGGGAAGAATATCCATCTGTTCCAATGAAAAACAAATCTACAAAGAAATTTTCCGCACATTGCAGAATCATTGGACCTACCATAACCTGAGAGTCCTGCTGATAGATACCTCCCAGAAGGATGATCTGGAAGTTTGATTTACCGCGAATATAATCGGCAATAAAAGAACTGTTGGTTATGATGGTCAGATCTTTTTTTGTTTCGGTCAGCACTTCTGCCAGAAGTGCACAACAACTTCCGTTTTCTATCATAATGGTATCTCCGGAGGATACCAGTTCAGCTGCTTTTTCGGCAATTCTTCTTTTTTCTTCATAATGATAAGCAATTCTCCCGCTGATATCATCAGTATTACATAAGAGAGCACAACCATGTTCTCTTTTTACAATTCCTTTTTCTTCCAGAATATCCAGGTCTTTTCGGATTGTGACCTGAGATACTCCGAGAAGTTCCGAGAGAAGAGCGACTTCCATTTTTTCGTTTTGTGTTAATAATTCCAATATTTTATTTTCTCTGTTTTTCATAACCTCACCTTATTTTTTGAGTCTCCCATGCTATAAATCAGTTGTATTAGAAAAATGCCTGAATTCCATTTTTCAGAAAAACATTCTGATAATCCGTTAAATCCTCTCTGTGAAGAGATGGAATATCTTCGTAATCATAAGATTGATCTAATAAAGAATATTTGTTTTCGCCAAATTGGTGAAAAGGAAGAAGCTGGCACTCTGATGCTCCGACAAGGTGTAAATTTTCTGCAAAATGAAGGGCATCATCCAGAGAATCGTTGAAACCTGGAATGACAGGAATTCTTGGAAGAACAGTTTTACCCATTTGGATGGCTTTTTTCATATTGGATAAAGGAAGCTGATTGGATATACCAGTTCCTTCCAGATGTGCTTTTTCATTCCAGTGTTTCATGTCAAATAAAATATAATCCACATGTTCTATGATTTCCTCAAATACGTCAGATTTTGCATATCCGGTTGTTTCACAACAGGTGTGCAGGCCTTCTTCTTTGGCAGCGAGTAGAAGTTCTTTGGCAAAGGTTGGCTGAGAAAGAAATTCTCCTCCCGACAATGTGATGCCACCACCGCTTTCTTCATAAAAAGGTTCGTCCTGCAATACTACATCAAGGGCTTCCTGAACGGTGACGGTTTTTCCTTCCACTTCCAGAGATTTTGTCGGACATTGACCGGCACACTGACTGCAGGCAATGCAGGAATTATGGCATATATGAATATGTTCATCTTTCAGAGTGATAGCTCCAGATGGACATACAGTGATACAATGGTGGCAGTGGACACATTTTTTGTAATCCCATAAAATCTGTTTCTTTGTCAATTGGCTTTCTGGATTGGAGCACCAGCGGCAACGAAGGGGACAGCCCTTAAAGAATACAACGGTACGGATGCCGGGACCGTCGTTTACACTAAATTTCTGAATATTAAAAATAACACCGGTTACGGTTCTGTCTGCTTTTTTCATAGATATAACCTTTCATTCAAAATATAATTTATTCAGATTATACCATAAAAAAGGAATATAATACAATAAAAAGTTATGAATGAAACAAAAAATGGTTATTACAAAAAATATATTGACAAATAAAGGGGGCAATGGTAATGTATAGTTACAAGTGAAAGATAATAAAATTATGAATAAAACATTTAATAGGAGGGTGTTATGGAGAATATAAAACATTTTGGATGTTTGACAGATAGAATGGCAGAGTTCAGAGAAGAAGTTTTAGATGAGAAGCCATATATTGATGCTGAACGTGCGGTTCTTGCAACTAAAGCATATAAAGAGAATCAGAATCTTCCGCGTGTGATGGTTCGGGCCGAGATGCTTAAAAAGATATTGGAAGAGATGAGCATCTACATTGAGAAAAATACATTAATCGTAGGTAATCAGGCAACGAAAAATAAAAACGCACCAATTTTCCCGGAATATACCCTGGAATTTGTTATGAATGAACTTGATCTTTTTGAAAAAAGAGACGGGGATGTATTCTATATTACAGAAGAGACGAAAGAACAGTTGAGAGAGATTGCTCCATTTTGGGATAACAATAATCTTCGTGCCCGCGGAGAGGCGCTCCTTCCGGATGAGGTAAGCGTATTCATGGAAACGGGCGTGTTCGGAATGGAAGGAAAGCTGAATGCCGGAGATGCCCATCTTGCAGTGAATTACGAGCGTCTGTTGTCTGATGGTCTGAAAGGATACGAAAAGAGAACAAAAGAGATGCAGGCTGCGCTGGATTTTACGGATCCGGACAGCATTGACAAGAATGTTTTTTATAAAGCGGTACTTACGGTGATTGAGGCTGTACATACCTTTTCTCTGCGTTACAGCGAGTTGGCAAAAGAACTGGCAGGGACCGAAAAGGACGCTAAACGAAAAGAAGAATTGTTGGAAATCAGCAGAGTCTGTGCAAAAGTACCTTATGAGCCGGCTGCTTCTTTTCGGGAAGCAATTCAGTCCGTATGGTTTATTCAGCTGATTTTACAGATTGAATCCAATGGACATTCCTTAAGCTACGGCAGATTTGACCAGTATATGTATCCTTATTATAAAAAGGATCTGGATGAGGGTGTGATGACAGAGGAAGAAGGATTGGAACTTCTTACCTGTCTGTGGATTAAAACCATGACCATTAATAAAGTACGCTCACAGGCACATACCTTAAGTTCTGCTGGTTCACCGATGTATCAGAATGTCACGATTGGTGGACAGACTACGGATAAGAAAGATGCGGTAAATGAATTGAGTTTTGCTGTTCTTAAGTCGGTGGCACAGACCAGATTGACACAGCCAAATCTTACAGTACGTTACCATGCAAATCTGAATAAAAAGTTTTTTGATGAGTGTATTGAGGTAATGAAGCTTGGTTTTGGTATGCCAGCGCTTAATAATGACGAGATTATTATCCCTTCTTTTATCAACTGGGGAGTTAAGGAAGAAGATGCCTATAATTACAGTGCAATCGGCTGTGTGGAGACAGCGGTTCCGGGTAAATGGGGATATCGTTGTACCGGTATGTCATATATCAATTTCCCGAGAGTATTACTGTGTGCTATGAATAACGGCGTTGACATGACAAGTGGTAAAAAATTCACAGAAGGCTACGGATATTTTACCGAGATGGAAACTTATGAAGAACTTCTTGCTGCATGGGATAAAACAGTAAGAGAAATGACCCGTTATAGTGTTATCGTAGAGAATGCAATTGATAAGGCTTCGGAGAGAGATGTTCCGGATATCCTGTGTTCTGCTCTGACAGATGACTGCATTGGAAGAGGAAAGACCATCAAAGAAGGTGGCGCAGTTTACGATTTTATTTCCGGTCTTCAAGTCGGAATCGCGAATATGGCAGATTCTCTTGCAGCAATTAAAAAACTGGTATATGATGAAAAAAGAATTACAAGACAACAGCTCTGGGATGCTATTCTGGATGACTTCCAGTCTCCGGAAAATAAAGCAATCCAGGATATGCTTGTAATGGAAGTTCCAAAATATGGAAACGATGATGATTATGTGGATCAGCTTGTAGTAGAAGCCTATGACTCCTACCTGGATGAGATACGTAAATATCCAAATACCCGCTATCACAGAGGACCGATTGGTGGAATCCGTTATGGCGGTACATCCTCTATCAGTGCCAATGTAGGACAGGGAATGGGAACCATGGCAACTCCGGATGGAAGAAATGCCTTTGAACCATTGGCAGAGGGTTGTAGTCCTGCTCATAATGCAGATAAAAGTGGACCGACTGCGGTTATGAAGACGGTTTCCAAACTCCCGACAGAAAAGATTACCGGAGGAGTTCTTCTTAATCAGAAAATGACACCTCAAATGTTATCTACAGAAGAAAATAAACAGAAATTAGAAATGTTAATTCGTGCCTTTTTCAATCGTCTGCATGGATATCATGTACAATATAATATTGTGTCCAAAGAAACTCTTCTGGATGCACAGGCACATCCGGAGAAACATAAAGATCTGATTGTCCGAGTGGCCGGGTATAGTGCGTTCTTTAATGTGCTTTCTAAAAAGACGCAGGATGATATCATTGGACGTACAGAACAGGTGCTTTAATCCAAACGAAAAGAAAGGAAATATAGATTATGAAATTAATTATTGATGATGCACATATTGATCTTATTAAGAAAGTGTATGAATATTTTCCGGTAGATGGAGTTACCACAAATCCATCCATTCTGGCAAAAAGCGGCAGAAATCCATATGAAGTATTAAAAGAAATTCGTGCTTTTATCGGAAAAGATGCAGAATTACATGTTCAGGTAGTGGCTAAAGATGCGGAAGGAATGATAGAAGACGCTCATCGTATTGTAGAGGAATTGGGAGAAAATACCTTTGTGAAAGTTCCTGCTGTTCCGGAAGGATTCAAGGCAATGAAAGAACTGGCAGCAGAAGGAATTGCAATTACTGCAACTGCTATCTATACACCAATGCAGGCATTTCTTGCCGGAAAATGTGGTGCTTCTTATGCTGCTCCATATATTAACAGAATTGATAATATGGGATACAATGGTATTCAGGTTGCCAAACAGATTCATGATATTTTCAAAAAAAATGAGTTAAAGACAGAAGTTCTTGCTGCAAGCTTTAAAAACTCTCAGCAGGTATTAGAATTGTGCGAATATGGTATTGGTGCATCCACGGCCGCACCGGATATTATTGAAGGCCTGGTAAAAAATCAGGCTGTGACAGCAGCAATCGATGATTTTGTTAATGATTTTGAAAACCTGACAGGAAGTGGCAAAACGATGAGTGATTGCTAGTACATCTTTATTGAGTCATTTTGCGTATGATGTACTTATCCATCATATCTTAAATAACAATGCGGAAGCTGTTCCATTGCATATGTATGACTGTGCGTGTATTTGGAACGGTTTCCGCTTTCTTTCGTCGGTGAAGCTGTATTTACAGGTTGGACAGCAATGCCCATAAAGTTAGAATGGTGAAAAATTATACCACATTTAAATATAATGCCATAATTTGTTGAAAAAAATAAAAAAGTGCTTGACGTGAAACAAAGAACATGATAATATAAACAAGTTGCATCGCAAGAAAACTTTTGATAATAGAGTTGAGAATTAAAAATAAAATATAATAAAAAAGTTCTTGACAGAAACAAAAAGTTGTGATAATATATAAAAGCTTTCGCGTGAGAGGGCAACATAGAAACTTGATAACTGAATAACAAAACAACCTTGAACGTTCAATTTTCATTCAAGCAGAGACAAGCGCAGATGGCGCAAATGATGTGACTGGTGCTTGTGCACGGTCACGAGAGTTGCGATATATGCATTTGGCGAAGCTAATGATCGAGAAAACCGTAGGTTTTCAAGATACTGACTCTGCGAGAATCTTTAAATTTCATTCGGATCTGAGGCTGAGTGATGTCAAGACATCAGATCCATGGAACGGACGAATAGTTCAACCAAAACAAACAGTAAGACAGGAAAAGAACCAGTGGTTCTGACCTGGATTGGACATCATTTTATTTGAGAGTTTGATCCTGGCTCAGGATGAACGCTGGCGGCGTGCCTAACACATGCAAGTCGAACGAAGCACTTTTTTGGATCCTTCGGGTGAAGATAAAGTGACTGAGTGGCGGACGGGTGAGTAACGCGTGGGTAACCTGCCCTGTACAGGGGGATAACAGCTGGAAACGGCTGCTAATACCGCATAAGCGCACAGGAAGACATCTTCTGGTGTGAAAAACTCCGGTGGTACAGGATGGGCCCGCGTCTGATTAGCTTGTTGGCGGGGTAAGGGCCCACCAAGGCGACGATCAGTAGCCGGTCTGAGAGGATGAACGGCCACATTGGAACTGAGACACGGTCCAAACTCCTACGGGAGGCAGCAGTGGGGAATATTGCACAATGGGGGAAACCCTGATGCAGCAACGCCGCGT
>JAQYIU010000034.1 GCA_028721415.1 Lachnospiraceae bacterium | reverse complement strand
CGAATTGTATTGATTTCTCCATTATGAACGATATAGCGATACGGATGGGCTTTCTCCCAGCTCGGTGTTGTATTGGTGGAGAAACGGGAGTGAACCAGAGCGATTGCTGATTCATAATCCGGATCATGTAAATCATTATAGAAATTACGAAGCTGCCCTACCAGGAACATACCCTTATATACGATCGTACGGCTGCTCAATGATACCACATAAGAAAATTCATTAGACTGCTCATATACTCTTCTTACAATATAAAGACGACGGTCAAAGTCAATTCCCCTTGCCACATCAAACGGTCTCTTTACAAAAGCCTGCATGATACATGGCATACAATCTTTGGCCTTCTTACCGAGAATATCCGGCTGTACCGGAACCTCTCTCCATCCAAGGAAATTCAAACCTTCCTTTTCTACGATAATCTCAAACATTTTCTTTGCACGGTTTCTCTTCAGTTCATCCTGAGGCATGAAGAACATACCGATACCGTAGTCCCTTTCCTGACCAATAGAAATGCCGAGAGTATCACAGGTCTTCTTGAAGAACTTATGGGAAATCTGTACTAAGATTCCAACTCCATCACCTGTTTTACCCTCGGCATCTTTGCCGGCTCTATGTTCAAGATTTTCAACAATTTTCAATGCATTCGACACTGTCGCATGACTCTTAACACCCTTGATATTGACGACTGCACCAATACCACAGTTATCATGCTCAAAAGCGGGATCGTAAAGACCCTGCCGCATATTCTCCTGATACATGGTCTCATCCTTTCTCATCACTGCTGTAGCTTATTACTCAAGTATCTTTATATAGAAGCATTTCTGCTACTAAATTCATAATCACTTGCAGTTACTATCTTACAATATTTCTTATCATTTGTAAACACAAATATTTTGACAAATTGTCAGATAATTAGAAAATTGATTTTTACTCTATTTATTTTCAGATTATACTTGCAGTTTTTCCTTAATTTCTTTTTAATCACTAATATTTAGTGGTGTTATTTTAATTAATTTATTTAAAAAAATACAAACTAAATTATCTGCCAAGAAGAAAATATGAAATCCCACAAATAGCACACACAATTCAAACAATTTAAAATGAATTTTTATTCCTGTATCCTGCATTTTATATTCAACAGCTAAAACACATTTGCTTTTCTATTGCACTCATGGTTTCCTGCTGTTATAATCGGAGCATGGGTGCTACCATATAACGGTAGGCGGTTAGTCCTTCAACAGAGGGACTGTGACCCTCTGATTACATAGAAACCCGTATGGGAATTCACTGGAAAGGAGGGCTAAGCCAATGAGTATTGTAGATTTTATTGCAGTAGTGGGCTTCGGCTTAACCTGTTTTAGTATCGGATACACATTCGGTAAGGATAATCACAAACCACAAAAATAGCCGCCCCAGTCTGGTAAACTAAGCGGCAATTTTTGTCTAGCTATATATCGGACTAACCGTCTATCGGTAGCACTCTTTTTATATAATCATATTATCACGCTTCCAAAGATATGTCAAAATTTTTCTCAGTTTCATGACATGCTCCCACCACTGAAAATAATTTCCCACTGGGATGAATCATCTACAACTCAAATAAACTGCAATGCCTCCCGGCCTCGGGCATGGTTAAACGCAACACATCTGTGAATCAGGCCAATAGACACCACGCTTAATCAGAAAAAAACAGCGGTTCCATGCATAATACTGCATGAAACCGCTGCCGTAGGGTTTATTCTTATTTGTAGAGTTCTACTAATCTCTGCAGGTGTTCGAAACGAGCTTTTGCAGCTTTCTCAGATTCATTGAACAGTCTTTCTGCTCTTTCTGGGAAAGGTTTGATCAGACGAGTATAACGGGATTCGTTGTTAAGGAATTCCTGATATGTTCCGTCGCCTTCTTTGGATGTTAATGTAAATGGATTCTTTCCTTCTGCTTTCTTAGCAGGGTCGAAGGAGAAGAGGTTCCAGTAACCAGCTTTAACAGCTTTCTTCATTTCATCCTGGCAGTGGTTCATACCACCCTTAGCGATTCCGTGAAGTTCACATGGAGCGTATCCGATGATTAAGGATGGTCCGTTGTAAGCTTCTGCTTCTGCTAAGCATTTAACTGCCTGGTTAGGGTTAGCACCAAGTGCGATCTGAGCAACGTATACATATCCGTAGCTCATAGCGATCTCTGCAAGGCTCTTCTTGCCGATTTCTTTACCAGCAGCAGCGAACTGACAAACTTCACCGATGTTGGAAGCTTTGGATGCCTGTCCACCTGTGTTGGAGTACATTTCTGTATCGAATACCATTACGTTTACGTTTTCACCAGAAGCAAGTACATGGTCTAATCCGCCGAAACCGATATCGTATGCCCATCCGTCACCACCGAAGATCCATACGGATTTCTTGGACAGGTACTGTTTCTTCTCTAATACTTCTGCAGCATCCGGGCATCCTGCAGCAGCGATCTTCTCTAATTCTGCGATCAATGCTTTTGCAGCAGGAGCGTTTTCTTTTGTGCTGTCTTTTGTTTCCATGAATTTAGCAAATGCTGCTTTGAACTCTTCTGTTGCTCTTTCGGATGCAGCCATCTTCTCTAATTTAGCGATTGCCTGATCACGTAAGGTCTTTTGTCCGAGATACATACCGAAACCGTGTTCTGCATTATCTTCGAATAAGGAGTTCGCCCAAGCAGGTCCCTGAAGAGAATCTTTATTAACTGTATATGGGCTTGTTGCAGCAGGTCCACCCCAGATGGAGGAACATCCTGTTGCGTTGGAGATGTACATCTGTTCTCCAAATAACTGAGTAATCAGACGAGCGTAAGATGTTTCTGCACATCCTGCACAGGAGCCGGAGAACTCTAACAGCGGCTGATTGAACTGAGATCCTTTTACAGTTGTATCAGCAGGAGCTGTAGGTTTCTTGCTTACATTAGCTACCAGGTAATCGAATACCGGCTGTTCAGCAGCCTGAGATTCCTGTGGTACCATAGCGATTGCAGCTGTAGGACATACTGTGATACATTCTCCACATCCCATACAGTCTAATGGAGATACGCTCATTGTATATTTGTATTCGCTTGCTTTTGGTTTTGTATCAGCCAGTTTGATGTTAGCAGGAGCAGCTTTCACTTCTTCTTCGCTTAACATAAATGGACGGATTGTTGCATGAGAACATACGAACGCACACTGGTTACACTGAATACATTTTTCAGCATCCCATTCTGGAACAGTTACGGCTGTACCACGTTTTTCGTATGCGGAAGCACCTAATTCGAACTGACCGTCTGCAATATCCTTGAATGCGGATACCGGCAGGTTGTCACCATCCATAAGGCTGATTGGATTCATCAGCTCTTCTACCATCTTAACAGTTGCAGGACGTCCTGTTAATGCAGGAGCCGGAGCATCTGCTTCTGGGTTGGACCAGGAAGCCGGAATCTCAACTTTATGAACTGCGTCTACACCAGCGTCGATTGCTTTGTAGTTCATTTCTACGACAGCATCACCCTTCTTGCTGTAGGACTTCTTAGCTGCTGCTTTCATGAAATCAACTGCATCGTCGATTGGCATGATGTTAGCCAGTTTGAAGAATGCAGACTGAAGGATTGTGTTAGTACGTTTGCCCATTCCGATTTCGATTGCTTTATCGATCGCGTTGATAGTGTATAACTGAATGTTGTTGTCTGCGATGTATTTCTTAGCTTCAGCAGGCATATGTTTGTCTAATTCTTCGTCTGTCCACTGGCAGTTGATCATGAAGATTCCGCCTGGTTTAACGTCCTGAACCATCTTGTATCCTTTGATTACGTAAGATGGGTTGTGACATGCAACGAAGTCTGCCTGGTTGATGTAATATGGGCTCTTGATTGGGTTGTCACCAAAACGAAGGTGAGAAATTGTGATACCACCTGTCTTCTTGGAGTCATACTGGAAGTAAGCCTGAATGTATTTATCTGTGTGGTCACCGATAATCTTGGTAGAGTTCTTGTTAGCACCAACGGTACCGTCTCCGCCCAGACCCCAGAATTTACATTCTACTGTTCCAGGAGCAGATGTGATAGGAGCCGGTTTCACTTCTGGTAAGGATAAGTTTGTAACGTCATCCACGATACCGATTGTGAAACGAGCTTTCGGCTCATCTTTCTTCAGTTCTGTATAGATTGCAAATACAGATGAAGGTGGTGTATCTTTGGAACCTAAACCGTAACGTCCGCCTGTAAGAACGATATCATTAAGACCAGCTTCACGAAGTGTTGTTGCAACATCAAGGTAAAGAGGTTCGCCTAATGCACCAGGTTCTTTTGTACGGTCAAGTACTGCGATCTTCTTAACTGTCTCCGGGAGAACTTTCAGTAAGGAAGCAGATACCCAAGGACGATATAAACGAACTTTAACTAAACCAACTTTTTCGCCTGCTTTTGTTAAGTAGTCGATAACTTCTTCTGCCACGTCACAGATAGATCCCATAGCGATGATGACACGATCTGCATCCGGTGCACCGTAGTAGTTGAATAAGTCATAGTTTGTTCCTAATTTTTCGTTAACTTTTGCCATGTATTTTTCTACAACAGCTGGTAATGCATCGTAAACAGAGTTACATGCTTCACGGTGCTGGAAGAAAACGTCACCATTTTCATGGGAACCACGCATAGCAGGTTTTTCCGGATTAAGTGCATGCTCACGGAATTCTTTTACTGCATCCATGTTGCACATTTCTTTTAAATCAGCATAATCCCATTTTTCAATCTTCTGAATCTCATGAGATGTACGGAAACCATCAAAGAAGTTGATGAAAGGAACTTTTCCTTCGATAGCTGCCAGATGTGCTACCGGGCTTAAATCCATAACTTCCTGAGGGTTTGTTTCTGCTAACATAGCAAAACCGGTCTGACGACATGCATAAACGTCACTGTGATCACCGAAAATGTTCAGGGACTGTGTAGCAACAGTACGTGCAGAAACATCAAATACACAAGGAAGCTGTTCTGCAGCAATTTTATACATGTTAGGGATCATAAGAAGAAGACCCTGAGATGCTGTAAATGTTGTTGTGATAGCACCAGCTGCAAGAGAACCATGTACAGTACCAGCTGCACCGGCTTCAGACTGCATTTCGCTGACAACTACCTGATTGCCAAAAATATTTTCCTGTCCTGCTGCGGCCCACTGATCGATAGAGTCAGCCATTGGACTGGATGGGGTGATAGGATAGATCGCTGCAACGTCAGTATAAGCGTACGCAACATGAGCGGCTGCAGTATTTCCATCCATGGACTGTTTTGCTCTAGGCATTGATAATTCCTCCTTAAAAAGTTAAAGATATGGTTAATAATTCGACATAATATTATCATTTTTTTTCATTGATGTAAAGCAAAATCGCTCATGTTTGTATACAAATACAAGATTCTACACCTCATAAATCAATCATGACAAATCACACCCTTGACATGTGTATTTTCATGATTTTGCAGCAATTATATACTAGATTTTCTCCTCCAAAAAAAGAGCATGTCCTCTCAATAATCCCGCCGCAAGAAGTAAAACCAGAAACACACAATTATCTTTCAACCAAAAACATACATATCCAAAATAAGGAATATACCCAACCACTTTCCCCATGATATCGCCTTTCTTTACGACTTCCCTGTCTTCCTGGCAGTTAGCGTCCCCTTTCGTGACATATGCATCTTCTGCTAATTCCCTCACGATTCTGTGAGTCACACATAGTTTCTCCCCTTCATACCATGTATAAAATGCTACAATATCTCCCGGTCCATAAATCTCATATTCTTTTACCAGGAGCAGACTTCCCTTCCTTATCACCGGCTGCATACTCTCTGAAGTCTCATAATATATTTGATATCCGGCAAGAAAAGCGATCCCTGACAAAAAGCATATTCCAAATAAAAAACCAAGAACACCCGCTGCCATTATCCTTACTATTCTTCCTTTTAATCCAAAAATCCTATTCATATTACATTCTTATGAATGAAATATGTAAAATAGACCTCCTTTTATGACACCGATTATATGTGACATGCTCCCACCACTTATCCATTCGGCTTGAAACGGAGACTTCTTGCTATGTTATATTAAAAAAAGAAAACCATCTGATAACAGCACGTATTTTACGCATAAACATGTTATCAAATGGTTTTCCACTTAATACGATGTGAATTCAGGAATACTCATCAAGATTCAGGAGCTTAATTATTAGTTGTCGTTTCCTCTGATTCGTCTTTTGTCGTTTCCTCCGATTCGGTCCTCGTCGTTGCTGATGCGGCTTTATGCTCTTCATAAGTTTTAAAGAACAAATTGGAACCGTCATTTTTTACCGCATCTGCCTGAAAATAAAGATAATCATGTTGTTCCGGATGAAGAACCCCATCAATTGCTTCCAGACTTGGATTACAGATTGGTCCCACAGGCAGCCCCTGGTTCTGATAGGTATTATATGGCGAGTCCGTTTCCAAATGCTCATAAAGGACCCGATCCACACCAAAAAGTCCTCCTGTCATCGCATACACCACTGTGGAATCGAACTGCAGCTTCATATTTTGAGCCAATCGATTATTTATCACCCCGGCTATCACCGGATATTCCTCCGGCAATTCCGTTTCTTTTTGAACCAATGACGCTCTAATCAGAACTTCCTCCACCGACATTCCGGCGGCTGCCGCTGCTTCTTTCCGTTCCTGATCAAATTTCTGATTAAATTCTTCCAGAATCTTTGCGACCAGCTCATCCCCTGTCATATTTTCAGACAGGTAATAGGTATCCGGGAAAAGATATCCTTCCATCTGATAGAAAACCTGATCTTTTGCAGGAAGTTCCTGTTCATAAGCAAATCCTTGCGCTGCTTTCTCCACCGCTGCAAGAAATTCATCCGCACTCATGATTTTTTCCTTTTCCAGTTTCTCGGCGATCATTTTGACCGAATATCCTTCCGGAATGGTAAAAGACTGCTCTTCTTTTAACGCACCGCCGGTGGCCAGCTCTTTTACGATCGTATCCAAAGACATCCCATCATTAAGCTGAAATGTACCGTAGCGAAGCTTTCCTTTATATTCCGAGAAATACATTTTTACGAGAAATGGAAGTTCATATCGAATCACACCGGATTCCTTCAGTACAGTGCAAACTTCTCTGGTACTGCTTCCCTGCTCGATCGTCACTTCTATTTCTTTGCCATTTTGGCTATCCTTGCGGGAATATTCCCTCCAGAGCGAGAAACCAAATGTAAGAAAAACGGTCAATATCAAAACAAAGAAACCGAGAATTATTTTTCCGGCTTTTCCGGAATGCTTTTTCATATATTCTGCTGTTTCCGCCACTTCATCACCCGAAATCGGTTCCACTTCTTTATCAAGATTTTCCAATGACACCTGTTCTCTGTTCACGTCTTCCGGTTGTTCATTTTCTGTTTTTTCCGGTTTTGGTTTATATTTTATCTCTAACATAGTACCTCCAAACGTTGTTGCTATGGTATTTCTGATGTAAGTATATAACAAACAACTACTTTTTGCCACCTTAACCTCCTCTTGTAAATATTAACTTTTCCTTGCACCTCTTTCGGAAATCTTATACACTTACAGAAAAGGAGTCTGCCATGAATCAACATTTTACTATATTACTTTCAGTAACCGAATCTTATCGCCGTATCATTATCCATTATTTCTTAGAAAATTATTCAGAGGAAGCCATTGATTTTATTGATGCGATAACCACAGATATAGCTGCCAACAGCATATCATCTGCTGAACAGAACATTATCGTTCTCTGCGATTCCGACCTTTCCATCTCACGGTTTCAGAACACAGGCTATCCTGTGATCGCCTGTTCCCATGAAAATAATACCGAAGAGTCTCTGATGGGCGTTCCGTGGCTGATCTTGTCTCCCGAATCATTAACCCCTGATTTTCTCGAAGAAGTATTCTGCCGTCATCATCATATTCCGCTTACTATCGTTTGCACCAACCGCTGCGTTGTAAGGGAACTTGCCCCGGAAGATCTGTCTTTTTTACTGCAATTGCAGAAAGAAAATGAAGAGAATCCCGATGGTTGTTTCTTTCCGGTTTCCTGTGATTCTCCGGACAGTTTTCTATTGGAATATATAAAAAATCAGTACCCCTTTTATGGTTATGGATTATATGCAATTCTGGAAAAAGAATCCGCTGCTTTTCTGGGAATTGCCGGTTTTTCTACCCCTTCTGCAGAATCAGAAGGAAAATGCGATATCGAAATCAGCTATGCTCTTCTCAAAAAATATCAGCATCAGGGGTATATGACGGAGGTTTTGGAAAGCCTGATTCATCCGGAAAAAGAAAACGGCAGATTCGAACAAATCATCGCCCGAATCCACCGTTCTAATAAAGCTTCTATTCATTTAGCAAAAAAACTTGATATTCTTATTGTCTTAACCTGATCTTCAGATGTGACATGCTCCCACCACTTATCCATTCGGCTTGAAGCGGGGGCATTCTTACTATGTTAAATCCGGTTCAGATCTTCGTTTTTCCCAACTGTGATAATAATATCGTCTTTTTGCAGCACATCATCCGGATCCGGAAAACTGTCAAGCTTTCCTTCCCGGCGAAAGGCCACAATGTTCAAATGATATCGGTTGCGAAAATCCAGCTCCCGGATACTTTTTCCAACCCACTCTTCTTTCACTTTCAGTTCAACCATGCTGTCTTTGGAAGAGAGATCAAAAACATCAAGGAAATTTCCGACAATGTTTTTGGCAAGTCGGATGCCCATTTCTTTTTCCGGGAAAACAACTTTATCTGCTCCGATTTTCTCAAGAATTTTTTTCTGCATATCAGTCTCTGCCTTGGCAACCACATAAGGGACACCCAGTTCTTTTACCAGCAAGGTTGCCATGACGCTGGCTTCCAGATTCTCACCAATGGCTACGATAACGCCATCCATTTTTTCAATGCCTATCGATTTTAAGGCATCCTCGTTCGTCACATCCATCTGTACTGCGTAAGTTACTTCTGATGCAATTTCATTTACAATGATTTTATTACGGTCTACTGCCAGCACTTCAATCCCAAGTTCCATAAAAGATCTGGCTACACTTTTTCCAAAACTGCCGAGTCCCAGCACTGCATAACTTTTTACCATTTTTCTTCTCCATTTTTATCCAATCATTATTTTTTCTTCCGGCAAATGGGTGCTGTCGTCCCCTTTTCCCTTAGTTAGAAATGCTGCCGCCATGGTAATCGGTCCGATTCTTCCCAGATACATCATCAGAATAATGACACATTTTCCCGCACTGTGAAGAGTTCCGGTGAAATCTTTACTAAGTCCGACCGTTCCGATCGCAGACATTGTCTCATAACAAATCGACATGAAATTTCCATCCTCAAAAATCGTCAGTAAAATAGTCATGACAAACCATATACTGAGACTTAATAAAATGATCGAAAGCCCTTTTTTCACATTATTATCGGAAATGCTTCGATGAAACACTCTCGTCTCATCCCTGCCCTTAATGGCTGCCGTCACAGCAAAAAATAACATAGCCACCGTCACTGTTTTTACACCACCGGCCGTTCCGCCCGGAGAACCTCCGATCAACATCAACAGCATGCAAAAGAGAGAGGCTGCATCTCCCATTGCTTTCTGGGAAATGGTAAAGAATCCTGCAGTTCTTGTGGTGACAGACTGAAACAAAGAAGCCAGCAGTTTCTGTGGCAGACTCATATTTCCCAGGGTGTCCGGATTATGATACTCACATAAAAACACGATAACCATGCCGGAGATCAGACAGACTAAAGTGGTAGTCAGTACAATTTTGGTGTGAAGGGAAACTTTATGCCAGGTTGCTCTCCAGCTTCGTTTTGCCTTTTTTCGTTCCTGTATCAGCCGCAGGGCTTCCCACCAGACCAGAAAACCAAGACCGCCCAGAATAATCAATATCATGGTCACAATATTGACCCAATAATTTCCGACAAAATCCACCAGACTATTATTTCCCATAATATCCATTCCCGCATTACAGAAGGCCGAAATGGACAAAAATACCGACTCCCAGATTCCGCGAAGGCCATCTCTTCCAACGAGAACCGGCATATAACAAAGAGCACCGATAACTTCCACGAACATAGTACCGATAATGATTTTTCGAATCAGTCCCATCACTCCATACATGGAATCCCAGCCATAAGCGGCCTGAATCAGCATCCTGTTTTTCAATCCAATTCTTCGATGAAATGCCACCATACCACATATGGCAATGGTGACGACTCCAAAACCACCAATCTGAATCAACAGTAAAATAACCGCCTGCCCGAAAATGCTCCAGTGATCGGCCGTACTGACTACGGTAAGGCCTGTTACACAGACAGAGGTTGTTGCCGTAAACAGTGCATCCAGATAATTGGTTGCCTGTCCATTTACAGCAGAAATTGGCAGGCTCAAAATCAGTGAGCCTGTCAGGATTACTATAAGAAACCCAAGGGCAATCGTCTGGGTTGGACGCAAATGTCCTAGTCTATTCCATATCTTCTTCGTTATATTCATCATGTTTCTGCCTTGTCTTTCGGAAAAATCTTCCTGATTTTTTCTTTTCTTTTTTTATCATCTTTCCGTCCTTCGAAATAAGCAGATAGAAGGTTGGCATCATGAGAAGACAGAGAAGCGTCGAAGCAATAAGGCCGCCGATAATAACCAGTGCCATGCCGTTCATCATCTCATTATCGCTGGCAACCACCATAGGCATCATCGCCAGAATTGTGGTGAGCGTTGTCATCAAAATCGGACGCAGACGAATCTGCCCTGCTTTCACCAGCGCATCCTCCAGACCTCTGTTGGCTTTCTCCTGATTGGCAGTATCTACCAGAAGGATACCGTTATTAACCACGATACCCATAAGCATCAGAAATCCCATCATGGAAACCATGTTCATACTCTGTCCAAAGCAGAATAGTAACAGGAAGGATCCAATCAAAGAGAATGGAATACAGGTCATGACCATCAATGAGAATCTCGGTGATTCAAACTGCATGGCCATTACCAGAAATACCAGGAACACACCGGCAAGAATCGCTTCAAAAATCCATGTCAGATTCTCGGTCATCATATCATTCATCATGGAAGAACTGAGAGCAACTCCTTCCGGGAAATCAATCTCATTTTTCTTCTTTGCGATGATATCCGAAGCCGTTTTTTTACCGTCTTTGCTTGTCGTCGCTGATATGGTTACCTGATATTTTCCCTGAGAGCGCTGAATCATCTGCAATTGCTGATCGTATTCCACGTGGGCAATGTCTCCAAGGGTAGTGGTTTTTCCCGTCTGACTGGTAAGGGTCTTTCCGAGAAGCTGATTCACATCTTCATAAGCACCATCCGGATAATTCAGAATAATATCGTACTCCTCACCATCCATCTCCATATTAGCGGCCGTAACACCGGTCAAAGTCGAATATAAATCAGCTGCCACAGATGCCGGAGTCAGTCCGACATTGGCTGCCTTTAGCGGATCCACCACCACATGAGCGCTGGTCTGAGAATCTGCGGCATCGGAGGTTACGTGAATGACTCCCGGTGTCTGCTGCATCATCTCTTCCACCTGGTGTGCCCCCTGATTCAGTGCATCCAGATCATCTCCTTCTAACACCACCTGAATCTGATTTGTGGAGTAAGAGCTTGTCATCTCGCTGCCGCCTCCGGTAGCCTCCACGAACACATCCATATCTGTCAAAGCTTCATATTTCTTCGTATATTCTTCCACTGCTTCTTCTGAACTTCGCTTGCAGTTCGATTTTGCATAAGCGGTGAGAACTGCCTGATTATTTGAAATAGACAGATTATATTTTTCAAAATTAGAATCTCCCGCAATGTCTTCCTCTATACCGGATATCTTCTGATCCATCTCATCAAGTTTTGTTCCGGAACGGAAATCTGCTGTAATTATTATACTACCATCATATGTCGTCGGAATCAACTCAAACTCGAGGGTTGAGGCAATAAGAAAAGTAACAACTAACAGGGCAACACAGGTTACCAGCGTTGTTTTTTTCCGATACATCAATGTTCTTAATATTTTGTCATAAGCGTTCTTAATCTTGTCCAGAATCCGGTTGATTGGTGCATCGGTTCTTTCTTTCGGTTTTACTCTCGTAAAAAGTAACGGCACGATACAGAGGGCACTGATCAGAGATGCCAACATGGCAAAAATGATGACAAAGCCCAATTGCCCAAACATCTGGCCAACCATACCGCTGATCAGACTTAATGGCAGATAAACCACAATCGTGGTAATCGTCGATGCCACAATAGACATCATGACCGTTCCGCTTCCTTTTATGGCTGCATCCACATAATTGTCGCAGGTTTCTTTCAGGCGGAAACAGCTTTCCAGCACAACGATAGAATTATCTACAATCATACCGATGGCGATAACCAGAGCTCCGGTTGTGATGATATTCATGGAAAATCCCATGAGGAACATACACACCAAAGTCATCAGAATCGACAACGGCATGGAACTTCCCACGATCAGGCTGGCCTTCCAGTCTCCAAAGAACAGGAAAAGCACGATCATGGCAAGAATGACACCAAGTATCAGCGTCTGCGCCACGGAAGTCAGAGAAGAAACAATCTCATCACCAGAGTCATAAATCACATCGATTTTCACACCGGGATCCGTTTTTTCCAGCTGTTTAATCAATTTCTTTACATCTCTTGTCACTTTTACCGTGGAAGCACTCTGATTTTTCATGATGCTCACGGTAACATTATCTTCTCCATTAAAACGGCTGACACTATCCGGATCTTTCGTGGCAAAGGAAATATCCGCCACATCATCCAAAGTAATCAAAGCGCCTGTTGCTGTAGTAAGAGTCGTCTTTTTCAGATCATCCAGCGACAGGAAAGAATCACTGGCGGCAACGCTCACATCCTGACTTCCCGCACTGATGGTTCCCGCTGGAATGTTGTAGTCCGCCGCACCAATGTATCCGGCAACGCTGTTGATGGTCAATCCATACTGATTGAGTTTCTGTTCATTTAACTGAACGCGGATATAATTCTGGGCACCACCGGTCACTTCCACCTGTGCCACGTTACTGACGGATTCCATTTTTGGCACCATCGTATCATTAATATATGCCATCATATCGGAAGAACCATCATTAGTGACGGAAAGTGTCATGGTGTCCATGGCATTCACATCCATCTGCATGATCACCGGTTCTTTTGCATCTTCCGGCAGATCCAGCGCATCCAAAGCTGCCGACAGATCCGTATAAGCATCATTCATATCCTGATCATAATCGTAAGTAAATCCGACCATCGAATAATTCTCATATGAGTAAGACACACAACTGTCCACACCACTTAATGTAGAGCCGGCATCCTCGATTTCTTCTGTAATCAATTCTTCGATACTTTCCGGACTCGCACCTGGATATACCGTACTGACAATCATCATCGGCATCTGGATATCCGGAATCAATTCCATGTTAAAATTGAAAAGAGAGGAAATACCAAATACCACAATTCCCAAAACCACAAGAACCGTGGTAACCGGTCGTTTTAATACAAGTTTTGTCAAATTCATACTCAGACCACCTGCCTATTCCTGCTCATTGTCTGCGGATGGAGCTTTTGTCGCTGTTTCTTCATCTGCGTTATCTTCCTGAGCAATTTCTGCTCCATTTTTCAGACCGGAAGCCCAGGAGGTGATCACCTCATCTCCTTCCTGCAGTCCGCTCTCAATCGCGATGGTGTCTTCATTATATAACCCGGTCGTTACGTCCACACGAACCGCCTTGCCATCTTCGACACAATAGACATACGCCTGGTTGTTCTCGTAATAAACGGCATCATAGGGAATCAGGATGTTATCTTTCACTGCGGCAGTTACAAGTGACAGTGAAACACTGACTCCGGTAGAAATACTTTTGCCTTCACTGACATAAATCTGAGCTTCCACTTTAAAAAGTCCCTTCTGGGCATCCACAGCTGTTCCAATGGAAGAAATACTTCCCCGGAAAGTCTGTCCGTTATTTTCTACCTCAACAGCATCTCCTGTCTTCAGGAAATCCTTCACTTCTTCTGTCACATAAAAAGTCACGATCATTGTCTGCTTGCCGGAAATAGTAAAAGCAGGAGCAACTCCTGAGGCAAACATTTCATCTTTCGTTACATTGACCGCTTCCACAACTCCGCTGATCGGTGCTTTGATGGTATACAGATCTTTCTGATATTCCGCCGATTCCACACCGACTTGTGCTGCACTGATCTGGGCATCATACACATCATCGGAGGCACTACTGGTCATGGATTTCGCTTTCTTTGCTGATTTAATACTGCTCTTTGTGGTATCAATCTGCGTTTCCAATGTCTCAATGGAACTTTCCAGACTGGTGATTCCACTAGCAGCTTCTTTATAAGAAGAAGCTGCCGTATTATAAGCCGTCTCAGCGTCAGAAGCATTTTCTTTTAACGAATTTAATCCGGAATCACTCAAATACTCCACAGTGAGACCGGCATCATTGAGACTTTTCATTAAATAAGAGGCTGTCTGCGCCTTCTGATTCCGAGATTCTGCAGTACTGCCATCTTCTCCATCCGGCAATGCTGTTACTGTCATCGCCGCTGTCAACCCGGCGGTTGTCTGACAATCCGGATTGGCATTCAAAAAGGATTTATAATTTATGTACAAGGTTTCTGCTGTCTTGTATGATGTTTTGCTGGCAGTATAGGCCTCCTTCGCCTGATTCATAGCAGTTTCCAGCTTACTTTTTGATGATTTCAGTTCCTTTAGCTGTTTCTTTGCTTTTGTTAATGACTTCTCATAAGCAGACAAAGACTCCTCCAGAGCATCAATGCTGGATTGTGACTGCTGTGCTGCAATATCCTTCTGCTCTGATGCAGACTTCTTACCCGCTTCCGCACTATCCACCGAACTTTTTGCACTGTCCAGAGAAAGCTGTGCCGATGTATCATCAAATTGACAAAGGACATCTCCTTCTTTTACAGTGTCTCCTACTTTTACGTTCACTTTTTCTACCGTGCCGGACACCATCGGAGTCACATCCACGGAATCATTCGGGGAGGCTGTACCAATGTAATTGCCTTTTAATTCTAATGTTCCAACTTCTGCTGTCTGTGTATCAACATGAATTGCCGTAGACATCACTTCTTTATCTTTTGCGCCACAGCCACTGAGCATTCCTGCCGTAAGAGCAACTGACATGGCAAGCGCAAGACCTCTTTTTTTCAGATTTTTCACGTTCAATCTCCTTTCCTTCTCAAATTGTTGACAGTTTTCTATTTCCAATATAATATAGTATACAAATGTCGATTTGACAACAATCAGTTTTAACTAATTCGGTTTTAACTCATCAACATTTCATATTTTGATTTTAAATCAACACTTTGTTTAATTTATTTTTATATTCCAGGAGAAAACCATGGCAACAAAAGAAAACCAACGAGTCATTTTAACAAAACGTTTATTATACGAGGCTTTACTTCGCCTGTTAGAAAAAAAGAGTCTTCAGAAAATCACCATAACCGAATTATGTGCACAGGCAGGCATCAACCGCGCCACCTTCTACAAACATTATTCCACACCAAAAGACGTCCTTACAGATAAAATGCATCATTTAATTCAGGATTTCATGGACTCGGAATCATCCGAGGATTCTGATACACTCCCAATATCTCAGGAACACCTGGAAAAGGTATGCCAGTATTTATACGATAATGCGGATCTGGTAAAAGTATTAATTGAAAATAATATGGACAGTGAAATATCCTGCATTCTAAACAATATCCCCCCGAAGCTTTCTCTTCTTCGGAGGGATCTCAATCAGGAGCTGGATGACGACAGCCTCAAATTATTATCGAACTTCATATGCTTTGGCGGTTACTGTCTGATCCGCCAATGGATTCTGGAGGATATTCCAAAGACTCCACAAGAGATTTCTTCCCTGCTCTTTGAAATATCCACTAGAGGATGGGTGAGACTTTAGGAAATGTTATCCTGCAAGCCGTTCATTTACCCCATAAAAGAACGGTTTGTCTATATAACTTCTTTTATTGACCTCACGCCATCCGGTCTTTGAACCTTTCTGAAATTGAAGATACATTTTATTTCCGCTGATTTTAACTTTCTTCAATGTCAGAATGTCACCTTTTTTGGTCACAAAAGCAGTTTTATTCATCTTGACACTGCTGTAAAAGCGAAGGGAACGGGCAGCCACAAACTGATTTTTTGCAAAATATTTCTCGTATCCGTCTTTCATGGCAAAGTCACCCAAAGCGGTCTTCACCGAAGCAGTATCAGAGATGCGTTTGAATTTTTTATTTTTGTAAACGTAACTGTATTTCCAGTGAAGCCATCCGGTTTCAGACGGTTGATAACTGTGACGGATCACAATCTTTTTGCCGGTTGCCCTGATCACCTCGCCGTCCGTCAACAAATAATTGGAAGTGAGATCCAACACTTTGACCAGCTTCTTTGTTTTGGCATCATAGCGATAAATGGAGTTAAATGTGGCATAATCATTATCTCCCCGGCCGGTGATCTGCAAAAAGTTTTTTGAACGGGACATATGGATATAAGTGGCAGTCACACTATAATAACTGTCCTTATTCTTCAGGGTCAGGGCTTTCGTTCCATTCACATAAATCCTCAGTTTCTGGATAAATCCACATTCCTCATCTTTGGTCATTTTTAATTTAATGACGTCCTTCTTATTATCGCCGGTCATATCCGCAGAAAATGTACTGTTGCTCGATGAATAATTACACATCTTTTCTACACAGGAAGCCGCCTTCACCGGCAAATCTGCCAAAATAAAAGAAAAAGTTAAGGCAAATAATCCGAGCATCATTGTTTTTTGTAGTTGTTTCATTGTGAACTACCTCCTTTTTTTCTTAAGTATAGTCCCCATTTCCTCTTACTACAATAGGCTCTTACCTTAACTTTTCTTAATTATTATTTTATAAACATCGCATCCCCAAAGGAGAAGAATCGATATCGTTCTCTCACCGCTTCCTCATAAGCTGCCAGAATGTGATCCTTTCCGGCAAGAGCGGACACAAGCATAAGCAGTGTAGATTCCGGCAGATGGAAGTTGGTGATCAGGCAGTCAATGGCCTTGAATTGATAGCCCGGATAGATAAATATTTCCGTATTTCCGCTGCCCGGCACGAT
>JAQYIU010000033.1 GCA_028721415.1 Lachnospiraceae bacterium | reverse complement strand
GAGAAGCGGATAATCAGGTAATAATTCCAGTAAAGAATGTTCCTTGATATCAAACATTTCCCGTAAGCTCCTCGGTGCATCCCAGTCATCTGTACCAAAATATACAGTGAGCGTGAATACTGGTTTTAGCCTGTCTTCTTTCTGAAATCCGGATAAAAATTCAGCCTTAGTCTCTTTAAAGTTTCGATCATTTCCTTTTTCGCGTTGTTCTTTTCTTGCCTTACGATATTCTGCTGACTTTTTGCTGACTTGTGAAGCGTAATTTAAAGTATCGTACAATAAATTCCTTACTGGCATGGCATAATGAATCTCGGACTGGTTCTCAATACCAAGCAGAGCATATATGGTATCGGAAGATTCTTTAACGACCAGGCCTTTCAAAATGTCTCGGTATTTCTGAACTGGAACCATCTTATCATCTTTGCCCAGTGGCAATGCAATCTCGGAGATATCTCTATCCACAAGATCATTCTGGTTTATGATAGATTGTCCATGATATAATAATTAAACACATCAGCAAAAATATCGTTGCGGGATATGTATTCCTTTGCTAGGGTATCTTTTCTACCGATAAGAATCATCTCCCTTCTAATGGAAATATTATATAACAGAAAAAGGGAAAAATCAACGATAAAGATAAAATTTACCAAATGAAAGACAACAAAATAATTTCCATTAGAGGTGAAAATCTGTTGTCGAAAAATGAGTGAAATAAACAATATTATGCACGTAGGATTGTAAAATTTTGCAATGTATTTGTCAAAAATGAATAAAAAACATTATAAAAATATAGATTATTACTAAAATCTATGATTTCGAACCCCTTTGCAGTTGATGGAAGGGGTTTTTTTTATGTTATAATTTCACCAATCAAAAAAGAGAGAGCAATCTGTCTTCTAATCGGAAGAACAAAAAAGTTCTATACTTTTATTTCATAAACATCACAAAAACGATTAATTCGTAAAAATATAATGGATGTGTTTCACAAATAAAAATGAGGGAGAAGAACATGAAAAAAAGAAAACAAGTTGGGGTGTGGTTATTGATTATTATGCTTGTTTTGAGCCAGATATCCTGTCCGGGGTCTATGGTTCAGGCGAACGGGACTACAACTGCGCAGGCGGAAGTAGCGCAGGAAGACACCTCATCGAAAACAGAGACCAAAGAAGATACGATAGAAGCGAAGACAAAAAATTCAGAGAAAGCGAGTAAAACCACAAAGGATAAGACGGAAACTGCCGGTCAGGACTCTTCATCAGACAAAGACGAGAAAAGTACTGCGGATAAAGACAAAGCAGACCAAAAAGATGCAAAAGAGGAAGAACAAAAAGACGACAAAGACTCTGAAAAAGAAAGCGGCGAGCAAAAAGACGACGAGGACGTTGAAAAAGAAAAGAGCGAAAAAAAAGATGACGAGGCCGAGGCAAAGAAAGACACTGCGGAAACGACATCAGAAGAGAAGAAGGATGCCTCTTCTTCAGAAGAAAAAAAGGAAGAAACCAGCACTGTTGCAACTACGGAACAAACAGAGGCAACGACAGAAACGACCAAAGAGGATGGATTGGTCGCTTTTGCCAAAAGTAAATCGGTGTTGACCGATGAACTAAAAGATGCAGAGCCTGCTGATGAAGCAAATACTACCTATCAGGTGCAGATTCAGCCGGTAGATGTAAATGATAAGTTTATTTCGGGAACGACAATTACGGTAGAAAAATCAACGGATCAAAGCAATTGGACGCCAGTTAATCCAACAGATGGCAAGCATTCATTGTCAGTGAAAGAGAATGATATTACTTGCTCTTATAGATTCAAAGTTACTACGGAAGGTTATTACGAATATAACAGTGCGGTATTTTCTTTAACGGAAGATGACACAAGATATTTTAATATCAGTTCTTTGGAAGATAACAATATTACAATTACGGCTAAGATGACTCAGATACCAGTAAAATATCAGGGCGATATTAAGCCAGTGGATGAGAACGGTAATTCAATTCCCGTAACTTATAGTAACATCTACTTAGAAAAAACAACGGATCCAACGAATCAGAATAGTTGGAAGAAAATCCCTCAAAATGGTACCTATGAGATGCCTGTGAAAAATGCCGAAGGGAAAGCCTATTATTATCAATTCAGCATTAAGGTGACAGATTATCATTCTTATTCGAGTGAGGTCTTTACTTTGATTCAGGAAAGCGCTTATTTTAGTCTGGATTCTGTGAAAGATGGAATACTGACTATTCAGCCGGTATTGGAGAAGATTTTGAGTCAGTACCGGGTAAATATTAAGGCAGTAGATAGTGAAACAGGGGAAAAAATATTAAACTCTAATGTGACCATGCGCTGGTCATTAGATGCATATAGTACCTATACAAAGGAAGCAGAAGAATCAGGCACATATCTTTTGGATATCAAAAGTGGAAGCAATTGGATATATTACCAATTTGATATTTCTGCAACAGGATATACTTCATATACAGGAGAAAAGTTCTGCTTCCAAAGTGGAGGTGAGAAATATTTTGATGTCAATAAAGTGAATTCATCATTTACGATAGAGATTTCGATGACTTCTGCGGCAACAACGTTGAGAAATGCAAAAGAAAAAGCAATAAATGAACTAGAAAATTATAAAAAATTGTCGGATTACCGTCAGACAGAACAAGAAAAGATACAGGAAACAATTAAAAAATATAAAAATTATATTGAGAATGCCACTACTGTAGCTGATGTTAATTCATATTTGAATAGGGCAAAGAAAGTTATAGATGCTTTGAAAACAAAGATACAGTATGAAGATGAAGAGTATCGAAGCAGGATTTATTTTCTGAATAGCGATGGAGAAAAAAATTATGTAGATCAATATGGTGTTGTAACACTTACTAATATTGAGGATGGTAATTTTTATATCACTCATCCGGATGGTTCGTTATACCAGAATAATGAGTGGGATGCTAAGTGGAGATGTGTATATGAATATCAGGATCAGGATCATCCTGAGAGTATTGCTTTTAATGTGATTATTGGTACCTACGGACAATATGCCGGAAAGTTTATCGGTAAGTATGATGCCACAGTAACTTTGAGTGATCTTGGACGTTCGATTAAGTTTACTGTAAAGATCATAGATGCGAGAATAGACAAGCTTCGTGCTTATGTAGACGGAAAGGATGTTTCTGGCAAAACGATTAATGTAATGGGAAGTGAGAAGAAACAGGCTGTTATTGAAGGAAGATTAAAAGGTACCACCCGCTGGATCTCAATTCCGGCTTATTCCTTACATTATGAAGCAGGTTCATCGACGAGTATCATGCCTGCTACGGGAGTATTTCGGACCTGGGGAAGCAGCGGAAGTGTCACCTACTCTCTGGATGCGGATCGTTCGGTCTGTGTCACGTTATATATTAAGGCAACAATCGTACATCCAACCAGTGTTCGAGTAGAGTGTCCGTCGAAAGCTACTGTAGGTGACTGGAATGGAGCACTCAATCAGTATGTCGGCATCATGCAGGGAAAGGGAGAAGGTCAATATCGCGTTGTTGTGACACCGGAAAATGCATCGAATCCGGGTGTAATATGGAAGGAACTGACCCCGGATGTTGCAACCTTCCAGGGAACTCTTCATAGTGCGGGAATTGTGCCGAAGAAAGCAGGAACGGCAAAGTTTGAAGTATATTGTGTGGATAATCCGAAAGCCAGTACGACAGTAACCATATTGTTTCAGTATGAGAAACCACTGAAAACGGCAGAAGTGGAAGAAAAAATATATTATGCTAAACCAAGTGATAAGACTATTAATCTGAATATTATCACCAATGGTCAGAAAGATAGCTCCAAAGGAGCCTCGGAACAGAGATTTGACTGGTCTTACAGTACGTCTGGAGTGGTCAAGGTAACTGATTCCGTACATTATGATAAAACCAGTGTTACCATTCCGAACTGGTTTACCCATACAATTACTATATTGGGAGAGGGGACGGTCACCGTCACGGGAATTCCGTGGGATGATACGGAAAACTGTAAACCGGTGAAGTTTAAGGTGGTGGTTTCCTCGGATCCGGATAAAGATAAGGCAGCCGCAGAGCGTGTAGAAAAGCTGATTTTGAACATTGGAAAAGTTACATTGGAGAAAAAAACAGAGATTAGATATGCCAGGGCAGAATTCCAGGCATTGACCAGTACCCAGAAAGGTCTTGTGGATGATGATATTTATGCCAAACTGGTGGCGGCAGAGTTAGAGTTGCGCCGTCTGGAACGGGGAGATACCGATGAGGATGACGGATCTGGAGGCAATGGCGGAACCGATGCCAAAGGCGACGGAGATGGAAATGGTACCCAGGATGGCGGAGGAGGAACGGCAGGTCAGTCCGGCGATTCCGGCAATGTCGAGACTTCCGGTGGAGATGGTACTGATGCATTCGGAGGAGGAGATGGCACTGGAACCGGTGAGAATGGAACGGGTAATGATTCCTCCATGGCAGGAGATGGAACCCAGTCAGGAACAGAAGATGCTGCCAATGCTCTGGAAAATGCGAGAGCAAGAAGAAGAACTAACTCTCCGGCAGTTGTTCAGGCTGCTTCGACAAGTAATAACAATAGCAGTCCTTCATCCAGTAAAAAAGCAGGAGCTATGGGAATCGGTAAGAAGTTCTACGAGATTGATATTCAGGATATACCAAAAGAAGTGATAAAGGTAGTGGAGAATATCAGCCCGGAGATGAAATTTGCAGTGACAGTCTGTGTTCTGCTTGCATTTATCTATGGATTTATGCGCCGTCGCCGTCAGCACCTGAATGAGGAAGATAACAAAAATGACTTATATAGTTGACTCAATTTGTGAAACAACGGGGAGAAAAATATGATTTCAGAAAATGTAAACAGTATTTTACGAGTAATAATTTCAAACTTTCAGACACCGGTAGTCATCGTTTTGCTCGTATTGATGGTGGCAACCGTAATCGTGACAGGAACCTTTGTTTATGAGTTCTTCATTGAACATCGCAAATTAAAAGCTGACATCCCTCAGTTGATTGAAGCCATTAACAAAGCAGAGATTGAGAATATATCAAATTTGATTGCTGGCAACAAATTACTGCCAAGGCAGAAAAAAGTATTACATCAACTGATTGATGAGAAGAAAATGGAAGAAAATACCAGAGAAACCTATGCGGCACAGCTGTTATTTGAGGAGGAGGAACATTATCAGAAATATCTGAGATGGCCGCAGATGATTTCCAAACTGGGACCAATGTTTGGTCTTCTCGGAACCCTCGTTCCACTGGGACCTGGTCTGATGGCTCTGGGACAGGGCAATACAGAAATGTTATCCCAGTCTCTGTTGATTGCCTTCGATACGACTTCTGCTGGTGTTGTCAT
The DNA here is from genome assembly GCA_028721415.1 of Lachnospiraceae bacterium. Taxonomy (GTDB): domain Bacteria; phylum Bacillota; class Clostridia; order Lachnospirales; family Lachnospiraceae; genus Anaerobutyricum. Next base: position 6,980 of record JAQYIU010000033.1, on the reverse strand, counting down.
AGCGGCTATCGCTCTTGTCATTACTCAGATTCGGAAACAATGGTATCGCAGATATTCTCAGGCACTGGAATCCCTGATGGAAGTGATTCTGGCAAAAATGAAATCAGATACTCAGCCGGAGTGAAAAGGAGGAAAAGAATGTTAAAGAATAGAAAACGACTTTCCCGCTCTTTTGATGCGGAAGACGATAATGAGAATCCAATGGAGAATCTGACGAATCTTTTCGATGTCATGCTGGTATTTGCCTGCGGTCTTATGGTTGCCCTTGTCATGAGTCTGAATGTGGATGTTTCCAGACTTGATCAGGCCGTCATTGAATATAAAAATGATGGCGGAGGCAAAGCAACAGTAGAAGAATCCGACGGATTAAGTATGGAAGAAGTCGGAACAGTCTACCGGGATCCGAAAACAGGAAAAACCTACATCCTGGATGAAACAACCGGTGACGAGGGATATTCAGGGGAATAAATCTTTCCCGATAAAAATGATGATATGTGTCTGAATTGGTCTGGATTTTGGGCATATAACATAAAAAACAAATTCACATCATAAAAAGGAGGAGAAGAATGATGGAAAAAAAGAAACGAAGGAGTCTACGTAATCTGCTGACTATAGTATTTACCTGTGCAATAGTGATGACATTTGCAGGGCTTATAGATAAGATAGTTGTAAATGCGGCGGAGGATAGTATTTGTAAAGTAACTGTAATAGTAAAAGATAAGGAGACTGGAAATGTGATAAACGATGCAACGGTAATTTTTACTGAATATTATCGTAATTCCGAAACTCAGACTTATCCAGAAGTAAAAGTAACTCAGAATGCGGATGGAACTTATAATGTGCCATATGATAGTGAGTATGGTACTTATTATAGATATTATGCTAAAGCAAGAGGATATAAAGATTCCACAACTTTAGATAGTACGGGTGTTCCATATGGGAAAAAATTGACCGTTGAAAGTCAGGAAATGAATGCAGGGGTAATTTTGTTAGAAAAATATCCAGCCTCCACTCGTTTTTTGGATGCAATTGGTGATGCCGAGAATGAAATCAATAATTATGTAGATACAAACGATTATGATTCAGGTCAGGTGCTTGAAATTGAGCAAATTAAAAATACATATTTAGATAAAATTCATACAATTTTTGAATCAGTAGACGCAAGTGAGGTAACAGATGATGAGGTTGATAAGATAATATCTCAATTGGACGATATTGTTGCAGAAGCAAAAGCTGAACTGGATAAAGTTGCTACATCTCAGGATAATCTGAATGAAACTTATATTAATATGATTTCTTTTACAACAAACACTGGTGAAAGAAGGGATTTTTCCAGAAGAGAGGATGAAAAAACAGGTAAGTTTGAAATCAATCTGAGTCTTTTTGATAAAGGCGGTATGTTCAGTGTAACTGGTAATGATCCTGATACATCTGTTACATGGCAGGCAAAACAGGAATTATATTATGAAGGATATGGCAGACAACCTTTTGAAGTTATTGATAATACTTATGTTAAAGGTAAGTTTTTAAATCAGGGAGTAAGCCCGGCTGCTATTCCGATAGCGGCGACGCTTGAGACCGGCACAGTAGATTGTACGGTTACATTTACAAAGGACGGAAACGAAACAACTGTTACCTTTGTTCTTAATATACTTCCTCGTCACATTAATGATGTTACTGTTAATTGTCCTGAACAAGTGACACTGACAAGAGATGAAAACTTGAATTATAATGCCGTTGTGACCCCTGTTACTTCAGCAGATGAGACAGATAAAGGTTATATGGTTACAATTGATACCGATGATTCATCTTTTAATAATTATAATATTGAGAGTAAAACACCGGATGTTGCTATTGTAAATGATGATAAAGAGATTATTCCTTCAAAAGCTGGAAAGGCAGAATTTGAAGTAACGGTAGCAGGATATGATGATCCAGTATCATTTGAAATCGAATTCCTTCTTTCTGATGAAGAAAAACAGGAGATTGCAGATGCTGCAAAAGTAGAAAACTTGATAGCCGCCCTTGGTACCATTACCTTAGATAAAGAAGCTAATATCAATGCTGCAAAAGCAGCTTACGTTAGTTTGAGTGATAATGCGAAGAAAAAAGTGAGTGCAGAAAGCCTTAAAACATTAGAAACAGCTCAGACAACACTTACTACATTAAAAGAAGAAGCAGCTAAAAAGGCAGCAGAAGAAGAAGCAGCTAAAAAGGCAGTATCAGCAACAACTGCTACTTCCGCAACAAAACAGACTACTTCTACTGTGAAACTGAGCAAAGTAGCTCTGAAAGTGAAAGCTGGAAAGAAAAAAGTAAAACTTACCTGGAAGAAATCTTCCAAAGCTTCTGGATATATCATTTATCGTGCAACCAAGAAAAATGGTAAATATAAACAGATTAAAGTAATCAAGAGTTGGAAGAAGACCACTTTCACAGATAAGAAAGTGAAATCAAAGAAGACTTATTTCTACAAGATTCGTCCTTATAAAGGCAAGGTAAAAGGTCCGGTCTCAGCAGCAAAAAAAGTTAAAGTAAAATAATCTTTGGTACAGGATATGCTGTTGTGTAACTTAGATTTGACGGATTCTTATAGTAATTCGTAATTCTCAATTCATGTGACAGTAACAGATTATGTTCTGTCGCAGCACTGGGGCTTGTCCGGTATATCTAACCGGACAGGTCTTTCTGTGCTTCTCAGGAGGGAAGAATGAACAAGAAAAAAATAAGAAAAATATTTTTTGGATTAATTATGGCATGTGTTGTTTTATTTCCTGCTGCAAAGGTACATGCAGAAGATACAACAACAGAAATCTGGACAAGATATCAGAATAATGCCAAAAATAATGGTGTAACCAATCATCCGGGACCAACATCACAGGCAAATGCACTGTCCATCTGGGAAAATAACCTTAATGTTTCAATAGCAAAAACTCCTCCTTTAATTATTGGTGATTATCTATATACTGCCAGTGGAAATAAAGTGTATTGTCTTGACAAAACAACAGGAAAACAGGTTAAAGTATCCGATGATTTGGTTGGTAGTGTAGGGTTTGGACTTCATCCAATGGTGTATGCGAAGGGGACGCTTTATGTTATGACCAACGCAAATGGCATGGTGAGAATCGAAGCCGTGCATGCGACCACATTAAAGAAACTATGGTCCAGTGCCGGTGTGCCAGGAGATGTGTATTCTCCTCTGACCTATCATGAATTTGATGGAAAAGGATACCTTTATACCGGAACATGGCAGGGAATAGGAACGAAAGGTTACTATTTCTGTGTAGCTGCAGAGAATAATGGAAACCAGAATGCAAGTGATCTTGTGTGGCAGAATGAATATCAATATGGTTTTTACTGGGATGGAGCTTATATCGATGATAATTATATGGCATTTGCTTCCGAGAACAGTCAAAGTGATAAGGGTACTGCAGCGGACTCGACACTTTATATCGTAAATCCATTGACGGGAAAACTTATTGATTCGATGTCTAATTTGTCTGGAAATATCCGCAATACCGTAACTTACGATAACGGATATTTATATCTGGCTACTATGACAGGACGATTATATAAGATTCCGTTGACATCTGATTATCATGTGAATAATTCGGGGGTTCAATATATAGATCTCGGCGGACCAATCAGAACAACCACGATTGTTCATAATAATAGAATTTATGTTGGTGTAGGAAGTAAAGGTAATGTAAAAGCACACTATGCAGTGATTGCTGGATCATCACTTACTAAAAGTTATACGATAGATGTTGCTGGAGATCCGACCGGAACACCAGTTTTATCTACGGCAGAAGAAGATATAGATGGAACTCTTTATCTGTATTACACCTGCAATGTGTATCCGGGTGGTCTCTACTATTTTACAGATAAAGCCGGTCAGACATCAGGTACAGGACAGGTTCTGTTTACCCCTGCTGATTCTCAGCAACAATTCTCTATCAGTTCCCTTGCGCTTGATACGAACGGAACTATTTATTATAAGAATGACAGTAACTATGTGATGGCAATCGCCCCGAAACTGATTAATGGGTTAACTGTAATACCGGATAAAGGCAGCGTAAACTGGAAAGATAATTTTGAACCTGCCACAAAAACTTATCAGCTCACGGCAGGGGATAATGTTGACAGACTTGATTTTAAAATCAGTGCTGGTTCTGACGTAACCTGTAAATATACAGTAAACGGTGTGGATAAAGGGACAAACGGAAGTGTATCTTTAACTTCAGATACAACGAAGGTTGTGCTAACTTTAACTCAAAAAGCGATAACAGTTTCTTACACATTTAATATTAAAAAGGTAACAGCCTCAGATACATCACTTGGACTTCTTTATTTCGGAGCAAAGGGAGCCCTTGAACTGGCAGGGAAGAATCTACTTCAGCCTATTACAGATGAAAGAACGGAGTATAGTGTTGATCTTCGGAAAACTCCGGCAGATAATACGATTTTATGGATTCGATCTTTAAATTCTGGTGCAAGAGTTGCGGTTTATGCAGTTGAAAATCTGAAAAAAGAGGACTCAAATACGGGATTAAAAGCAGGCCAGGAATTATTATTCGACACAGTTGATATGGAAAATACCTATAAATATACTATTGATCCTGTTGATAGTAAGAAAAATACGGTTATCCGGGTTCGCATTACATCAGCTGATGAAAAGTATACAAAAGATTATACGGTTTCCTTTATTCGTGCAGATGCTCAGCAAACTGTCACTCCAGCACCGAGCACACCACAGACCCCGAGTACCCCGCAGACTTTTACGACTCAGAAGCAGACAGCTACTCAGGCGTCAAATAGTACTACTGCCAAAAAGACAACGACTACGGTAAGCATTAAGAAACCAAAGAAAATCACTGGCTTTAAGGTAAAGAAAACCGGCAAGAAACTGGTTCTCAAATGGAAGAAAGTAAAAGGTGCATCTGGATATCAGATTATTGTTGCGAAAGATAAGAAATTCCGTAAATCCAAAAAGATGTTTGTAGTCAAGAAAGCGTCTTTAATCACAAAGAAGATCAAATACACCAAAAAGATGAAGTACGTGAAGATTCGCGCATACGTGAAGAAGAGCGGAAAGACTGTGTACGGTTCTTACAGTAAAATTCTAAAAATTAAATAATTTTTCTTAAAAGAAATTGATCAGGCGATAATCATTTACATTGAAAAGATGGAAAACGTATTTTGAAAAGGAGGATAATATGACAAATTTTAATAAAGTTTTGCGTCAATATCTCTTGCTGCCGACTCTTGCATTATTCCTGTGTCTCTTCCTTGGCATTAATGCAAAAGCGGCAACCGGAGGAAAAGTATATGTTACAGTAGAAAAATTTACTCTTGGACAGGGGTATCTCGTAGAGCCAACGGAAGTTGAAATTGCAGAAGGGGAAAAAGCATCCTCTGTCCTGGAAAAAGTATTAAAAGCCAATGGATATCAGTATTCTCTCTATGATGAAGTCTGGTATCTGGCAGGAATCAAAAATGCAGATTCCGGCACCGTAAAGGTTCCATCCTGTATCCAGAGCAAATGGGGAAGTAACCTATCCTCCAAGTCTGGAAAAGATTTATTTCAGTATGATTACAGCTCACAATCCGGATGGATGTATTTTGTAAATAACGAAAGTCCATCAGTATCGGCAGATGGCTACACCCTGAAAAATGGTGATGTAGTTCGTCTTTGCTTTACACTTTATGGTTGGGGTGGAGACCTGGGTTGTGAATATGATAAATATCTGGTGCTTCCAAACATGGATACTCTCATCAAGCGTATGGCAATCTTCAATGCCAACAAGGCAATTTGTGTGGAAAAAGGATATCAGACAGCTTATAATGAAGCATTGGCCCTTGCAAAAAATATGGATGCTTACGTAATTAAAGATGATAAATCCAATCAGAGCCAGATGACAGCAAAGATTCAGAATGCATACAACAAACTTCCGTCTGATGAGACAGTAGTTCAGTTAAAAGCAGAGAAAGCAGCAGCAAAGGCAGCCGCAAAAGCAGCAGAAGCGCAGAAGATTCTGAAATATACACCAAAAGCTCCAACACTTAAAACTGTAAAATCCAAGAAAACCCGCACTGCGACTCTTACCTGGAATAAAAATAAAAAAGCAACCGGTTATGTGATTTACATGTCTACAAAGAAATCATCTGGTTACAAAAAAATCACAACTATCAAAAAATGGAATAAGATTACTTATACAAAGAAAAAACTCAAAAAGAATAAGAAATATTATTTCAAACTCAAAGCCTACAAGACAGTAAGCGGAAAGAAATACTACTCAGCTTATTCAAATGTAAAAAAAGTGAAAGTCAAATAATGAAACCAACACGATTCGCCTGATCTACAAAATGACACCGCCAAAGGAGCTGCGCTTCTGAAACTGAAGCGCAGCCTTCAACTCTGCCTTCAGCTTTACCATCCATTTTTCCTTCATCATATTTTTCATTGCCATACATTTGCCAAGTCATAAAATCATGCCTCCATTCTTCATTATTCCGAGCTTTTTTTACAGCTGAGTCGATGGAATGTACCAGTGGGTTCGTACTGTTTTGTGCCACCTCGGAATTATTAAAATAATCCATGAGTTCTTTGAAGTCTTCCGATACATTACCTTCTGTACCCTTCGTATTGATAAATATTTTATAAGTCTCATCCTGTAATACAATATCGTCTTCCGGGGTATCTCCTTTACAGATATTCTCAAAAGAATAGATATATCTATTCTGTCCAAAAGGATCAAAGATACAGATAAAAACGAAACTTTTCTTAAGTTTATTAAAATTTTCTCCTTTTGTAATCAGATTCATGTCAATCTGCCCCTGATAATAACGACTTCTTTTTGGAAGATTTTTTCCGGAAGTAGTCTGCATTTCTACATTATAAATCGCCTTGCCATCACTCATGTAAATATCCAGACGAACACTTCTGGCATCAATTTTCATATCAATCGTTTTCTGCTTTT
>JAQYIU010000032.1 GCA_028721415.1 Lachnospiraceae bacterium | reverse complement strand
CTCCGATGATTGCCCATAAAATACCTAAAAAACTAAGAAATGCAACAAAAAAACCAAAGCCGACAATCAATCGGATCGGTTTGACCGACAGGCTGGTGATTCCGTCGAAAGCAAGAGCCAGCATCTTTGACAGAGGATAATGAGATTCTCCGGCGAGTCGTTCATGGCGCTCATAATAAACCTCAGTGCTCGGAAAACCAACCAGGGGAATCATGCCCCGAAGGAAGAGATTCACTTCCTTAAAATTGGCGAATTCCTGCAGCACCCGGGAGGAAATCAACCGGTAATCAGCATGATTATAAATTACTTCAACCCCCATTTTATTCAGCAATTTATAGAAACTCTCTGCGGTAAACCGTTTGAAAAAGGTATCCGTCGTTCTTTTGCTCCTCACCCCATAAACAATCTCATAACCTGCCAGATATTGGTCCACCATCTCGTTCATCGCATTGATATCATCCTGCCCATCACAATCGATGGTAATGGTGATATCACAGAAATCCTTGGCTTCCATCAATCCTGCCAGCACCGCATTCTGATGACCCCGATTTCTGCTCTGGGAGATGCCAATAAAATGTTCATTTTCCTTTGACAGATCCTTGATGATCGTCCAGGTGGCATCCTGGCTTCCGTCGTTGACAAACAGGATACGGCTCTGGTCTGAAATCTTCCCCAGAGAAATCAGCTCCGACAGTTTGTCAAGAAACATCGGAGCCGTGACTGGAAGAACCTGTTCTTCATTATAGCAGGGGATAATGATGTGTAATATTTTCTTATCAGTTGTCTCCATACTCTTCCTCATGTTTTATGCAAAATAGATAAAAATAAATGATGTTTTTCTAATTAAAATAATAACATAAATTTATTTTTTGCAATAAAATTACAGTTTGATACATTTTCTGTAGAATTTTGCGGATTGTACTGAGGAGCAGAATATGATATTATATTATAAAATAATGCGATATTATGTCATTTTATATATGTTTTTAAGGAGGAAGTTCATATAATGAAAGGTATTATTCTGGCAGGGGGGTCCGGAACAAGATTATACCCGCTTACAAAGGTAACCAGTAAACAATTACTTCCGATTTTTGATAAACCGATGATTTATTATCCGATGAGTGTCATGATGATGGCGGGGATTCGTGATATTCTGATTATCTCAACGCCAACGGATACCCCAAGATTTGAGGCTCTTTTAGGAGATGGACATCAGTTTGGTGTGAATCTGACCTATGCAGTTCAGCCAAGTCCGGACGGACTGGCACAGGCATTCATCATCGGAGAGGAATTCATCGGTAATGATTCTGTTGCCATGGTACTGGGAGATAATATTTTCCATGGACATGGACTGAAAAAACGTCTCCGTGCAGCGGTACAACGTGCCGAGAAAAATTCCGGTGCAACCGTATTTGGTTATTATGTGGACGATCCGGAACGTTTCGGTATCGTTGAATTTGATAAAGATGGGAAAGCAGTTTCCATCGAAGAGAAACCGGAACATCCGAAGAGCAATTACTGTGTGACCGGTTTATATTTCTATGACAATCGTGTGGTAGAATATGCGAAGAATCTGAAGCCATCTGCCCGCGGAGAGCTGGAGATCACCGATCTTAACCGGATTTATCTGGAGAATCAGGAACTTCATGTAGAACTGCTCGGTCAGGGATTTACTTGGCTGGATACAGGAACCCATGAGAGCCTTGTGGACGCCACTAACTTTGTTAAGACAGTGGAACAGCACTCTCACAGAAAGATTGCCTGTCTGGAAGAGTTGGGTTATATTAACGGCTGGATCGGCAGAGATGAGCTCATGGAAACCTACGAAGTAATGAAAAAGAACCAGTATGGACAATATCTTAAGGACGTGCTGGATGGTAAATATTTAGATTAAAAGAAGTGAGGATTATTTATTATGACGATTGTTGTAACAGGCGGTGCCGGATTTATCGGCGCAAACTTTGTATATCTGGAACTGAAAGAACACCCGGAAGATCGTATCGTATGTATCGATAAGCTGACCTATGCCGGCAACCTTGAAACATTAAAAGAAGCCATGGAATA
>JAQYIU010000031.1 GCA_028721415.1 Lachnospiraceae bacterium | reverse complement strand
ATCCTTGTCCATCTGGACGATCTCACTGGGGTCCATCAGATTACGGGATGTCTGCTGAAAAGTCTTGCTGGCAGATTTCCGGCTCCCATCTGACAGGCTCCTGTTTCGCTGACGTATGGTTGCTTTTCCCATAATCTCACTGAAATATTTGGCGGTAGTTTCTTCATTTGTTCCAAGAAGGATCAGTGTACTGGAATTGGAAAGCATTTCCTCCCAGTCGTCCTTATATCGTGACTTCATCTGAGACAACGATTGCCAGATAGGGGTACAGGAAATATTATATTTTCTCATTGTCGCCATACGTGATGGCAGCCCTGGAATCTCCCCAATATTTGCAATCTCATCCAGGATACAGCGGACATGGATAGGGAGACGGTTATCTGCTTCCGGAGGGAGTTCATGTTCTCCTTTATGGTATAATGTCTCAAACAGCTGTGAATATAACATGGATGCAAGGAACATATAGGTCTGGTCTGCCTGTGGAGTAATGATAAATAAGGCAGTTTTCTCATCTCCAATGGATGCAAGGTCAAGGGTATCGATTCGGGTCAAGTTAGCAACATCCTCTACGTTAAACGGATTCAGACGTACACCCAGGGATATCATGATACTCATCCGTGTTTTGGTTGGAGCCAGTTTAAATGTCTTATAGTTTTTCCATGCCATGCATCCTTCCGGAAGTTTATCAAATAATTCATCCAATTCTGTTTTTGCATTTGGATTCTGTTCATTCAATTCCCCTGCACGTAACAACTTCATAACAGAAGAAAAATTACGCAGTGATTTATCTTTCGTAAAATCCTTCAGATAATAGATACAAGCAGATAACAAAGCCTCTTCTGATTTTTCCCAGACAGGATCTCCGCTTTTTGCCTCTTTCGGGTTTGTGTTTTTGATCAGACACTTGACAAGCGTCATGACACCTGCATCATCCCGGATATAATCAAACGGGTTATAGCAATTGGAATGTTTCATGTCAGAAAGATTAAAGATTTTGATCTTATATTTTTTCTTTTTTAAGAACGAGCCTGTACTGCGGAGAAGTTCTCCGGATGGATCGGTAACAACATAGGAACAATTTGCCTGTAATATGTTAGGTTTCACAATACGGAAAGATTTACCTGTACCGGCAGAACCAAATACCGTACAATTGGCATTGATTCCGGTAAACCAGAACATTGTAGAAATACGGACAGATTTGCTGCATATCATGTTACTATACCCATCGTTCTCTTTCTTTCCGAACGGTTCGTTATATTCTATACAGAATTTATCCATATCCTTTCCCATATCATTGAATTCTGCCGAACCGCATTCCTGGTCTGTCGTATAGTGGCGGAATCTTTCATGTTCATTATATAACAGGAAGAATACAACAATTCCGGTTCCAATACCGGCAAGTATCCCATAAATTGTCTGTGTGGTAATCGGAAAAATTGAAAAATCCTTAAATCCAGTAATATCCATTAATGATTGTGTTAACGCCTTTGACATCGAAAGACAGTCCATATTCATAAGATAGGCCGCATGAGCAAAGACTATCATACATAAGCAGGCAATCACTACGGATATATAGACATTCATCATTTTTGCACTTTTTTCTTTCTGAGCTTCTAACTGTTTTGCCATCGAATCACCTCCTAATGAACATCATGATCATCAGGATCTACATAATCGAAACGATCCATCTCATCCTTGATATCCTGTACGGCATTGCGATCCTGGGTATCACGCAGGAAATAAGGAATCCTATCCTGGCTTCTGCTCTCTTCATATAATATCTGATACTGGCTGAAATTGATCTCCTCTGATTCCACATGATATTGTTCAAACTCCTTGTGGATATTATCAATCTCTTTTTCATCCATATCATTCTTGTATTCTTCAAAATTCATATTCCTGTTTTCTTCTTCTTCGAAAGCTGTAAAACTCATCTGGTCGTTAAACAGGTCATATTCCGAGAGCTGGCGATCCGGATTATCCATAGAAAGCTTTTTCTCTAAC
>JAQYIU010000030.1 GCA_028721415.1 Lachnospiraceae bacterium | reverse complement strand
TCCAATCTATATTCTGTCTGATTCCGTCAACTATCATATATGTCATAACAATCATCGTTACACATATAAGGCATAACTCTATCCACCTGTTTTTTAAAGTTGCTTTCTTTTTATTATTCATCAAACCCACCATTCATAAATACAAAAAACCTATCATTACATTATATTACACTCAAATCTATTCTTTTTGTTTTTATAATGATATTATACACAATAAAAAGAAAAAAGCCAACAAAACTATAGAATAGTTTGTTGACTTTTTTATTAATTTATAAAACAGATTATTATTTCATTTCTTTTGCAAGAGAAAGAATCTCTATCTTATTTTGTTCTGACATTGCGGAACGAATGGATACGGTAGTGTTGGCAAAAGTAATGTTTTTGCTCTTCTCAAATTTGGATTTCATGATTTTAGCTGCCTGTGGTGCCCAGGTACCATTTTCCACGAAGGCAATCTTTCGATTCTGATATTCTCTTTCTGTCAGATGATCGATAAACTCTCGCATAAATGGGAAGATATCTGCATTATATGTAGTAGTGGCAAGAATGAGTTTTCCATAACGGAAAGCATCTTCCACTGCTTCTGCCATATCGCATCTTGCAAGATCATTGACAACCACCTTCGGACAACCTTCTGCTTTCAACTGCTCAGCAAGGTATTCTACTGCTTTTTTGGTATTGCCATATACAGAGGTATAGCAGATCAAGGTTCCTTCTGACTCTACAGAATAGGAAGACCAGATATCATAGAGATTAATATAGTATCCAAGATTCTCTGTGAGAATCGGACCGTGGAGCGGACAAATGATCTGAATATCAAGGGCAGCTGCTTTCTTTAACAGATTCTGAACCATCATGCCATATTTGCCAACGATTCCGATATAATATCTTCTCGCTTCACATGCCCAGTCTTCTTCCACATCAAGTGCACCAAATTTACCAAAACCATCCGCAGAGAACAGCACCTTATCACAAGAATCATAGGTTACCATAACTTCCGGCCAGTGTACCATTGGAGCAAATACAAAAGTGAATGTATGGTTACCGGTACATAAACTTTCTCCATCTTTTACTACAACCTGTTTGTGATAAAAATCTGTTCCAAAAAACTGTTTCATCATGCCGAATGTTTTTGTATTGGCAACGATTTTTGCATCCGGATACGCAATGGCAAAATTCAGAATATTTGCGGAATGATCCGGTTCCATATGCTGAACCACCAGGTAATCCGGCTTTCTGTCACCGAGAACCTCAGCGATATTTGCCAGCCATTCGTCTTTAAATCTTGCATCTACGGTATCAAATACTGTAATTTTTTCATCCATAACCACGTAGGAATTATATGCCATACCATTTGGCACATCATACTGTCCTTCAAATAAATCAATATCATGGTCATTGACACCAACATAAAAAATATCCTTTGTTACATTAACCATTATGATCACCTCGTTATTATTTCTTTTCTATATACTGACATGATATATGCAGTATTATTATAGTTAATTTTTTCACATTATACAAGTCCTCAGAAGCATAATTTTGTCTTTTCTTACAAACAATTGCAGAAAAATCCATCAACCTGCAAACTGACTGTGATAAAGATTGGCGTAAAAGCCGTTTTTTTGCAAAAGATTCTCATGGTTGCCTTTCTCAATAATATGCCCATCTTTCATGACGAGAATGATATCTGCATTCTGAATGGTGGAAAGTCGATGGGCTACAATAAAACTGGTCCTTCCTTCCATCATCTTGGCAAAAGCTTCCTGGATTTTGATTTCCGTTCGGGTATCTATGGAAGATGTCGCTTCATCCAAAATCAACATGGACGGTAAATGAAGCATTACTCTGGTGATGCAAAGAAGCTGTTTTTGTCCCTGACTCATACCTGCTCCATCTTCCGTAATCATGGTATCGAGTCCGTTGGACATTTTTTTGATAAAACTCCAGGAATGTGCTTCTTTTGCCGCCGCAATGATCTCTTCATCCGTATAACTGTCATTTCCCATGGTAATATTATCCCTGACTGTTCCTGTTTTGAGCCAGGTATCCTGAAGAACCATCCCATAGGAACTTCTGAGGCTTCCTCTTGTAATCTGACGAATATCCCTGTCATCCACACAAATTTTTCCTGAATCGACGTCATAAAACCGCATCAGAAGATTAATGATCGTTGTCTTTCCACAACCAGTTGGGCCAACAATAGCCACCCTCTGTCCCGGTTCCACATTAAGATTGAAATCTTCAATCAGGGACTGATCAGGACGATAAGAAAAATTCACATGATCAAGAGTCACATTTCCCTCAACATGATCAAGAGAGAGGGCGTCAGCCGTCTCCGGTATCTGCGGCGTCTCTTCTATCAACTCAAAGATTCTCGCCGCACAGGCAAACGCATTCTGTAGTTCTGTGATAACCCCGGAAATCTCATTAAAAGGCTTCGTAGACTGATTTGCATAGCTTAAGAGACAGGAAAGCTGTCCCACCGACAAAGAACCGGTGAGAACCGTTAACGCTCCACTGAAAGCCACACTGGCATAAACCAGACTGTTGACAAAACGAGTGCATGGGTTTGTGAGAGAAGAATAGAAAATCGCCCGAAGCGAACATTTCTGCAATCGGTCATTCACCTCATCGAAACGCACCTGGGCACGTTCCTCATATCCAAATGCTTTCACCACTTTCTGTCCCTCAATCATCTCTTCCACCAATGCCGTCTGCTCTCCTCTCGTCTCTGATTGAAGACGAAACATGGAATAAGTATGATTGGCAATGAACCTCGCTACAAAAAGAGAGATCGGTGTCAGACATACTACAAGAAGAGCAATCGTCAGGTGAATGGAAAGCATAAACCCAAGGGTACCCATAATCGTGATCACACCGGTAAAAAACTGGGTAAATCCCATTAAAAGACCATCCGCAAACTGATCCACATCAGCAATCACCCGACTCACAATATCTCCATAAGAATGTCCGTCGATATATTTTAAGGGCAGAATCTCAATCTGTTCTATGGCATCATTTCGGATATCCCTTGTGACATGAAATGTGATCAGGTTATTGCAGATATTCATGATCCACTGAGCAAGACCAGTGACAGCTACAATTACCAAAACCCGAAATATAATATCATATATTGTTCGAAATTCAACCTGATCAGGTCCCACAATACAATCAATCGCTTTTCCAATCATGATCGGAACATACAATGTTCCCGCCACTGTCACTGCAGCCATCATAATAGATAATAATACAAAAATCCAGTAATTTTTCAGATACTTCCATAATATATTCATTGTTTTTTTCTGAGAAGATTTTTTCATTTCCATGTCAATTCTCCTTCATAAACTGCGTTTCATAAATCTCCTGATAAACTTTACAGGATGTAAGAAGTTCCTCATGAGTACCGATGCCTGCCATCTCCCCATCATCAAGTACAATAATCTGGTCCGCATTTAAAATCGATGAAGCTCTCTGAGACACAATAAATACTGTTGGTTTTCCTTTCATTTCTCGGATTGCTTTTCGCAGTTTTGCATCGGTAGCATAATCCAGCGCCGATGCACTGTCATCCATGATCAGAATCTCCGACTTTCTCACAAGGGCTCTGGCCAGAGTCAGTCTCTGCTTTTGTCCGCCAGACAGATTTTTTCCTCCCTGTTCAACCACAAAATCAAGCCCTTTTTCCTTTGTATTGACAAATTCTGCTGCCTGAGATATCTCCAATGCCTCTTCCAGATCTTCTTCTGTGGCATCCGGACAACCTAACATAAGGTTACTTCGAATTGTCCCTGCAAAAAGCTGTGCTTTTTGTGGAACAACTGAAATCTGGCTTCGCAGTTCCTGAAAGGTATATTCTTTGATATTTCGTCCTCGAATCCGGACTGTTCCTTTTGTTACATCATAAAAACGGGGAATCAGATTAATCAAAGTGGACTTGCCAGCTCCGGTTCCCCCTATGATGCCTACAGTCTCCCCTCTTTTTACCCGAAAGGAAATATGCTGAATCGCCGGTTCTCCATTTGCATGATATCCAAAAGAAACATCCTGAAACTCGATGATCGGAGGCTCATCCCCCTGTTCTGAACCTTCCCCTTGTATTATCCTCAGACCAGAACCCTGTCCTTCTTTCATATTCGGAGTGATATGCAAAACATCGCCTATCCGATTCATGCTGGCCAACGCTTTGGTAATAGTCACGATTAAATTAGCAAATTTAACCAGTTCCACAAGTATCTGAGACATATAATTATAAAGAGCAACCACCTCTCCCTGACTGAGTTCTCCCATATCAACACGCAGTGCGCCAACATAAACCAAAAGGATAATTGCCACATTAATGATGACAAAAGTCAACGGATTGGACAGGCCCGATATCTTTCCGGCAAATTTTTGAAGTCCGGTCAATTCATCATTGACTGCACAAAAAGAATCTATTTCATTTTGTTCCTGATGAAAAGCTCGAATCACCCGAACTCCGGAAAGATTCTCTCTTGTAATATTTAAAATACGGTCAAGACTTCCCTGGACTTTTTTGTATATTGGTTTTGTAACTGCCATAACAGTAAATACAACCACTGCCAAAAGAGGCACCGTCACCGCAAAAATCAATGCCGCCTCAATGTCAATGGAAAATGCCATCACCACAGCTCCAAGAACGACAAAAGGGGAACGCAGGAAAAGGCGCAACGCCATATTAATCCCGCTCTGAACCTGATTGATATCACTGGTCATGCGAGTGATCAGCGTCGCACTGCCTGCCGCATCCATCTCCTCATATCCAAAAGTCTGTATGTGACGAAATAGTTTCCCACGCATGGCTGTGGCAGCCCCGACTGCAGATTTCGCTGCAAAATACTGTGCCGTAACCGAAAAGGCAAGTCCCGCTGCCGCCAGAACAAATAAAATCAGACATCTCGTAATAATATATGTTTTATCCTGTGCATATATCCCCTGGTCAATAATTCGGGCCACTACGAGAGGGACAAATAATTCCAGCAAAGCTTCCAGCATCTTAAACAGTGGTGCCAGAACACATTCCTTTTTATATTGTTTTAAAAAATGCATCATCATTTTCATTGTAGTTCGTCCTTTTATGCTTTTTTCTTCGCACCATAGTGTATCACTATTTTATTTTTTTTAAAAGAAAAATGGCGGTAAAAAATGACAAATCATGTTGTCTGTCTTCGACAAAACGCTTCGACAAAAGCTGATTTTTTAGCAATTGAAATATCTTCTATTTCATGGTATACTAATAAAAATATGGTATTATTTGTATTGAGGTGATAATCGTGAGAGAAAAAAGCAACGAATCCGCTGAAAACTATCTGGAGACCATTTTGATATTAAGTAAAAAGCTTCCAGTGGTTCGTTCCGTTGATGTGGCCAATGAACTGGATTTCAAAAAATCCAGTGTCAGTATCGCTATGAAAAACCTGAGAGAAAAGAATCATATTACTATGACCAGTGCAGGATATATTTATCTTACCGACACAGGAAGAGAAATCGCAGAGATGATTTTTGAAAGACACCAACTTCTATCTTTGGGATTAACGGCACTTGGTGTTCCTGCTGAAATTGCAGATAGAGATGCCTGTAAGATTGAACATGTCATCAGTAAGGAGAGTTTTGATGCGATCAAACGTCACATGAACAAAATAAAATAACGGATGTGATCAAAATGCCAGAGTGAGAATTCCCGCTCTGGCATTCGCTTTATCCTGCTGCTTCCAGCATATTTTCTATAAAGATTCCATACCCTCTCGTCGGATCATTGACCAGCACGTGGGTCACAGCACCGACCAGTTCCCCATCCTGTATGATCGGACTTCCGGAGAGTCCCTGTACAATTCCTCCGGTCAGCGCAATAAGATCTGGATCTGTGACTCTGATTTGCAGAGATTTCTGAGAATCTTTTTTATTTTTCATAATTTTTTCAATTTCAATGGTATAGTCTTTGCTTTTCCCGCTAATACTTGTTCTTAGATAAGCTTTGCCTTTTTTCACTTCGGAAGCCTTTGCCGTTTCCAACAGGTCACCCTTTTTAAATTGACTTTGGTTTTTGCGGATAGTACCAAAGATTCCGGCATCCGTGTTAGATGTGATATTGCCCAGATAATTTTCCGGGATATACTCAATACTACCAATAAGTTCCCCTGGATTATCTGCTTTTCCTTTCATAATCGTTGCAATGTTTGTCTCGTAGACACTGCCACAGGAAATGTCAAGATGGACTCCCAGATCACTGTCATTGATACCATGTCCTAAGGCTGCAAACTCTCCGTTTTCTTTTATATAGGTTACTGTTCCAATGCCTTGTGTATCATTTCTGATCCAGGCACCGATTTGATAACATTGATTTTTTTCGGAATAAACAGGATGAAGTTTCATTTTTATTTTTTCACCATTTCGCCAAATGGTAAGAACGATTTCCTGATCTCCGTTTTTTTGTAACAAGGATTGTAATTCTTTTTTAGAACTAATTTCCTTTCCATTCATTTCTAAAATGTAATCGCCGGATTTTAACTTATGTTTGGATGGTGAGGTGATTTGATTATCTGAACTTTTCACCTGCTGTGTACCGAGAACTAAAACTCCCCTGGTTTTAATGTAGATTCCGATTGGCTCTCCCGATGCATATACTCTTCCAGCAACCGGTGCAGCTGTTTTTATCGTTTTGGAATCTGTCGCTTCTGTTGCAATGGTCTGCCGATCTTGTGTTTCATCGGAGTTACTGTCATAATCATTGCTGCGAAAGAAAGCAACTCCTGCCAGCAGAGCGATTATCATAAAAGAACAATAATATCTCTGTTTGTCTGCCATAAAAAATACCCCCATATCAAAGTGTTAACTTTAGTATGGCGGGTATGAAAAAAATCAAACAGACAGAATATTCTAAGCTGTTTTCTGGAAAAATATTCCTTTTTAACAAATACACAAAACATCTATTGTTTTTTCGAAAAATCTGCGGCAAGTGCTTTCATCTCACGTGCATTGTCCAACACAGTGCTGGTAATTTCTGCTCCACCGAGCATTCTTGCCAGTTCTTCCACCGATTCCTCATCGGATAGCCGATGGATGTTACTGATTGTTGACTTATCATCACTTGTCTTCTCAATCAGAAAATGAGAATCTGCCATGGCAGCAATTTGTGGTAAATGAGTAATCGCGATTACCTGCCGTTCTCTGGCAATGTCGGAAAGTCTTTCGGATACTTTCTGTGCCGTTCTTCCACTGATTCCCGTATCAATTTCATCGAAAATAAGTGTCTCAATCTGTTCCTGATCGGCCAGGACAGATTTTATTGCCAACATGATTCTGGAAAGTTCTCCACCCGAAGCGATTTCCTGAAGCGGCCGAACAGCTAATCCCGGATTAGTGGAAATCATAAAACAAACTTGATCTTTCCCATCGACAGAATACTGCTCTGTCTCCTTAAATGCGATCTCAAATTGAACATCATTAAAATTAAGATCTAAAAGTGCCTGCTTTATCGCTTCTGCCATAGGCCAGGCTGCCTGTTTCCGAAGTTCTGTCAACCGTTTACTATCCTCGTCCAGCTTCTCTTTTATCTTATTGTATTTTATTTTTAATGAAGCAATAATTTCATCCAGGTTGGAAAGGGTTTCATATCTTTCTCTGGATTTGTCTAAATATGCCTGCATTTTTTCAAGGGAATCCCCATATTTGGCTTTCAGCCTATTAAGGGTATTCAGCCGTTCTTCGGTTTGGGCAAAGGTTTCCGGATCAAATTCCATGGAGGAAATGTAATCAGAAAGTTCCCGGTTAAAATCATTAAGAAGATCATCTACCGTACTGAGCTGTTCTGACAATTCTCCAATCCGTTCATCATAATTACTCACATCTGAAAACGAACGGATGGCTTTTCCAATCATGCTTTCCACACTGATGGAATTGCTGCTGGTAAGATCATGAATCGAAGAACATACGGATAAAATGTCTTTGGAATGGGAGATTCTGGTATATAGCTGTTCCAGTTCTTCATCTTCCCCCGGCTGAAGATTGGCCTGTTCTATCTCCTGAATCTCAAATTTCAAAAATTCCATTTCACGAAGACGCTCTTCCTCGCCAAGGTTCTTCTGCCTCAGTTCTTTTTGAACCTCCTGATATTGATGATAGTCTTCCGCAACCTTTTCTTTCAGAGATGATATTTGATCTTTTCCAAAATTATCAAGAATTTTTAAATGATTCTGCGGATTTAACAACAGCTGATTCTCATGCTGCCCTGATAGATCCAACAGAAATGGAGATAATTCTTTTAATCGTGCAATGGTAATACTGCAATCATTGATCTTATTGATTACACGATTATTGGTAATTCGTCTGGATATGATTATCTCTCCATCTTCAAACGGAATCTCATATTTCTCCATCAACTCTTTCACAGTTTCACTTTCCGTATGAAATATCAGTTCAATCAGCGCACTGTCACAGCCGTGCCTGATCATATCTTTTGGTATTTTGGCTCCCAGCGCTGACTGGATGGATCCAATCAGGATTGATTTTCCCGCACCGGTCTCTCCAGTCAGAATATTTAAATGACTGGTAAAATCAATATCTGTCTCTTCTATTAGTGCAAGATTTTTTACATGTAAATTAACAAGCATCTTTCCCTCCGATGGATCATTTTGAACCTTTAATGATCAAATTTATTTCATTTATGACATCTTTCACCATGGGAGTTTCTTTTACCACACACATGATGGTATCATCGCCGGCAATGCATCCCACCACTCCTTTTATGGAAATGGAATCAATGGCTGCACCACAGGCCATTGCCATTCCCGGAACGGTTTTCACTACCAGGATATTTTCTGCACTTTCCATGTGAAGAATTGCCTCAGACAACACCCGACGATATTTATTGGATACATGAAGATCCTCTGTAATGATCGGCGCATATTTCTGACGACCGCCCGGACCGGCTACTTTGGTCAGCTTCAACTCCCGAATATCTCTTGATATGGTGCCCTGGGTGGAAGAAAAACCGGCTTCCTGCAGGCGTCTGGTCAATTCTTCCTGCGTCTCGATATCATATTTCTTTATGAGCTCCAGTATTTTCTCCTGACGTTTTCCTTTCATAGTTACCCCACTTCAATTGATTTTATAATAATTTTTCTTTTAATATTTTGACAAAGCTGACTTCCTTCATCTTAATAAAAGGTGTCACTTCTTCCGCTTTATAGATTCGAACCTGATCACCCGGCTTCAGCAATACCCCTTCTCTTCCATCATAAGTGACAATAGCCGCCTCTTTCTGTGTCTGCCTTACATTTTCCAGTTCAATAGTAAGCACATCTTCTTTGGCAAGAACTACACTTCGGGTAGCGAGAGAATGCGCACAGATTGGAGTCAGCACAAAATTCTTGCAGGTCGGATTGATAATAGGACCTCCTGCCGACAAATTATACCCTGTGGAACCCGTTGGGGTACAGACTATCACACCGTCAGCATTATACTGATCAATCAGAGCCCCGTTGATTTTGACGGAAAGACCGATGATTCTGGAAAATCCACTTCGACTGATCACGAAATCATTGAGTGCTGTGTATGTGGTCGCCAGCTTCCCCTGCTGATACACTTCCGCTTTCAGCATGATTCTTTTTTCCAGTTCATACTGATCTGCCAGAAGATCATCAATCGTATCCGGCAGTTCTTTCAGATCGACATCTGCAAGAAATCCCATGGTTCCAAGATTAATTCCCAGCAAAGGAATATTTTTGCCTACCAGGCGGCTGGCTGCCGCCAGAATCGTCCCATCTCCCCCAATTACAAGGATACATTCGATATAATCCGGAACATCAATGGGTTCTGTAGAATCTTCATAATACCTGTCATAAATCATACAGGTAGCTCCCTTCGCCAAAAGAGCTGCTCTGACCCTTTCTGTAATCTCCAGATTTTTATCCTTTTGTCGGTTTGGAATAATTAAATAATTTTTCATTGATTTTAGTGAATCGTATCTTGATGGGACAATGCCTGATGTGATCGTTTCACAACATCCGGTATCATCTGAGCATCAACTCGATGTTCTCCTTGTGCATTTTCCAAATGTAAAAGATATTCTATATTACCTTCCGGTCCTTTGATCGGAGAATAATCCAGATGCAATAATGTAAAGCCGATGGACACAGCAAAATCCATGATCATTTTTATTACTTCCTCATGAACTTTCGTATCTCTTACCACACCTTTTTTCCCCACTTTCTCTCTGCCTGCTTCAAATTGTGGTTTAATGAGACAGACTACCTGCCCCTGTTCTTTCAGACAATCCTTCACCGGATTTAAAATCTTTGTCAGAGAGATAAAAGAAACATCAATGGAAACAAAATCCACCGGTTCCCCTATATCTTCCGGCTTTACATATCTCATATTGGTTTTTTCCATACAGACCACGCGGTCATCATTTCGAAGTTTCCAGTCCAGCTGCCCTCTTCCCACATCAATGGAAAATACTTTCTTTGCCCCGTTCTGAAGCATACAATCCGTGAATCCACCTGTAGACGCCCCTACATCCATACAGACCTTATCCTGAAGAGAAAAGCCAAACTGTTCCACGGCTTTTTCCAGTTTCAGACCACCACGGCTCACGTAGCGAAGTGTATTTCCATGGATTTCTATGGTAGCGGCTGCTTTTTCATCAAAGGTACTTCCTGCTTTATCTTCCCTCTGTCCGTTGACAAATACAATTCCTGACATGATCATTGCTTTTGCCTTTTCTCTCGATGGGGCCAGTCCCTGCTGTACCAATATCAAATCTAAACGCTGTTTCATTCTTTTTTCACCTTTTCTGTAATGCGTGAGGCAATGGAAGCAGCATCAATTCCTGCATAAACTCTCTGCTCTGCCACAGTGGCATGTTCCACAAAACAATCCGGTATACCAAGAGACAGCAGCCGGTTGGCATAATTATTCCGATGAAGGAAAGCAGAAACCATCTGTCCAAATCCTCCGGTCAGCTGATTCTCTTCCACCGTTACAATACAGGAATACTCTTTTGCCAGTTGATGGAGCATCTGCTCATCTATTGGACTGACAAACCGGACATTGACAAGACCCGCTTGTATTCCACTCTCTTTTAGCATCTCCACCGCCTGTACACATTCTTCTATTATATTTCCGACGGACAGAATCACAACTTCATCACCGTCATAAATTCTTTCACTTTTTCCGAGCAAGATCGGCTCTCTGTGATCTGAAAGCCCCTCATAAGCAGCTCCCCTCGGATAACGCATTGCAACAGGAGCATCCTGCTTCATACCAAAGGCAAGCATATCTTCCAGCTCATATCGGTTCTTTGGCGCCATTAATATGAGATTAGGAATATGAGCCAGATAAGAAATATCAAAAACTCCCTGATGGGTTTCTCCGTCCGCCCCAACCAGGCCGGAACGGTCAACGCAGAAAAATACCGGTAATTTCTGAATACAGACGTCATGAAGAATCTGGTCATATCCTCTTTGAAGGAAGGACGAATATACAGCAAATACCGGGCGCATTCCGGAGGCGGCCATGCCTGCTGCAAAAGTCACCGCATATTCTTCAGCAATTCCCACATCAAAGAAACGTTTTGGAAAGGCTTCCTTAAATGCTTTCAGTCCGGTACCGGACGGCATGGCGGCAGTAATTGCGACAATTCTGTCATCCTCTTTTGCCAGTTCAAGCAATTTCCCGGAAAACACTTCGGTATAGGTTGCTGTTTCTTTCACTTTAATCGGGTTACCTGTAGCCAGATCAAAGGGTTCGATACCATGGAATTTTTCCGGATTATTTTCCGCCACCGGATATCCTTTTCCTTTTTTGGTCATCACATGGAGAAGTACTGGTCCTTCCATCCGTTTTGCACGATTGATCGACTGAATCAAAGTATAGATATCATGACCGTCGATTGGTCCAAAATAAGCAACTCCCATATTCTCAAAAAGCATTCCCGGAACAAAAAGCTGTTTAATGGAATCTTTTGACTTTTTCAAAGTCCTGGCCATACTATGACCAACACCCGGAATATTATTCAGGGCACTTTCTACATTTTCTTTAAATTCACTGTAACTTCTCCTGGAACGGAGGTCATTTAAATATCGGCTCATGCCCCCGACATTTTCAGAAATAGACATCTTGTTATCATTTAAAATAATGATAAGATTCTTTTTCTCTTTTCTCAAAAAGGCAAGATTATTCAGGGCTTCATAGGCCATTCCGCCGGAAAGAGCTCCATCGCCGATCACAGCAACGATCGTCTCATCCGTCTGTCTGATATCTCTGGCGGCCGCAAAACCCGCTGCGGCAGAGATTGAAGTGGAACTGTGCCCCGTCCCAAAACAATCACAATCACTTTCTTTTCGTTTTGGAAAACCACAGATGCCATCTTTCTGACGAAGAGTGGAAAACTTTTCTTTCCTTCCAGTCAGAAGTTTGTGGACATAAGCCTGGTGTCCCACATCAAAAATAATCTTATCTTCCGGAAGAGTCAGGCATAAATGCAGCGCCATGGTCAATTCTACCGCTCCCAGATTAGAAGCCAGATGACCGCCGGTTCTGCTTACATTTTCCAGCAGAAAATCTCTGATTTCCTGGGCAAGTACCGGATACAGTCGTGCCGGAATATGCTTGATATCATTTGGTTTATTTATTTTATTCAATAATTGCCCCATTACATTTCCTCCGAAGTGTATCGTTATTTTGTCCTTCCACTTAAATATAATAAGAGATTTCTCAGAAATTCATTATCATATGGAAGTTCATCAAAAGACGCTATGGCCTCTCTTGTATATCGCTTTACATCTTCTACGGATTGCTCCATTCCCTTTAACGATACATATGTGTTTTTCTGATTTTTTTCATCGCTTCCCACCGGTTTGCCCAGTTCTTCCTGGGTGCTTGTAAGATCCAGAATATCATCCTGAATCTGGAAAGCCAGTCCGATTTTTCTCGCGATACTTTCTATCTTTTGTACATTATCTGCGGAAGCTCCCGCAAGAATCGCACCGATCATCATTGCACATTCGATCAGAGCTGATGTTTTATTTTCGTGAATAAAGATCAATTTATCAAGATCAATCTGGTGTTCTGTTTCTTCCACATCGGCCGTCTGTCCCCCGATCATTCCATAAATTCCCGGTTTGGAAGAAAGAATCCGGAAGGCTCTGGCTGTCATAATATCGGTCTCATCCCCGCGAAAGGCTTTCGATGCTGTCTCAAATGCATAATTAAGCAGTGCATCTCCGGCAAGAATCGCCATTGCCTCTCCATATACCACGTGAGCCGTCTTCCGACCTCTGCGGTAGTCATCATTATCCAATGCCGGAAGATCATCATGAATTAATGAATAGGTATGAATCATCTCAATGGCTGCCATAAAAGGCTCCAGAATAGACCGGTCTGTACCTCCGAAAAGTACAAAAGTCTCTTCCATCAACATAGGACGCAGTCGTTTTCCGCCTGCCTTCATTGTATAGTTCATCGCGGAAAGCACGGTTTTCTGATAGCCGGTCTCTTCCGGCAGATAGGAATAGATAATCTCTTCAATCTTTTGTGTTTTATTCTGAATCTTCTCTTTTAAGGATGGTTCCATTTTGTCCCTCCTGCAAAACAATGATCTCTTTTTCTGTTTTATCCAATGTCTGACTGCATTTATCCAGCAATCGGACTCCCTTTTTATATAAATTCATGGAATCAGACAGATTGAGTTCTGAACTCTCAAGTTCTTTTACAATCTGATCAAGTTCCTCAAATGCTTCTTCAATTGAAAATCTGGTTTTTGCCATAAAAACTATCCTCTAACTATCTATTTCCGTAGTTTCATCCAAAGATATCGGTATCACTTTTGCACTGCCATCACGGAAAATCAATGATAAGGGTTCTTGAATCGCCAGCTGTCTCACGGACGCCACCGGCTCTTCTCTTTCATTTTGAGCAAATACATATCCGCCTGAGAGTCTTGCTGTCGGAGATAACGCATTCAGTTTTTCCGCATAAAGCATCATCTGATGTCTGGTATCAATAAAACGATGGTTCATGGCCTGATGAAGTCGCTGCTCCAGATTCTGACACAACATTCTCTGGCGCATCACCTTCGTTCCGGGATGGTGTGCCTCCATGAGCCGCTGATATCCACTTAGTTTCCGGCGATAGTTTTGCACCATCCATTCCATATGCCCGTCCAGCTGCTCCCGGTAATAATCCAACTGCTGAATGACAGCATAAATATCCGGTATGGCCAGCTCACAGGCCGCCGAAGGCGTTGCTGCTCTCACATCAGCACAGTAATCGGCAATGGTCATATCAATCTCATGACCGGTACCGGATATTATCGGAGTCTCTGCTTCATATATGCTGTCAGCAACCACCGGCTCATTAAATGCCCATAAATCTTCGATGGATCCGCCTCCCCGGCCAATGATAATAATATCAACCTGAAAATGATCAAAAAAACGAATTCCTTCCGCGATACTCTGGGCCGCCCCCTCTCCCTGTACCTTTGCCGGATAGAGATAAAGCTGTACAAAAGGATTTCTCCTTGCGGCGATCGACTTGATATCTTCCACCGCAGCTCCCGTCAGAGCAGTGACAATACCGATTCGTTCCGGAAAGCGTGGCAGCGGCTTTTTTCTTTCAAAATCAAAATATCCTTTCTCGTCCAGTTCCCGTTTTAATTCTTCATAATGAAGATAGAGGGCACCTGCTCCTGACAGTTCAATCTGTTTCGCATAAAGCTGATAGCTGCCATCTCTTTCAAAAACCGAAATATGTCCTTCCACTGTTACCATCTGTCCGTTTTCCAGCCGAAAACCAAGTCCCCGTCTGTCTGTGGAAAACATGATACAACGCAGAGTACTTTTCTCATCTTTTAAGGTAAAATAAATATGACCGGAAGAATGATATTTACAATTGGAAATTTCTCCTTTTATCAATATTTTTCTCAAGGCATAATCGCTGTCAAAAATCCTGCGGATATAAGAATTGATCTGCGATACTGAAAAAACATGTTTCATTTTTCTTCCTTATCTTTCATAGTGCGACATAGTGTCCTGACTGACAAAAAGTTTGTTTTTTAATTATCGAACCATAAAGAAAAGATGGCGAAAATACAAAGACTTTGATTTACGCCACCTAATTATTCATGCAACTGATTCAAAGGTCTTTTTGTTTCCGTCTGATCCGCTCTTTGTCACGACCTTTTTCTGATTATGGAAAGGTTATCATTTATGCTAATTTAGCCAGCACACCATTGACAAATCTCGGTGCCTCTTCACTACAGTATATTTTAGTCAGTTCAACAGCCTCATTAATTGCGACACTGGTAGGAATATCTTTGTCATCTATCATCTCGTATACTGCCAGACGTAAAATTGCAAGTTCTGCCTTACCCAGTCTCTCGAGACGCCATCCTTTACAAATCTTAAGTATCGTCTCATCCAGTTCTGTCAGATGATCGAGAATATCTGTCACCTTATTACGGATATAGCAAATATCTTCCTTATCCATATCCGGTTTACTGTCAAGATACATATCCATCTGTTCCTGCAGCTCTTCTCTTGTGTTAAATTCAATGCGGAAAACCAGTAGAAAAATACTTTCTCTCAGTTTTCTTCTGGACAATTTCATAGGGTAACCTCCGTTATCTTAAGTATCAATGGTATCAGTTCTGCTCGTCTTCCATCTGAATTCCGGCAATACGGATATTCACTTCTGTCACAGTCAGACCTGTCATATTCTCAATGGCAGCTTTTACCTTTTCCTGTACTTCTTTCGAGGTTTTCGGAATGCTGACACCATAATTAAGAATAAGATTTAAAACAACGGATACCTGCTCTCCATCAATGGTAACCTTCACACCTTTGGAAAGATTCTTCATTCCCAGCTTGCTTACGATCTCATTGGTAATATTTCCAGACATCTTGCAGACGCCGTCCACTTCTGTCGCTGCCAGACCGGCAATTACTGCGATCACCTCGTCTGCAATCTGAACCTGACCTATATCTTCTATCTCATAAACTGTATGGTTAATCTTTGTATCTTTCTCCATAAGAGCCTCCTCATGACATAAATTTATAAGTTATATTATAACAGACATCTTGTCTTTTGCAACTTAATTTATAATACATTTCCAAAGTTTTTCCTCTCAGCTGTCTTTGACATTCATTTTGCTGATAACGATCTGACTGACACTATACCCTGTTTTTCGTGTAACGATATCTTCAATCTGTGCCCGGTCTGACTGACTGAGCTCATCGTAATTTAATACAACATCTACATTACCTTCTCCGATCGATACTACAGCATTCCCATAGCCTTTACTATCCAGAAGCTGTTCCGTCGCCGCTTCTTTTTCAATAATGTCCGTCAATCTGGTAAGTTTTTCAATCGCTTCTTTTTTCTCACTCTCATCCAGAGAATCATTTTCAATGATCTCATTGAGAGATTCTCTTGTTTTTGAATGGGTCTGTTCCCGTTCCAGTCTGGCTCCTGCCACATATTCGCTGACTTGTGCCTGAGTAAGCACCGCATCACCGATGGCCGCCGTATCCTCTGTCGTAATAGAGTCATCCACTTTTTCACTCATGAGAGTATCTCCATCGGAAATATCCATCGTGTCAATAGAATTTAATGCCTCATCAGTTTCATCATAACTGGTGACAGTCGGAACATCTGATTTGGTAAAATTCAGATATCCTGCCACAGCGATCATTATCGCCAGAGATGTAATTGCAATCTGATTCTTTTTCAATATCTTTTTCATTCAGGAACCTCCATTTTTAAGACCTTAATATGATTTGATGATATTCCAAATAAGACCTGTGCGGCCTGGGTGACAGACGCTGCAACAACATTGTTATCCGCCCCCTCACAGGCAATAATAATGCCGGCAATTTCCGGCTCCAGTTCTTTTACCACATAAGGAGCAGCTTCTCCCTGTGCATCAGCAAGAACAGTCTCTTCCTCTCTTTTATCTGTCTGACTGTATTTTTTATTCTCATCCCCGGTTTCTTCTTCCGTCTGTAATTCCTCTTTTTCATCTTTATTCAAAACAGATTCTCTGGAAGCTTTCAACGTAATCATCACCTCCACCTGCCCGACACCATCCACCTTTTCCAGGATATGTACTAATTTATTTTCCATCTCTTTAATATATGATTCATTTTCATTAAAATCTTCTGTTTTCTGAATGATTTCTGTTTCTTCTGTCTCTGTTTTATTCCGCCATTCCGACATATTGACAACCAGAAGAATAATTCCCGCAATGGCAATTAATATAATCTTTTCCAATCCAAAATCTTTCCATGATATTTTTTTTCGTTCTTTCTTTTCCATACCTACTCCTGTATCTCTATGTTGATATGATCTGCATCCAAATGATAAAATTCCACCAGGTCATCCCGCAGAGAAGAAACCCGGGGAGAATGACCACTCTCTTTTAAACTTTCCCCTTCAATCTTTAATGTATTCATTTCCTCCGAATCTCCTTTCCATCGAATCTGCACTTCAGTGACAGAAATATCATAAGAAGCAGCTATTTCACAAATCTGATTTTCCACCGCATCCTCATAAGTCTGCCGGATATCGTCTTTCATTTCTTTAAAATCCTCTGAGTTTCCGATAAGCTGCCATTCATTTTTCAGCTCATTTTGTAGAAAAGATGCATCCATAAATCCATCGGCAAAGGAAAAATCCACCAGTGGCTTTATGAGACAGAGCATCAGGAGAAAACCGGAAAAAAAGTGAAAATATTTTTCATATTTTGTCGTTTTCACCAGACTGTCAATGATAAGCAAAAAGACATTCATGTAGAGAATGGTTTCGAGCCATTCTTTCAGATAATTCAATTGATTCACCTTCTCTGTGACTTTTATTCCATACTTTTCCTTTTTGCTAGATACGATTTGTCGCAAAAGAGGTCACTGCAATGGTTAAAATAAAGAGAGAACCGGTCAGCGTAAGGGCATACATCAGAAGAATACCCCCTTTTTGTGCTGCCAGTATACATTTGACAAAACGTTCATCGGAAACCGGTTCCAGCAAAACAGCGAGTAAAAGGTAAAACAATGTATACAGCAATAATTTTATCATCGGGATACATAGCATTAACAATATAAAAATAATAGCTGTAACACCAAGTGTATTTTTGATGAGAATGGAAGAACCAGTCACTGTTCCAATCACAGTCTGCGCTACGGAACCAGCACCGGGAATCATTCCCATCATTTTACTTAACACTGCATTTTTGGTGGTATCGAAAGAAGGAACCACCATAGTTTCCAGAAGATGAAAACCAAAAAAAAGAAAAAAGATGCATTTCATTCCCCTGGACAACAGAAAATACAGACTTTCACATAATTTTGAAATATTTTGTTTTACAGAAAAATGATTCAGTAATTCCAAAAGTAAATAGTATTCAATCAAAGGTAAGATCACATTCAGACACAAACTGTTGATCACAAGAACAAGAATCATAAAATATTCATAAAAAATCATACCTGTCGTAAGATTTCCCGTGGCTGTCACGGTAAGAGTATAGACCGGGAGAAGAATTTTCAGCAATCTGGAAAGTGTGACCACTGTATTTTGGAATAAATTTGCCATGATGGTAAAATTAGAAAATATAATAGTAAACGTAAGAAAATAAGAAATAAGGAATCCACTGTCACCAATGGTCACCTGTTGAAAAGAGGAAGAAATATTGGAAAAAACTGCTGCAAAAATAACAACGCCCACTAATTCTCCCATCAGAATTTTTGAAGAAGTAATCTCATATGTCACAGTATCTAAAAACCACTCCCCGACTTCTTCGAGAGCATCCAAAAATCGAAAACTTTTAATATCATCAAATATTTTTTCAAAATCAGGATATGGATAGTCTTCTTCCAAATCCTGAATTTCTCTGGAAAGAGCATTAAGATCCAGTTCTTCTTCCTGTGTTTTCGCCTGTACACAAACCAAACAGGAGAAACACAATAGTGCTGTAAATAAGGGGAAAACCAGATAATGCCACCTTTTATTTTGAACCGTCAAAAGGAGCCCTCCTTCCCCCTTCACATCATATGCTCAATGGTCTCCAGCAAAGAATTGATGATCGGTATGCTGAGTGTTAAAATAGATAATTTTCCGATCAACTCAATCTGAAAAGAAATCGACTGATATCCGAGATCCTGACAGATGTTAGATGCAATCTGACATACAAAAGCAATAGCCAGAAGTTTGAACAAAATCCTCAGATACGTGTCACTGATATGTATTTTATCACCGAGATTGCGGGCAAAGTCCAGAATCAGTGACCAGTTGGAGGTCAGATAAAACACAAGAAACAAGCATACCGCAAGCAACACAAATACACTGTATTCCTTTTGAAATTGTTTTACCACCACTGCCAGAATTGCCCCTCCGATACCGATAAACGCAATTTTCAGCACAACCATAATCAAACCTCCAAAGCAGGATCATAACTGAAATAAACTATATATCTGGTGAAACAGATCACTGATACAGGGAATGATCCATGACAGCACAATAAATAAACCGGACAGACTCACCAGAAAAGCCTGCTCTTCTCTTCCGGAATGTTTCAGCACCTGGGTCAGGATTGTCACCAGAATCCCCACCGCTGCAATTTTGAAAATAAGCTGTATGGTCATTGTATCTCTCCTCAGATTAAAAAAATAACAATCAGTGCACTCATGGACAGACAGATTGCCCGGGATACCTCTTTCTGATTGAGGAAATTTTTCTTTTTTTCTTCCAGACAATTTGTTAACTGCACGGAAAGCTGCTCCATCGTTTTTCTCTGATACAGCAGATCATCCGAAAGGAGATTTCTTCCGACATTTAAAAAAATCTGCCGCTCCTCCTCCGTCAAAAAACGGGAAGTATAGGAAATTAACAGTTGTTCAAAAGATTCTGCAAACTCAACATCAGTATTATTTTGCAGTTTCTGTGAAAACGCAAGGAAAAAATCACCCCAGATTGAGTCAGTTTTCCGGCTGAGCTGTAAAAAAAGTTCAGGCAATGGAATTTTACGATTTCGAATCTCTGATTCCAGAATCCGAAACAACAATTCTCCCTCTTCCAAAATGATTATCTGTTCCCGAACCGGATTCACCAGGTACTGACTGAGAAGATATCCGGAAAGTATCACAAGTCCTGCCCCAATCCATTTCATTTTCCTCCTCCTTTTCCCGGTTGCACTAATAATTCTTATAACATCTCCGACGTTTTCCAGAATATTCAGGTTGTCCAGACAATTTGCTGCATTTTATTGTAAATCTGAATATGTCTTTCTCCTCCATCCTTTACCCGAATAATCACATAACGGTCAAACGGGTATTGCTCCAGATAAGGGCCAAGAAAGGGTCTCTTCAGAATATCTTTCAGGTCATATCCATGAACAGTCATCAGAAGCTGACACCCACAGTTTCTTATGTAACGCAACGCGTCGATATCTTTCGCATCTCCAATTTCATCAGCGGCCAACACCTGCGGCCCCATGGAGCGAAGCATCATTAATAATCCTTCTGCTTTTGGGCAATGATCCATAAGATCGGTCCGCTTACCAAGATAAAACCCTTCTACCGTGCCGGAACGATTCCCAATCTCACTTCGCTCGTCCACTACCGAAATATGTTTTCCCGGAAAATCTGGCGTCCCATCAGAAATCATTCGAATTAAATCCCGCAGATAAGTTGTTTTGCCTCCTCCCGGCGGCGAAATCAACAGGGTGTTAAAAAAATCTTTTTCATGGATAAGGAATGGAAAAAAAGCTTCACTACATCCCCGAAACTGCCTGGCGATACGAAGATTCATAGAGGATATCTGTTGTATCTGCCGCATTCCTTCTGCATCATAATATATTTTCCCGCAGAGCCCGATACGGTGTCCTCCTTTTAAAGTAATAAATCCTTCCTTCAATTCCTCTTTATAAGCAAAAACAGAGTATTGACATATTTTTTGGAAAATACGTTGTATCGTTTCTGTCGATACCAAATAGGCCCGATGATCTTCTCTGGACAACAGGCCGTCTCTCTGGAAATAATAATCTCCAGCCAGCGTTCGCACCATCAGAGGAAGTCCCATCCGAAACCGAATTTCCGTGATATCCGGCCTTTTCATCACATTCTCCATCCCGGACCGAATGGAATCCGGGAAAATATATGCAATTTCATTGAATAAATTACGATAATCCGTCAAGTTATTTTCTCGTCCTTTCACAATCTAATTAAAGTCGACTAAAAGAATTATGATAAACTCTCTGGTCTGGGATAAAAGAAAAAGCCTGTTTCATTTAAAGTATATGAAACAGGCTGAAAGTTATGATTTCATTTCACAGAAACTTTATTCTTTAATATAATGCTCTCGGATTCTTTTCTTCCGGATCGTATCCAGCTTTCTGTAAAGCTTGAATAATACTCTGTTTATGATCTTCTCCAAAGGCTTCCATGGTGATGATCAATTCTACTGAACTGTTACGGTTTACGCTGATAAACTGATTGTGTTCCAGTTTGATGACGTTACCCTGCGCGTCAGCAATGATTTTGGAAACTTTGTTTAACTGACCAGGCACATCAGGCAGGCAAACAGAAACCGTAAAGATTCTGGAGCGCTGGATGAGACCGTTTTGTACTACAGAGGAAAGGGTGATGATATCCATATTTCCTCCACTCAAAATGGAAACCACTTTTTTGTTTTCTGCCGGAAGATGTTTCAGGGCAGCGACAGTCAACAGTCCGGAATTTTCCACCAGAAGTTTATGATTTTCCAGAATATCAAGGAAAGCAACAATAAGTTCATCATCTTCAATGGTGATGACATCATCGAGATTTTCCTGAAGATATGGGAAAATAGTTTCTCCCGGTGTTTTTACAGCAGTACCATCGGCAATTGTGTTGACTTTATCCAGGGTAACTACTTTTCCTTCTTTTAAGGATTCCTGAAGACAGCTGGCTCCTGCAGGCTCCACACCGATAACTTTAATTTTGGGATTGAGCATTTTTGCCAGAGTGGAAACACCCGTTGCCAGACCGCCGCCGCCAACAGGTACCAAAATTGTATCAACAGTCGGAAGTTCTTTGACGATTTCCATAGCAATTGAACCCTGACCGGTCGCCACATCCAGATCATCAAATGGATGAACGAACGTATATCCATGTTCTTTCGCCAGTTCTTTGGCCTTCTCACAAGCTTCATCGTATACCTGTCCATGGAGAATAACCACAGCCCCAAGTGCCTTGGTACGGTTCACTTTTAAAAGAGGGGTCGTCGTAGGCATAACGATCGTTGCAGGAACACCAAATTTTTTTGCGGCATAGGCCACACCCTGTGCATGATTGCCGGCTGATGCAGTGATGAGTCCTTTCTCTTTTTCTTCTTCTGAAAGAGTACTGATTTTGTAATAGGCTCCTCTGATTTTGTAAGCACCGGTCAACTGCAGATTTTCCGGTTTAAAATAAACTTTATTTCCTGTCATCTGGGTAAAGAAGTCACTCTGGATCAGGTTAGTTGGTAAGACCACATCCTGAACGGTCTCATAAGCTTCTTCAAATTTATCCAAAGATAAATGATCCATTATTCTTCCTCCTCTGGTTTTTCAAACAATGCATTGACAAATGCATCGGAATCAAATTTCTGTAAATCGTCAATTTTTTCTCCAATTCCGATATATTTTACCGGAATGCCCATCTCAGACTGAATCGCAATCGCAATTCCGCCTTTCGCTGTTCCATCCAGCTTGGTAAGAACAATACCGGAGATTTCTGTCACCTCTTTAAATTGTCTTGCCTGTACCAGCGCATTTTGTCCGGTAGTTCCATCTAATACAATGAGAGTTTCCAGATAGGCCTCCGGAAATTCTCTCTCGATTACACGACGGATTTTGGAAAGCTCGTTCATCAGATTCTTCTTATTATGAAGACGTCCGGCAGTATCACAGAGAAGCACATCGGCCTTTCTTGATTTTGCCGCCTGACACGCGTCAAAGACAACAGCAGCCGGATCGGATCCCTCCTGATGGGCAATAATATCCACACCAGCACGATTTGACCATTCGGTAAGCTGTTCTATCGCAGCTGCTCGGAATGTGTCGGCAGCAGCCATAATTACTTTTTTATTCTGTGCTTTTAACTGGGCTGCCAGTTTTCCGATGGTTGTTGTCTTACCAACACCATTCACTCCGATCACAAGCACGACAGAAGTACGATTTTCATATTCATAAGCAGTTTCATCTACTTCCATCTGCTTTTTGATAATATCAATGAGGAGCTGACGGCATTCGGCAGGCTCTTTTATTTTCTCTTCTTTTACTCTTTCCTGAAGGTCTTCAATGATATTCATGGTCGTATCCACGCCCAGATCCCCCATGATCAGAATCTCTTCCAATTCTTCATAAAAGTCATCATCAATCTTGGAAAATCCACTGAAAATAGAATCCAGACCAGAAGCAATGCTCTTTCTTGTTTTGGTCAGTCCACTGACCAGTCGACTGAAAAATCCTTTTTTCTCTCCCATTTTATTCCTTTCCTGCTGCGAAATAACAGCATTTCTATCTACTTATTCATCCAGTTCTTTATCGATCAAATCCACAGAAATCAATGTAGAAACCCCTTTTTCCTGCATGGTGATACCATAGAGCGCTTCCGCTGCATTCATGGTTCCTCTTCGATGGGTGATGACAATGAACTGGGTATCTTCTGATAATTTCTTTAAATATCTGGAAAAACGCACGATATTGGCATCATCCAGAGCTGCCTCGATCTCATCAAGGAGACAGAACGGTGACGGCTTCAGACGTTGGATGGCAAACAACAGTGCGATGGCGGTAAGTGCCCGTTCTCCACCGGATAAAAGCATGATATTCTGCAGTTTTTTGCCCGGTGGCTGTGCCACAATTCGAATACCGCATTCCAGCATATTGGTATCATCCATAAGCTCCAGATCAGCAGTTCCTCCTTCAAACAGGTCTTTAAACACAACCATAAACATCTCACGAATCTCCTGAAAACGACTGGTGAACTGCTCCTGCATGGCATCATTCAATTCCTGAATCATCTTCTGAAGCTTTTCTTCTGCCTCTTTAATATCATCATACTGCCCTCTCAGGAATTCATACCGCTCCCCGACAGATTTATATTCCTCGATGGCATTGATATTTACATTGCCCAGTTGCTTTATCTGCTGAAGAATTTCTTTTTTCTCTTTACGGCAGACTTCCACCTCTCCGGAACGGATATCATAACGTTTTAATTTTTTTGCATAATTATATGTAATCTCATAATTTTCCCACATATAATCAATTCTGGATTCCAGTTCCGTTTCCAGTTTTTCCTTACGGGTAAGGAGGCGGGTATTTTCTTTTTCGAGAACCAGAAGTCTGTCATTGTGATTCTCCAGTTCCTGAAAAATAAGATTATGTTTGCCGGAGATCGATTTCTGTTCTGCCTTCAACCGGTCGAGAACACATAGCACTTCTGCAATCTGTTCATTCAGTTTCTTTAACTCTTCTGACAGAATAAGAAGAGCTTCTTCACTTTCTTTATTCTGTCGAATCATCTCCTGCCTCTGATTCTCCTGCTCTTTCTGACTCTCCCCGCAAGCCGCAATCTCTGTCTGCAATCTTTCACAATCAGCAGAAATAAACTCCATTTGCTGCTTTAACTGAGCGATTTCGAGAATTTTCTGATTCTCCTGCGTTTCCATCTCTTTAATCTGCGTGGTAAGAACCTCGCCTTCTTTTTCCAGACGATCGATGGTATCATTATTTTTCTCGTGGAGTTTCTCATTTTGCAACTGATCTTCGGACAGAATTTCTTTTTCCTGACGAATATCCTCCAACTGACGTTGTAAGGAAGCATGCTCCTCTTTTAATGCAGCGATCTTATGCTTTAATTCTTTCTCTTTTTCAAGAAGATCCGGAATCTGATGATTCAGATCATGTATCTGCAATTGAAAATGATCCAGAATTTCTTTTTGACTGTCAATTTCTGTCTGCAAATCTTCCTTTTTCTGTGTGAGAACGGAAAGTTCCTGTTGTACGGACTGACAATTCTCTCTGGCCGTTTCCATCCGGGCACGGCATTCTTCCATCTCTCTCTTTCTTCCCAGCAGATTGCCGGAATGCCGAAATGCTCCTCCGGTGATTGAACCGCCAGGATTTAACAGTTCCCCACCAATGGTGACGATACGCAGACTGTAATTATTTTTCTTTGATAACAAAAGAGCATGATCGACGTTATCAACGACAACGGTTCGTCCGAGAAGAGATTGCACCAGATTATCAAATCTCGCCTCTACTGTCACAAGATCACTGGCCACACCAATGACGCCTTCTTCTTCCAGAATTGCCGGATGGATGGTAATATTTTTCTTTCTGATATTGGTCAGTGGCAAAAAGGTTGCTCTTCCCAGTCGATTTTTTTTGAGAAAACCAATCATTTCTTTGGCAATCCGATCATTTTCCGTCACCACATTCTGGAGTGCACCACCCAGGGCAATCTCAATGGCAGTCTCATATTCTTTATCCAGAGTGAGGATATCCGCAACTACTCCAATGATTCCAGGATGGGTTTTCTTTTGCTCCATGATATGCTTGATTGATTGGTTATAGCCATCATAACGTTCGGTAATTCCGGCCAGTGTTTCGTACCGGGAACGGGATTTTAAAAATTCCTGATTTTCCTGTTCCAAAAACCTTCTCTTCCTGCTCTCTTCGTCTTCAAAAGCAGAATATTCTGTAAGTTTCCGATCATACAATAAGCTGGCTTCCTGATGTTGCTCCCGTATCTTTTGCATATCTACTTCTAACCGGGCAGCTTTTTCGTTATACTCTTTTTTCTCCGACTGAAAAGCAATCAGACGACTGTTATATTCCGCATTTCGAATCTGAAGCTGCTCCTCCATCGTATCATATCGGCTCAGCTTTTCCTTGGTATCCGATTGACTGTCCATCATGGAAAAAAGCGCATCTTTCCTTGCTGACATCTTTTCATTCAACACATCCCGCCGGATTTCCAGTTCTTTTCTTTTCTCTTTCTGCTGTTCTTTTTGTGCCGATAATTGTTTCAGTTGATGTTCACTTTGTTCAATCTGAGCGTTTTGTTCTTCAAGAAGTTTCTTTTTCTCAGCCTGATCCGAAAGACTCTGTTTAATCAGTTCTTTATAATGATCCATCAATAACTGATTGGATTCCATTTTATGCCGTAGAAGAATGGTCTCATTCTCTTTCTCATCTTTCCGGGCATTCAGATCCTCTTTTTTTGTCTCTGCATCATCGATTTTGGAAGCTATTTTTTCCGCATCTTCCTGCAAACGATTATTTTTTTCCTTTACCTGTTCGTAAGCGGCTCTGGTTTCATTCAGATCTTTTCCTGTAATGGACTGCTGTCGTTGTATTTCCTCCAGTTCCTTCTTCATATTGTCATGATCGTATAAAAACAAATGAATATCCAATTCTTTTTCTTTCTCTTTTAATTTGAGATACTCTTTTGCCTTTTTACTCTGACTTTCCAAAGGACCGACCTGTTTTTCCAATTCCGATAATACATCGGTCACACGTTCCAGATTCTGATGCTCCTGTTCCAGGGATTTCTCTGTGACAGAACGATTTTTCTTATATTTGGCAATTCCCGCTGCCTCATCAAAAAGTTCCCGGCTATCCTCAATCTTCCCGGATAAGATTTTCTCAACCTGCCCCTGTCCGATGATCGAATATCCTTCTTTTCCGATACCGGTATCATAAAAGATCTCGACAATATCCCGACGGCGACAGGTGGAGCCATTGAGCAGATATTCACTCTCCCCGGAGCGGTACACTCTTCTCGCAACCTTCACTTCATCATAATCCAACTGAATTTTACGGTCGGAATTATCAAAGATGATAGCCACATAGGCAAATCCCAGAGGTCTGCGGTTTTCGGTTCCCGAAAAGATGACATCTTCCATCCTCGACCCCCTCAGCTGTTTGGCACTCTGCTCTCCAAGCACCCATCGGACCGCATCACCGATGTTACTTTTTCCACTTCCGTTCGGTCCCACAATACCGGTAATCCCATGAGGAAATTCAAAAACTATTTTGTTGGCAAAGGATTTAAATCCATTGATTTCAATACTTTTTAAATACATATTACTCCTGTTTACATCTATTCACAATTCTGCTGTTTTTTCATCATCAAAATTGTCTGGTAAGCAGCAATCTGTTCCGCACCTTTTTTGGTTTTTCCGGTTCCACAAGCATAGACCTTATCCCCAATTCTGGCCTCTACCGTAAATTCTTTATTATGATCAGGACCTGTTTCTCCTGTCAGAACATATTTCAGTGCCCCTTTTCCTCTGGACTGAACCATCTCCTGCAAGATTGTTTTTGCATCATAAAACAAGGTTTTATCTTCCACATCTTTCAACAGATTATTATGGATAAATGTCGCTGCCTTTTCGATTCCACCATCCAGATAAATTGCACCGATCAATGCTTCAAATGCATCGGAAAGGATGGAATCTCTCTCTCTTCCACCGGTCAGATCCTCACCTTTACTGAGAAGAAGGAACTGTCCCAGGCAGACATCCCTGGCACAGATGGCCAACGTATATTCACAGACAAGACTGGAACGGAGTTTTGTCAATTTACCTTCATCATATCGGGCATACTGTTTATATAAATAATCAGAAATCGTAACCTCCAGAACAGCATCTCCTAAAAATTCCAATCGTTCATTATTTTCTTTCTTTTTGCCTTTCTGCTCGTTGGCATAAGAACTGTGGGTCATAGCCAGCAAAAGCAGATTTTTATCATGAAAGGAATAGCCAATTCGTTGTTCTAATTCACTAAGCTTTACAGGTTTCATGATGGCCTCCTTTTATCGGACATCTTCCTGTGGCTGTTCAGGAGTCAGATGTTCCATGATTTTTTCATTGATTTTTGCTTCTTTAAAAGAGACACACTGCATGATGGCATTCTTCGTCTCTTTTGCAGTGGAACTTCCGTGAATCTTCACAACAAGACCTTTTAAGCCCAAAAGCGGCGCTCCGCCGTGCTCGGAGGCATCAAAAGTTTTCAGTGTCTTTTTCAGAGATGGTTTTACAAGCAGACCACCGATTTTTCCACGAAGAGTAGACATCATTCCTTTCTTCACAACACCGATTAGGGTACTTGCCAGTCCCTCTTCCAGTTTTAGAATTACATTTCCGACGAAAGCTTCTGTAACGATGACATCCACATCTCCTTTTGGAATATCTCTGGCTTCAATACTTCCCACAAAATTAATTGTTTTACATTCTTTTAATAACGGATAGGTTTCTTTTACAAGAGCATTCCCCTTCGCTTCCTCCGCACCGATATTAACAATGGCAACTTTTGGATTTTTAATTCCTACTACATTTTCCATATAAATGGAACCCATCTGAGCAAACTGCACCAGATGTTCCGGGCGGGCATCTACATTCGCTCCACAGTCAATGAGCAGGGATACTCCCTTCTCGGTAGGAACAAGCGGAGCTAGAGGTGCTCTTTTTACACCTTTACATTTTCCGACCAAAACCTGTCCGCCAACAAGAACTGCCCCTGAACTTCCGGCAGAAACAAAAGCATCACTCTCTCCTGCCTTCACAGATTTTAATCCCACTACCAGAGAAGAATCTTTTTTCTTTTTGATAGCAAGAGCCGGAGACTCGTTACAGCTGATCTCTTCTGTCGTGTGAATGATCTCTGTCTGAGCAGCATCAAACTGGTATTTGGCCAGTTCTGCCTCAATCTTTTCCTTATCTCCAAAAAAACGAACCTTGATATCCTTACGTTCATTGATCGCATCCACTGCACCTTTCACAATTTCAAAAGGGGCATTGTCGCCTCCCATCGCATCAAGTGCGATTACTGTACTGTAATTCATAGTAACTCCTTTCTGGTGCTAAAAGCACACCTGCTATTATGAAAGTACTCTCGGAAACTTTATTCTCATTTCATTTATTTTAAGAAGAAAATTTGCGAGAATACTTTAGTTAACCAGCTTATTATCATAACATATCTTTTTTTTCTTGTAAATAATCAAGAAAGAGATATCTGACATAAAGTCATTTTTATCTTGTGACATGAAAAAGAATCGGTTATAATCATAGTAATATTGAATGGAGAAGGAGGACATATTTATGTATGACGTATTAATTATCGGTGCCGGTATTGCCGGTACTGCCATTGCGAGACGATTATCCCGATATCAGTTATCCATCTGCCTGGTTGACAAAGGAAATGATGTGGCAACCGGTTCCACCAAGGCAAACAGTGCCATCGTTCACGGAGGCTACGCAGAAGCAAATGCAAAATTAAAGGGAAGACTTTGTTATAAAGGAAGGGTTCAGTTTGAACAATTAAATAAAGAATTAAATTTCGGTTTCCGCAAAACCGGAAGTATCGTGATGACCACCGATGAAAATGACCTGCCAAAACTCCAGTCCATGCTGGAAAACGGACAGAAAAATGGTCTCACAGATTTAAGCATCCTGAATCATGACGAAATCATGAAACTGGAACCAAATATCAATCCGGAAGTAAAATATGCTCTGTATTGCGAAGGAGCCGGCGTCTGTTCTCCTTATGAGATGGCCATCGCTCTGGCAGAAAATGCAATCCATAACGGCACAGAGTTATTCTTATATTCTGAAATCACCGGTATCGATAAAAAGGAGGATCATTTTGTGGTACATATGGAAGGAAGAGATTTTGAAGCTCGTTATGTAGTAAACGCAGCCGGTCTTGGTTCCGCAAAAGTTAATGAAATGGTCAATGAAAAGAGTTTTGAAATCCGCCCTCGTTCCGGCGAATACATCCTTTTTGCACCGGGCACCGGAAAAGCATTAAATACCGTCGTATTCCAGATGCCATCCAAAATGGGTAAAGGAATCCTGGTAACCAGCACTTATCACGGCAATCTTCTTCTCGGTCCGGATGCCATTGACGAAGATGGAGCGGTTGACAGAAGCACCCATATCGACCGTTTATGGGATATCTATCAGTCAGGACTTTTCACTACAAAGGAAATCGACCCGGAAATGTTCATCCGAAGCTTCACTGGCATCCGCGCTGTTGCCAGCACAGACGATTTCATCATCGGTGCAACAGAGACTCCCGGATTTATCAATGTGGCCGGAATTCAGTCCCCGGGGCTTACTTCTTCTCCTGCCATCGCTGATCTTGTGACAGAAGAACTTAAAGCACAGGGTCTTGAACTCATCGAAGATCCAACCTATGATCCATACCGTGCTCCGATCATTGAACGCAAGGAAGAGATGCTTCCATATGACGAAGTGATGAAACGGGCAGAACTGCCGCCTTGTCCGGAAAGAATCATCTGTCGATGCGAACAGGTAGAAGAAAAAACAATCGTGGATTGCCTCCACCGCGGCATCCCGGTTCTCACCGTAGACGGTGTCAAACGAAGAACCCGCGGTTCCATGGGTTACTGTCAGGGTGAATTCTGCCGCCCTCGTATCAAGAGCATTATTGAGAGAGAATATGGGGTACCGATTGACGGCAAAACCGATATTCAAAAAGAAGGGGCAACAAGGGTAACCAGAGAACAGTTTACGGAGTATTGTAAGAAACAAAATAATAAATAGTTTGTAAATACAAACAAAACGTCGCAGTAACGTTTCACTAATCGTAACTGCGACGTCTTACTGTTCCACTATCTTGTTATTCTGTTTATTATTTTGCTGCAACTTCAATACTTGCAATAATACTCTGCACAGCGTCGTCATCAATGTCGATATCCGAATCATGAGAAATACATACTGTCGTATCGTTTATGGTTCCGTAAAGGGTTTTAGATCCAAATTCCGGAATAAAATAAGAATATGTCACATCACCAAATGTTTTTTCTTCCACGGTATAATTTTGCTCTGATTCTTTTGAACGATTTTCCGCAACCTCAAGCATATCGTCTGCAGAACTTCCTTCTACAATATTAATCCATAAGTGGGCAGGATATGTATTGTTTTCGTCATCCGGATTCTTATAATTATAAATCAGTTCGTTTTCATTACTTGTTTCTTCCTGCTCCCAGCCTTCCGGTGCTTCTATGGCACTGAGTCTTCCATTGGTAACCAGCTTAACTTCTTCATTTTCATTTTCTCCTCTGCTTTATAAATGTTTGATCTGCAATTGAAATGCTATATCTTATTATTAGCAGATTTTTAGAAGAAAAGATATAATACGAAGTAGTATTTTAAGCTTGTCTAAAAAAATTGTTACAAATAATTATTTCAGTTCATCCAAAATCTCTTTGAGTTTTGTCAGTACTGCATCGTCTTCCATGGAACCAATCACTTCATAAGCCTCTTTTTTCAGTTTTTCTGAGGCATCGGCAACCGCATATCCGTATTTTGCCTGCTTTATCATGGAAACATCGTTATCTGCATTTCCGAAAGCAACTGTCTCTTCCGGTGTGATGCCATAGGCTTCCTGAATCATGGCGAGAGCGTTTCCTTTGTTACACCCCTTTGCTGTGAAATCCAGCCAGACCCGTCCGGCTATAACCACTTCCATTCGATCAGACCATTTTTCTTTCAAACTTGTTCTGACTTCTTCCGGAACTCCGCCTTCATGGAATAAAGATACTTTTGTGATATCATTTAAATCTACCTGATCAGACACTTCGGTAATGGCAAAACCATAACTATCTAACATCTTTCTGAACTCTTTTGACTGCTCATTCACGTATACATTACCCGGAAGGCAGGACATGAAATCATATTCTTCATTGAGTTTCAGGAGATCCTCAGCCAGAAGCCGATAGTTCTCATCTCCCAGCCTGTTTGTACAGACACATTCTCCTGCTGCAATATCAGTTCCGTTATCTCCGATATAAAATATCTCGTCTTTCATTGGAGCAAAGGCAATCTTAACTCCTTCGATCGGGCGTCCGCTGG
Organism: Lachnospiraceae bacterium; assembly: GCA_028721415.1. GTDB lineage: Bacteria > Bacillota > Clostridia > Lachnospirales > Lachnospiraceae > Anaerobutyricum. The sequence goes on along the minus strand of JAQYIU010000030.1, from coordinate 23,006 downwards.
CCCCTACAAAAATAACTCCTTTTTCCTGTAATTTACGAATTACATCAAAATATTCCGGATTTAAGTCAACGCTTCCTTCCGGAACGAGGGTATCATCCACGTCAGATACAATTAATTTAATCATTTTATTTTCCAATCCTTTTGTTAGTATTTTTAGGTCATCTCAGTGGTAGATTGCTTTCCACCTCTAAGATGAGCCAATCTATTCTAGCACAGGTTTTTCTTGTAAGCAATATTCTAAATTATTTTGCTGAACAGGCTACCATCTCTGTAGCGACATTTTCTTCCAGAATATTTTTCAACGCCGACATGGAACTGGTATGAGAACGTACGATTCTAACATCATGTCCCTTTGTCTCATTTAATGCATTTCTTACCATTTTATGGGATACGGTTCCGGTAAATAGAATCATGAGATCCGGATTACCAATTCCCTTTAAACTGCTCTTCTGCTTTGGAAATACTTTTGCATCACATCTAAATTCCTGACACAAATCTTTATATCGACGTACCATACATTCATTGCCACCGATAATAACTACACTCATATATCATACTCCTTTCGGTTAGTTTTGTCTAACTTTTAAAATGATATATGATTTCTGTTTCTTCGTCAATATGATATAGGTCTAATGAAAAAGATTATCAGCTACCCTTCATATCGAAGTGCATCAATTGGTTTTTTGTTAGCTGCTTTCGCCGCCGGATACAGGCCGAATAACACACCGATTACACAGGAAAATGCAATGGCGATTCCCACTACTGCCCAGTTCATAGACAGGGTGAGAGAACTGCTCATTATTATTCCAATTACCTGAATTGCCAACCAGGAAAATACTACGCCTATCAGGCAACCGGAAATGCTGACAATGACAGCTTCCAATAAAAATTGAAGAAGGATACTCTGTCTGCTCGCTCCGATTGCTTTTCGTATTCCAATCTCTTTCGTCCTTTCCGTAACCGATACAAGCATGATATTCATAATGCCGATTCCTCCCACCAGAAGAGAAATTCCTGCAATACCTCCGAGCATAAGCTTCATGGTTGCATTTACCTCCTCCATAGCCTCCATGACTTCTGACTGATTCTATATGGAATAGGCGTCTTCGTCGTTATTTAAACGGGATGTCATGATATTTTCCACTGCGTTTTCCACCTCATCCAAAGAATCTTCTTTCGCCGAAGAAATATATATCATAGATACAGCGAATGCATCATCGGCCATACGACTGTAGGTTGAATAAGGAATATACCCTTCCAGATTTACCGTTTCTGTACTATCCGTTGAGGTGGTGGAAGTTGTCAGATTTTCGTCTTCTGATAATACTCCGACAACGGTATAGCTTTTTCCGTCAATCGTCAAAGTCTCTCCTTCTGCATCTGTCCTTCCAAAAAATTCCACGGCTGTATCTGCGGAAATGACGATTACATAGGAATGATTATCCACATCCGGTTTTTTCAAAAATCTTCCGGCTGCCAGTTCCAGATTCATGATGGAGAAATAGGAGGCCGTCGTGCCATATACCGTCATGGTTCCTTCGGTGGTATCCGCTTTTTCCGGTAGCACTTGTTCGTCCATAAGGTGCATATTCTCCAATGGATTCCTCTTCAAATAATTCCGACAGTTCCGATAATCGGATTGGATTTTCTTTATCGTCTGTCACACGTACCATCAGATAACTGGAACCCATGGAAGAAATCCGATCCGATACCGACGTGGTTGCTCCGTCTGCAATGGATACCAATATTATCAGAGCTGCCACACCGATAATCACACCCAGCATGGTAAGAAAAGTACGTAGTTTATTGGCAAGTACCGCAGAGATTGCCATCTTCCATGTCTGTCGTATCATAACCCTTCCACCTCACTTACTATGCCATCCTTTATAAATATCCTTCTTTCTGCTTCTTTTGCGTTGTGGTTTCCTGGTTATTTTGGGTCGTTGACTCTTGTTTTTCCTGGGTTGTGGTTTCTTGTTTTTCCTGGGTTGTCGTCTGCGTTGTGCTTTCCTCATTCTGAGTTGTTGACTCAGTTTCCTGTATTGTTGACTCGGTCGCCTCGGTTGTTGTCTCCGTAACCTGCGTCGTTGCTTCCGTATCCTCGGTTATTGTTGACTCTTCCTCCGTTATTGCTGCTTCGGAAGCGGTTTCTTCTTCGGCTTTATCTTCCGATTTCAGGGAGAATGCCACTGTAGATGCGGTCATATTTCCAGTCATAGACAATGTAGATAAAGATACAACTTCCGAAGAAGTTATGGAAGCATTTATAGCGGATGTATTTACAGCATTTGATGTACTGGAGTTTACCCCATTACCACTTGAACTGGTTGCTGTCGTTTTTGAACTGGTTCCTTCTACATTAACAGAACCAAGGATTCCATCCTGCGTCGCCTTTATTTTTCCCGTTTTCGCCATAGAGGCAAGTTCTTTCATAAGGGAACTTAATTCTTTTCGTTCCGCCATCAACTGCTGATATTTCTCTGAATCCTCATCGTTGGAAACCTTATATAAGGTATCCCCTACAGAAACGGAATCTCCAACTGACACACTTATCGAAGAAATGGTTCCTGTACCATCGGTAACCTCAATGGTTTCCCCGGTATCGCTGGCAGTAATCGTAAGTACAGCCCCATTATTTGCAATACTGTCAAGAGCATTCTCTCCTGATTTTCCATAAATTTTCGCCACAGTTCCACTTACAGTTGCTTTGATTTTTTCCGTATCTGTTCCATCTTTACAATCCGTAATCTCTTCATCTATATCTGCAATCTCATCCTGTACATCGTTCATGACATCAAGTACAGAAGCTTTGTCGACTGTAGCAAGAACATCCCCTTTCGATACAGAATCACCGCTTTCTACATTTACTTCTTCTATGACAATATCAGAAGGAATATTTATTTCTTCGGATACATCTAATTCCAGAGTTCCTGTTCCCACAATTGTGTTAGAGACAGTACCGGTTTCCACTGTTGCTGTCTGAATACTCATTGTCTGACTGGATGCAGGACTTTTTTTCTTAAAGAAAAAGATAAGTACAATGATAAGCAAGAGAATTACAATCCCCGCTATGATCCATTTTTTCTTTCCATTTTTTCCTTTTGTCTTTATTCCCTTTAATTTTAATCCCGCCATTTTTATTTTACTTTTATTTTCCACATTCTTAGTTGTCTTCATTTTCTTCACCCCTGTTGCCTCCGGAAATAACCGTAACGGATTCTGCATTATTATTATCATCAAGAGTCACTGAAATGATATCTCCCACCGAAATATCATTAATCGTTATCTCTTCTGCTTCCGGCTGTCGTCCTTCTGGTGGAGTATTCTGACCTTTATCATCCGATTCTTCTGGTTTGTTCTCGACCTCTGATTGGCTCGTATTCTCTGGTGGGTTCATATTATCTTTATCCCGTTGTTTTCCCATGGATTGCCGTGTGATTGTAGTAGAGTCTGTTACATAAATCTCCTGCTCCTCCCCCGTCAGATCAATCATTGAGGGGCGTTCCCCATTTTGTTCCTTCTCATTTGGTTGATTTCCATTGTCCTGATTTTCTTTTTCAAACTTCTTTTGTGTCCCAAGTTCTATGGTAATCGTATTTCCATCCATCTTATTAATCTGACTGAAAGTTGCAGATTCATCGAATACCATGCCTTCACCGGATTCTTTTCTTGCCTCCTTTGTTTCTGTTGTGGAATATGCCCCACAGCCCGTCAAGGCCGCGATTCCCAATGCTACACAAAGAATCCATGCACAACATCTAGATTTCATTATTCTATCATCCTTTCCTCATTGATAAAGTTTTGTTATTCTATAACCGTAATCAGTATACTGATTCAAACCTAACTGAACCTTAAATTTACCTCATTTAAAATGTGAAAGTTATGTGAAAAAATTAAAATCGCGAATCTCAAAGAAGATTCGCGGGCGAGCCCGGCAGCAGCAAGACTGCTTTCCTATGCCGGGCTCTGCCATCCGCCTGAGGCTCATCTCAGTGGGGGATTTTTTCCACCACTGAGATGAACCTTTATCAAAGTTACGACAATATAAAAGTGTAAGGGCAAAATCCTTATAGTCGACGAGGGAGAAAGGAAAAAATCACTTGTGATGAACCATTATGAATTCGAGCAATTTATCCAGGACAACGGAAAGGATCTATTGAGATTTTGTCGGATGACTTGCGGTGATAAGGAATCCGGAGATGAGTTGTATCAGGATACCATGCTCAAGCTGTTGGAAAAAAGAAAGAAATTGGATATCCAACAGAATCTAAAAAGTTATGCCTTATCCATATCAATTTTGATTTGGAAAAACAAAAAGAAAAAATATGCGAACCGGAAACGATTGCTGCCGATGGAAAGTATAGACAGTATGGAAAATGAAGGGAATCTATCTATTGCAGATACATCGGCCATGTCACCGGAAAATTGTATCTTGCAAAAGGATGAGAAAAATACCGTTCAGAAAATCGTTGCAAATTTACCGGAAAAATACCGAATGCCCATCTATTTGTATTATTCAGCTGATATGTCCATTCGTGAAATAGCAAAAGTACTACAGATACCAGAAGGAACCGTCAAAAGTCGCATGAACAAAGCAAAACATTTACTAAAAAAAGAACTGGAGGCATTAGGATATGACAGATGAAAAATTAGATCAAATCTTAAAGAAAGCCCTTTCTCCGGAAATTGAAGATTCTGAAATTCAAATTCAGCGAAAGGTTGTGAATAATAAAATGAAGACGAAGAAAAAAATAATTACAGGTGCCCTTGTAGCATGTGCAGCTCTGACATTTGTTGTGACCGGAGGATATTTTAGCTATCTTTCGAAATCAGGTGACGATAAAACTTCCAATGTAACAAAAGCACCTACTGCTTTAACAGGAAATGTATTTGCCATTACATCCAATGCAGCAGTATTACCAGAGGGATTTTCCTCAGGAGATGTGATAAACCTTAGTACAGCTATTTCAAGTTATGGAAGTTCTGATTATCTGGATGGACGATTTGCTATTTCAGGTAACAATATTGAAAAGGTAAGAGTTGAAACAGATAAATGTAATCTCTATACCGTTGTCCCTATCTATGAAGGGGATCCGGAATACAAAAAAGCGCAGAATATTGAAACTTTCCTTGATGGGGAATGGTATGAAATGATATCAGATGTTCCGGAAGACAAAAGGTCGGATGATATAGAATCCATGCCGCATCACTATGAACATCTGCTAATCAGAGGCACTTCTTATGAAGGCACTTATAATGACAAAATGTCATTTGGTATGTCTGTTCCTGAAGAACTATGGAGCACCAACGATGATCTGCAGGCAGGATTTCATGAGGATGTCGATCAGGTAGATGGAGCCACAATTACGATTGAAGTCACATTTACGGATGGCAGTACAGAAACTCATCACTACAGATTAAATACCGGAAAACTTTATATCCCGGTTGATGAAAATGGATACAAGCAGCACGATAATGTTACGAGATTTGCTACAGACAAAGAATGGTACATTTATGGATATCTGATGGAGCAGATAGATTAGTCTCTCATGTGGCATCAACTTTATGTTCAGAGGGCATCAACTTTTTAAAATTTCAAAATACATATCAGACCTGTCTTTTGTCTAAGACAGACGGCTTAGATCAGTGCGCTTTTTCAGCAGTGCAAGTGCTGTAACTGTAGTCAAAGTAAGTGAATTCTGCTGAAAATGCGCACAAAAAATCCGTCAGCAGTTACGGTCGTTAGACCGTTACTGCGACGGAACCTGCATTTACTCTTGATATGACAGCCGGATTTTTGTTATTCAGGCATCCTTTCCGGATATTTATTCGTAGAGGTACTTTTTTTGTTTTTTATCAATTGAGAGTAATTGATACATTTTCAGGAAAATGTGATTCCGGTAATATTATATTTGTATGGCGAGGAGGTCTTTTTCTTTAATATAATTCTGACTGTAACAGTCTGAGTTGGTTTTTCTCCCCTGTATTTTATGCTCCAGTGACTGTAATACTTATACTGTTTTGTTATGATATAAGTTGAGCCACGTTTCTTTGCACTGACAAAACGAGAACTGAAATCATCTTCGGCGTCATAAGATAAACTTAGCACTGTATTTCCTTTCTTTGCATAAGATGACAGATAATATTTGTTCGTTTGTGTCACACTTCTTACAGAAGGCAAATCAACAGAAGTACTTTTTCCAAAAAGATTTTTATATACATTTTTCACTTTTGACAGTGATTTGTAACCCACGCCCTGGGGCACAATAGAAGATGGATAAACCCATTTAGTTGTTTTTACCTGGTCTGCGGCAATCGCTGCTTTTTGCCGACTTCCCAGCTTTCCGTTATATACTTTTTTTAGTTCAGAAAGATACTCTTTTTTTGTGATTGAGTTCTTATAATAGTATACTTCTCTAGCCTTCCATTGTGTCTGCCGCAGAACAGAATACACGAAGTCATCTGCTGTGATTGCTACTTTCTTTTGTGTTGTTGACACAGTAGCCGCATCTACTTTGAAGGGAATTAACAAAATAGAAAAAGCGACTACTAACCATGCCATCTGTTTTGTTTTTTTCATACCATTTTCCTCCTTCTATTCATCCATCCTTAATCCGATCATTGTTAAAATCGCAAAACTCAAAGAGGATTCACGGGGGAACTGCACAGCAACGTAGTTGCCTTCTTATGTGCAGCTCTGCCATTCGCCGACTGAGATGAACGATATAAATATATTTCTTTCCCTGCCTAATGGGTATACCAGTGTACATTTCCAATATTAGTACCTGCTGAATTTCCATACATAACGACACCAGTTATGATGACTTCTCTTCTGTCCTCATCAAAATAAACAGCTATATCTCCATCTATCCACTGGCGTGACAACAGCTTTCCGTCTTCTGTATAGATAAACTCCGGAAGTGAATGGATGGAATTCAATCTCTTATATTCTTCCAGATCATCTGAAGGAACAACTTTCCTTTCTTTCTCTCCTATACTCTTCTCTATACTGCCGAACGCAGAAGACAGTGTTTTTGCCGTATTGGGAAACAGCAGTACAAAGGGAAGCAGATATGCCACCAATCCGAATGCCACTACTACAGCCAATTCCACGAAGAAATACCAGAAACTGTGATAAACAAAGGTGCGCAGCTTGAACAGTGCCAGCATCAGATAGATGGTGATCACGTACCAGGTGGTATTGGAGATCACATTATCCAGGAAACGGACAAAGCTTTTTCTCATATCACACATATAACTTTCCAGAATCAGCAGGACGCAGACACCCAGCAGAAGCTTCATCCTCAGGGGCCATTCTGCCAGGTTTCCAAACGTAGGGACAAAATTCTCCTGAATGCCGGTTACCGCACTCACAATTACAAATGTCATATCTTTATAGCTCAGATACGGACTGGTTACCGGGTTTGTAAAACACAGAAGAAAGCTCAGTGCGATCACCGCAGCCTCAGCTCCCAACAGCACAGTAATCATCTTTTCGGAGGCAGCCGCCCCTGGATAGCGTTTGGAAAAGAGTGCATTGAGGATCAGCAGTGCCACCGGTATCAGCAGAAATACCACCCAGAAAATGATCTCATTCGTCTCGTGGCCTCCGCCCAGCAGATCTATCAGCCACATCACCGCTTTCACCGCCAGATCTGCACCGGCGATTACATCAATCACGATCATGCTCACCTTCGGCAGTGTCTCGTCCCAGTCATCCGAGAAAAAATACCGAGCGGTGGCTGCCACTGCACAGATCCAGGCAATCACATTATGACACTCCGTAAAAAGACTTATAAGCTGCTGTATCGTCAAGGATGGGATATAGGCCAGATAAGACAGAACACCCACGGCTGCAAGAACTAAAGTTACCATTTTCTTTTCCTCCTTCAAAAACAAATAGTATGAATCCTCACACCAATGAAGTCTCGTGCTTCCTATAGCATCCTTACTGATCGCCCGTTTTAGGCGGGTAGGCTTCATTTTTACTATACAGCCAAAGCTCAGAAAATTATATCGCTAAGTATACCATTTTTTTCTTCTTTTTTAAAGAAAAAATGATAAAGTCTGTGTTCGTGGGCTATTGTTTTTCTTCACTAATTTGTCGTGTTCATATAGTATTTTGTCAAGTTTTTAGACAGCCCTCCTTTTCTTTAAAGTAAAGGTTAAAATCACAAAAAAACAGGGTCTGGAATTTTTCCAAACCCTGTGTTCATGCGTTCTAATCAAAATTAGTTAGCAGAAATAATTTCTTTTTTATTGTAGGAACCGCATGCTTTACATACTCTGTGAGGCATTGTTAAAGCTCCACATTTGCTACATTTTACTAATGTAGGAGCAGACATTTTCCAGTTTGCTCTACGGCGGTCTCTTCTTCCTTTTGAAGATTTATTCTTTGGACAAATTGACATGGTCACACCTCCTCTTGCACAATGTTGTAACAGACGTTTGAATGCATACCTGTTTCTTCATTACTGTATTCTGTGTTAAAATTAACTACTCGTTAAAGTTACGAAAGATATCCTGGATAGCCGCCATGCGCGGATCAAGAACTTGTCGGTCACAATCACAGGTACCGTAGTTCAGATTCGTTCCGCAGACGCTGCACAATCCTTTACAATCTTCTTTACAAAGAACCTTCGTAGGGAGTGCAACCACAATCTCGTCAGCAACGAGCTTGTCTACATCCAGTATACATCCATCCATGAAACTGTGTTCATCAACGTCTTCAATGCCATCTGATTCTTTATCCGGATTCCAACGGTCATCGATATGAATCGGAAAACCAAGTTCAACTTCTTCTAAACAACGATCACATGGAATCATAAGTTTTATCTCCGTATCACCCGCAATGTGTAACTTTCCTTCTTCTTTGGAAACTGTCAGAATAAAGGATTCTTTATGACTGACAGGGTACGCATTGTATTTCAACTGCAACGCAGTGAACTCGGGCTCCACCTTGAATTCCTTAACTACAGATGGATTAGCCAAGATCTCCGATATATTAATTGTCATAATATCAGCAACCTTTCGTACTCATACTCTTGGTATTATACACATATGTAATTGGCTTGTCAAGAAAATTTTGTGAATCTTCCTTCTATTTTTCTCATATATTTTAGAGAATCTGAGATTCGAAAGGACGTCAAACAATGAATATCCGTATTTCTGTTTTCCGGATATGTCAGATACTCTGTATTATCACCTTTTTTCTATTAATAACACATTCCGATCTGGTTCGATGTTCCGCTACAGACGGTCTGCATTCCTGGGCAGTCTCCGTTGTTCCTGTTTTATTTCCATTTATTATTCTGTCCAGATTCTGGATTCATTATGATGTCCCCAGCCTCATTTTTCAGTTATCCCAAACAGCGATGCCAAAACATCCTTCTCTGGCAGTAGCGGCATCCATCCTTTTTCTGGGACTGGCTTCCGGTTTCCCTGTAGGAGCCGTGTTCGTTAAATATTTTTACGACCGTAAAATTATAACGAAAGAAACTGCCGAACATCTTCTTCCACTCTGCTCTTTTGTAAGTCCGATGTTTCTGATGGGATATGTTCGTCCTCTCACCGGATATAAAGGGATAACCTGGTGGCTTTTTTCCATCTCACTCTATGTTCCGGTTCTGCTGTATTTTGGAAAAGAAATCTTCTCAGAGAAAATCCAGATTGATTATCATGGTTTTTCTCAGAAAAAAGGGTTATTAAACTCTTCTTCTGAAAAAGGTTCCATCCGTGAAATATGGATTTCTTCCCTGGAAATCATTTTCACCATTGGTATCTACATGATGTTATTTGCTATTTTGTTTGGCTTGACCATGCATCTGCCTGTCTTTGACAGAACTTTTTTTAAGATTATTCTGGCAAATCTGGAAATCACCGCTGGTATTGATCAGATTGCATCTATGACGGAGATACATGGAATCTTCCGTGGAATAGTTTTAGCCGCCTCAGTATCCTTTGGCGGCTTATGTACTATAGCACAGGTCTATACGATCATATCGGAATCTGACCTCTCCCTGAAATCTTATGTAAATACGAAATGGAAAACTGCCATTCTTTCCGCAGTTCTATTGCTCTTCTTCTTCTTTTTTCTCAAAGTCTTCTTTGCTGCGGGCAGTTCTGGTTCCATATCCTAACTGAAGATCAATCTCATGCTTGTCTTCCAGAATCTGTTTATGTTCTTCCTGTAATTTGGCAATCACGGAATTAAAATACTGTTTCTCCTGTTCTACCATATTACTGTACATATACTCCAGACCACCCATCATGCTCTGAGTATATTCCAGGGCACCGGTCTGAAGTGCTCTGGCACTTTCTCTTGCTTTGGCCATAATATCATCAGCCTCATCCTGCGCGTTCTTGATGATCTCCTCTGCTCTCATATTGGCAAGATTCACAATCTCGTTATCATCAATCATAATGCCGGCTTCGGCTGCTGCATCCTGCACGATACGATCCGCCTTCGATCTGGCATCCGCAATGATAGATTCTCTTGTTTTCAGTACCTGTCTGCTCTCAGACAATTCTTTTGGAAGCTGTGTGCGAAGTTCTTCCAACATGGCGAGAAGCTCTTCCCGATTTAATTTGATCATGCTCCCGCCGCCCAGCATACCGGCAGATTTACAATTGTCAACATAGACTTCGATTTCTTCAATTAACTGGTCAATATTCATACTTCTCCTACCTCCATGGATCTCTCCATCTTTATTTCATTTTTTTCACTTTTTCATATACTTTTTTGCTCACATATTCCGGTACAAACTGTGTGATATCCCCGTCAAAATAAGCAAGTTCTCTCACGGTACTTGAACTTAAAAAAGAATATTTGGAACTGGTGGCAAAAAACATCGTCTCAATATTCGGATTGAGCTGCTTGTTAGTCTGAGCCATCATCAACTCATATTCAAAATCTGAAACTGCACGAATGCCTCGAACGATCACATCTGCATTCATCTCTTTTGTAAAATCTACAAGAAGTCCATGATAGGATGCAATCTCCACATTCGAATACTCTTTTGTAACTTCGCGAATCATCTCAACCCTCTCTTCAAATTCAAAAAGAGGATTTTTCGTCTGATTTTTTAAAACTCCCACAATTACTTTATCAAAAACCTCCGAAGAACGCTTGATAATATCCAGATGTCCATAGGTAATCGGGTCAAAGCTTCCCGGATAAATTGCTGTTGTCATAATTATATTTCCTTCCTCTGTCTCTTTTCATCTTCCTCTTATCACAAGCCGATAAAGGTATGCTTGTTGGTCTTGTATCTCTTTTCTTTGATTATGCGAAAATCTGTCTGATTCAGATATGCAAAGTCTGTTTTAAGATCAGACTCAACAATGATCGTTGTATTCTCATCACAAAGATGGGATTGATCCAGAAAACAGAGAACTTGTTTTTCCAAAAGCTTTCCATATGGAGGATCCATGAAAATGTAGTCAAAAATCTCTCCCTGTTCCTCCAGATAATGGAGAGCAGCAGTCACATCTTTTTCAATCAGAATCGCATCTTCTTCCAGATGAGTGAACTTCAGATTATCTCGAATGCAGTTGGCTGCTTTTCTATTGTTCTCCACGAACACTGCTTCCTTTGCTCCTCGGCTCAGAGCCTCGATCCCGATAGCACCGCTTCCACTGAACAGGTCCAGAAAACGGCTACCCTCAACACGGAACGAAAGCATATTAAATAACGTTTCTTTAATTCGGTCTGTTGTGGGCCTGGTATTCATGCCTTCCATTGTCTTAAGTTTTAAATGTCGGGCCTTACCGGCAATTACTCTCATAATATCTCTATTCCATTCTATGATAAATATATTTATTTCTTTTATTGTATAATATCCTGTCTTTTTGTCAAGAAAGAAACGATGATCTTGTTACAAATTCCTTGCATAATTCAGGTCATTTTCCAGTAAATACTGATGGATTTTTCGAAAATTATAATCCGTTGTTTTTAAGTAATCCACTGCCTCTGCAGCTGCTTTCATAATATCGGCATTTTTGTAAATATCACCGAGAGCAAAATTCATGGTTCCACTCTGTCTGGTTCCAAAAAAATCACCGGGCCCTCTTAATTTCAGATCCTCATTGGCAATATAAAACCCATCATTGGATTTACCTACTACTGATAATCGCTCCATCGCCTCTTTCTGTTCCGAACCGGATATAAAAATACAGTAAGATTGGCTTTTTCCACGGCCAACACGTCCTCGAAGCTGATGAAGCTGTGCAAGTCCGAATCGCTCTGCATTTTCAATGAGCATTACTGTTGCATTTGGCACATCAATACCGACTTCCACCACCGTTGTGGAGACAAGAACATGGATCTCATTTGCTGCGAAGGCTTCCATCACTTCTGTCTTTTCGGCAGGTGACATTTTTCCATTGAGAACCCCCACCCGAACAGAGGGCGGTAAAGCTTGTGATAGCATCGAACCGTAGGCCGTCACATTTTCCAGATCCATCGTTTCACTTTCTTCGATCATCGGACAGATCACATAGGCCTGATGTCCTTCAGCTACCTGTTTTTTAATAAAATCCCATGCCGTCATCCTGTAATTTTGATTTACCACACAGTTTTTGATAGGCAGACGGGAAGCCGGCAGTTCATTCATAACACTCACATCCAGATCTCTATAGAGAATCATACCCAGCGTTCGAGGAATCGGTGTCGCACTCATAACAAGCACATGAGGTTCTTTTCCTTTTTTCATAAATGAATCTCTCTGTTTTACTCCAAACCGATGCTGCTCATCCGTCACAACCAGGGCAAGGTTCTGAAACATGACATCCTGTTGTATCACCGCATGGGTTCCAATCAATATATCAATCTCCCCATTTTCACATAATTTTTTAACCTGCCTTTTTTCAGCAGCCTTCATGGAACCCATCAGCAATCCGATTCTTACGCCCCTTTTTTCAAGCATTTTCTGAAAATTATCATAATGCTGTTCTGCCAGAACTTCCGTCGGTGCCATGAGCGCTCCCTGATACCCGTTTCTGACAGCAGCATACAGTGCGATCAACGCTACAATAGTTTTACCGGAACCAACATCTCCCTGAATCAGTCGATTCATTGCCATGGTTCCTGCCAGATCATTGCGGATATCCTGTAAGGTACGCTTTTGGGCTCCGGTAAGTTCATACGGGAGTTCAGTCACAAATTGCCGAATTGATTCGTCCATATGGATTACGTAATGATTCAATGCCTGATGTTCTTTTTCTTTTACCAATGCAAGAGCACTGAAAAAGCGAAAAAATTCATCAAAAATAATCCTCTTTCTGGCTTCGATCAAACACTCTGTCCCAGAAGGAAAATGAATCTCATATAATGCTTGAGCCTCATCTTCGAGATCATAATAAGTCCTAACATTTTCCGGCAGAAATTCCTCTGCTCTGTATTCCTCAAAAGCCGCCGCCTGGGCTTTCCGTATCGTCTTATTTGACAAACCGGTGGTCAGGGGATAGATAGGCTGATAAGTTTCCATCATCTTCTCATACTTTTCGGCAGAACAATATTCCGGCTGTTCAATCATCATACGTCCATTTTTATATACCGGCGTTCCTGTAAAAATATAGACTTCTCCCTGTTTCAGGCTATTTCTCAAATAAGGCATATTGAACCATCGAAAGAAGATCTGTCCCGATTGATCGGCTCCCAGACAGGTGCATATCTTTAATCTTCCTGCTGTTTTCATATGAACCGGTGATGATATTTCACAACAAACAGAACATCGTTGCCCTGTTTTCATATCACTCACCTCAATGGGTTCCGGATAAGCCATATAACATCTTGGATAATGATGGACCAAATCTTCCACCGATTCAATATTCAGTTTTTTCAGAAGTTTCTCTGTTTTCTCTCCAATTCCTTTTATGGTTCGAACAGAGCGATTATCCTCCATAGTCCCACCTCCTGAAAAGTATTTTCTATGATTAATAAATAAAAAAGCTGACTCTTTGTGAAGTCAGCTTTTTAAAATCTGTATTATTCAACGGATAACATATAGTAATAAATCGGCTGTCCACCGAAGTTTGTTTCAACTTCCAGTTCCGGATATTTCTCCTCAATGGCATCTGCCAGTTCCACTGCCTGTTCTTTTGTCACATCTTCACCATAATACAGACATACTAATTCTGATTCTTCATCTACCATATGGTCAAGCAACTCCAGTGTAGTTTCCTCAACATCAGTACCTACTGCCTCGATACCATCATCATCAATTCCCATGATATCCCCATTATGGATTTCTTTTCCATTAATAGCAGTATCACGAACAGCATAAGTAACCTGACCGCTGGAAATATCCTGATAACTATCCATCATGTTTTCTTTATTCTCTTCCACATCGGCATCTGCCAGATAACCGATCATCGCTGCAATTCCCTGCGGAATTGTCTTAGTCGGAAGAACAATGATATTTTTATCTTCCGTAAGATCTCTTGCCTGCTCTGCAGCAAGAATGATATTTTTGTTATTCGGAAGGATGAAAATATTCTCTGCGTTCACCTGATCGATCGCGTTGAGCATATCTTCTGTACTCGGATTCATTGTCTGACCACCTTCAATGAGGTAGTCAACACCAAGTCCTTTGAATATCTCTGTAAGACCGGCACCGATAGAAACGGCGATAAATCCGATATTCTTTGGAGGTTCTTTGGATGCTTCTGCTTCCTGTGCCTCTTCTTCTCTTTGCTGTGCAGCAACTTTTTCAGCATCCTTGATCAGTTTTTCCTGATGCTCCAGACGCATGTTATCAATCTTCATGTTGGATAGAGCACCAAAGGTCAGCGCCTTCTCAAAAGCCTGTCCCGGATGATTGGTGTGAACATGTACTTTACAAATATCTTCATCTGCCACAACCACAAGGGAATCTCCAATTGACAGCAGATAATCTTTGAATTCTTTTTCAACCTGTTCTGTCATCGGTTGATCCAGCATAATGATGAACTCTGTACAATATCCAAACTTGATATCTGCCGCAGATGCCGGATTGCTTTCCATAACCGGAGTCTGTACCGCTGATGTACTTTCCGGAATTACAATTTCTGTCACCTTACCAGTCAGAGAATCCACAACACCCTGAATGACTTCCATCAATCCCTGTCCACCGGAATCCACAACTCCTGCTTCTTTGAGAACCGGAAGCATATCCGGTGTCTTTGAAAGCACTTCATATCCATAGGAAAGAATCTCTTCACAATATGGAATCAGATCAAGATCACTGTCTTCCAGTTCTACTGCTTTCTCTGCCATACCTTTCGCAACGGTGAGAATTGTTCCTTCCTTTGGCTTCATAACCGCTTTATACGCAGTCTCAACCGCACGGGAAAAGCCTTTGGAAATCTCTTCCTTTCCAAGGGAATCTGCCTTGGAGATTGCTTTTGTAAATCCACGGAACAGCTGAGACAGAATAACACCGGAGTTTCCTCTGGCGCCTCTTAAGGATCCGCTGCTGATTGCTTTACATAATGTAGCAATCGTAGGGTCTGCAATCTTTTCTACTTCCCTTGCTGCTGATAAAATGGTAAGTGACATATTGGTTCCTGTATCTCCATCCGGTACAGGGAAAACATTTAATTCATTTATATAGTCTTTTTGTGAATTGATACGGTTTGCACCGGCCAAAAACAATTGTTGAAACGTTTTTGCATCTATGGTGTGAGCATTCACAACATTTCCTCCTTATCCATGTAAATATATTCTCTATCTTAAAGTCAGGTAAAAACAATATCCGAAACAAAAGATCTGTATCAGTCTACAATACGGACGCCTTCTACGTAAACGTTAATCTTATCTACAGTCATATTAGTAAACTTTTCTACTCTGTATTTTACACTCTGAATGAGATTCTCTGTTACTGTCGCAATGGAAACACCATAAACAACAATAATATGGAAATCAATCGTGATCTTATTATCCCGAATCTTTACCTGCACACCTTTGCAGATATTATCTCTTTTCAGAAGTTTTACAAGACCATCTTTCATGTTGACAGAAGCCATACCTACAATACCAAAACATTCGACTGCATTGATTCCGGCATATTTGGCGATTACTTCTTCATCTATCACAATCTGACCTAATTCTGTTTGCATTTGCCCTTTCATAATATATACCTCCGGTTTTTATTTCTTATAGTATAACCTTTTCCAGAGAAAAAAGAAACTGTAAAATCGCGAATCTCAAAGAGGATTCGCGGGCGAGCCCGGCAGCAGCAACACTGCTTTCCTTTGCCGGGCTCTGCCATCCGCCGGAGGCTCATCTCAGTGGGGGATTTTATCAACCACTGAGATGAACCCGGTCAATTTTTTCTCATATAATATATAGTGAAGAAAACAAAAAAGGGGATTCCATGAAAAAAGTATGTGGTTTTGCACTCATCTGCTTCTCTCTGGGGTTATTCCTCAGTTGTTTTCTTACGAGTTTTGCCCTGAAATTCATTCTTCTGATTTCAGGCGCCATTCTTGGATATCTGCTCTTTCATGATCATTTATGCTGACATATCAGACTCTTATATGAAAAAAGAGGGAATCAGTGATTCCCTCATATTTCTCACATCCGTATACATATCTGCAATAATGTCAAGCATTCTTCATAAACGGTAAAGGAGAAACTAAGCACGTTCTACTTTGCCAGATCTTAAACAAGAAGTACAAACGTACATCTTCTTAGAAGCTCCGTTCACTTTCACCTTTACAGACTTAATGTTGGATTTCCACATTTTGTTAGATCTTCTATGAGAATGACTCACTTTGATACCGAAATGAGCACCTTTGTCACAAATAGCGCATCTTGCCATGATAGCACCTCCTCGCGAATATACTTAAGCCTGACAGACTTACAACGAGTCTATACTATCAGAAACACGAACAAAAAGCAAGAGAAATTTTTTAAAATTATTCATTTTTTATTTCTTCTCTTACAGGATGATTTTTCATCTCCTCTTCGACAGCAGATTTTACTTCCAGATCTTCCTCATTTCCATGACCTTTGATTAAAGAAGATACTTTATTCACTGCTTCCGGTACCATATCAAGTACTTTGGTTATCGCATCCTGATTTCGTACATTGACCAGTTTTGTCTGTCCATTCTGAATCACAAGAATTGCACTCGGAGACATCTTTCCTCCGATTCCGCCGGCTCCATTACTCGATTTTTCTTTATTAAATGCACCGGCTCCCATTCCGAAAGAAACATCCACCAGTGGCAGAATAATGGTATCTCCGATTACCTGTGGTTCTCCCACTACTGTTTTGGTTGAAATCACCTGATCGAGTCCCTGAAATAACGAATTCACTGTCTGATCAAAATTATTATTATCCATAATTCCCTCCTGCTGTTATTTTAATGCTAATTTTATACATTTGCGAACGTCCTGATTTAAAAGCAATTGAAGTATCAATATCAGGAAAAAACCAGGATGTATTCTTCCTCTTCCCTTACAGTCAGTTTCAAAACAACTCTCCTGAAAATCCGGTTGCATTTGAAAACATTTCTGATATTTCGAATACAATATTGCTGCTAAGCCTGTTACGATACCTGTGGTAGCCGGATCCTCAAATCCAAATCTGATATTGCCTCTTAATTTCCGCGGCAGTATATGCCTCGCTATCCTGATTATACTATTTTTCGCCAGGCAGAGCAATTCTCCGCCATGATACTCTTCATAAAGATTCCGGATCGAAACTGCCTTTTCTTTTAGTGAAACTGCTTTCTTATTAAAGGTACTGATCTTTTTCTTTATTGTTTTAATAAAACCTGTTTTCTTTTTTTTATGCTCTGATGCGGGCTTTGCCCGGGAAGTTCTGTTTGCAGAAATTTTCTTTCCATCAGAAACAGCATCTATTTTTGTATCAGCCTGTTCCGATGATTCTACCGTTTGAGGCAGAGATTGTACCACCAGCTGTTCTTTTTGTTCCGGGATGTCCTTTGTCATTGCAGGTTCATTTTGCGAAAGCTCCTCTTTTTCTTTTACTTTTCTTTCTTCTTTTCTCTTCTGCTTTTCCTGCTTTTGTTTTTGCTTTTCTTCTTTCTTTTTCAGAAAGCTCTCCTGGTTTCCCAGTATCTGATAACCGGCTATTTTTACACGATAATCAAACACACTCTCTATGTAACTGATTTTCACATATATCAACGCAAAAAACCATGTTACTTTTACTCTTCCCTGAATGGATTCCTTTTCTCTTTTCTCCATCTGAAAAGAATATCGAATAGGAACTGCCAAAACAATCACAATCAGACAGAGTGCCAATGCAAGAACGATACCTGCTATTCTTAAGATAATCAGCAATACATGTAACAATGCTTTCCTCCTATGCCTGTCCAGTCTGACGAAAAAAACAATTTTTCGCTTTAAATGCTCTCCAAATATTGTTTCATCTGATGAATATTATCTGTATTATACCCTTCCTGCACCAGATTTAAAACCATTTCACAGGCTTCTTTTCTTGAGCCGGCCAATCCGAGCAATCTGAGATTTCCCTGATGATAAAAAGAATGTCTGAACTCCATTCCATTCATAATATACATCAGCGTATCATCTTCATACGAAGTTGTGATGGCATACCAGATGATGTTAGAGCAAGTTTCTCCCACCCGCAGTGCATCAAGAATACGATCTGATTTAAAACGAACACTCTCACCGATTCTGATATTATCCGAAATAATCATCCGGCTTCCTCCTTTGAAGTTCTGCCCGACGAAAAGCGAATTCCATCGGACAAAACAATTGTATTTTGTGGCTATTCTACACGAAAAGCGCGTATCATATTCGTCGGGTAATGATTTTTATCCTGTGCTGCAATCCCTGCCGTCATCACACAGACATCTCCTTCTTTGAGAAACTGCCTTCTTCTGGTTTTTTCCATGGCAGAGGCAATCAGTTCCTCTGTTGTGGCAGTTTCACGATTCAGCACCGGAAATACCCCCCAGAACAACTGCATCCGGCGCATGACCCATTCATAAGGAGTGACACCGGCAATCATACAGGAAGGTCGAAATTCTGAAAGATACCTTGCCGTTGTCCCTGACATAGTCGCAGCAATGATACAATCTGCATGAAGTTCTTCCGCTGCCTGCACTGACATATGCGCAATGGTACTGGATATGGTAACCCGGGACTTAATATCTCTCTGTCGTTTCAGATTATTCCCACTAAGATGCTGTTCTGTCACTTCAGCAATCTTTGCCATCATATTAACAGCTTCGACCGGATATTTCCCGGCAGCCGATTCACCGGACAGCATTACTGCATCCGTTCCATCGTAAATGGCATTGGCAACATCGGCGGCTTCTGCTCTGGTCGGTCTCGGATTCCGAATCATGGAATCCAGCATCTGCGTGGCAGTGATAACTGGTTTCATCTTAAAGTTACATTTCTCTATAATCATTTTCTGCAGATAAGGAACTTCCTCTGCCGGAATCTCCACTCCCAGATCTCCTCTGGCGATCATAATTCCATCTGCGGCATCAATAATCTCATCAATATTCTCGATGGCTTCTTCGTTTTCAATTTTTGCAATGAGAAACGGATGCTGTCCTTTTATTTTACAAAGGCTGCGTATCTGTTCCAGTGCCTCCTTACTTCGCACAAAAGAAGCTGCAATAAAATCAATCCCTTGTTCCAGACCAAAAGAAATATCTTCCTCATCTTTCTCCGTGATTGCCGGAAGTTTAACCTTCACTCCGGGCACATTCACTCCCTTATTAGAATGAAGTTCTCCTCCGGCAACTACCTGACACTCAATACAATCAGCCAATACCTGTTTCACTTGCAGACGCAAAATACCATCATCAATGAGAATGGAATCCCCCGGTTTTACTTCCCTGGGCAATTGTCTGTAGGTAACGCTGATCTTTTCAGAAGTTCCTTCCACTTCTTCTGTGGTGATAAGGATTCTCTCTCCTTCTTCCAGATAGACACAATTATCCTTCATCTTTCCTGTCCTGATTTCAGGACCTTTCGTATCCAGCAAGATTCCCACCGGCACCCCGAGTTTTTCACCTGCCCGGCGAATCATGGCAATACGTGCCGCCTGTTCTTCTTTCGTTCCATGTGAAAAATTCAGCCTGGCAATATCCATTCCAGACTGAATCATTGTCATCAATATGGTTTCATCATCCGTTGCCGGACCTAACGTACAGATAATCTTCGTTTTTTTCATAATACGCTCCTTTTCCATAAAAAAGGGAGGCGGAACGAAATTATTTTATATGAGTATGGGTAAACAAATGCTCATTGCAATACTCATAATTGCCATTACATTTGGAACAATATCTGAATTCCAGATTCGGATCATCCTGCTCTGTTCTCTTACAGATTGCACACTGATGGCGATATCCCTGATTACTTTGGGATACTGCTTTTTTATACTTTCTCTTTCTCTGCACTTCTTTTGGAGAAATCCGTCTATAGTTTCTCGTGGAAAAATAGAACAGGAGAAAGTTAAGAAGACTCACTACAATACAGACTCTGACTCCAAGTCCCCCGGTAATAAAATCAATCAACAATAAGAGTCCATCTAAAATTCCAAGCCATTTCACTTTAATCGGTAAAATGCCGTAAAGATACACCCGCATCTCCGGAAAAATCGCTGCATAGGCAAGAAACATGGATAAATTCAGATAATAAGTATCCATATAGATATTCGGATTCGGATAAATCGCATATACCAGAAAAGATGCAGCTATGGTTCCAAGAATACCAATCAGAATATACATATTAAACTTAAATGCTCCCCAGACCTGAACCAGCGACTCTCCAATGGAATAGTAAAAAAACAATACAAAAATCAAAAAGATGATACTTGTCGTCGGAGTCGCCACCAGGAAAGTGAACAGCCTCCATATCTGCCCATGAAGAATCATGTAAGGATTCAGACTGAGATACTGATAGTAAAAACTTCCGTTGGAAATCAGATTTAAAACAGCACCAACTGCATAAAGCATTACAATATACATTGGCAGATTTGTAATGGCATATCTGCCAAACTTTCGTTCCAGCCGATTTAACCAGTTCATTATATCACTCCTCTATTATGTCTCTATTTAAAGTATTTATTCCTTGCAATCAAAATCCATGCGATTACGGTTGACGCAACACAGATTCCCACCATGATCCAGAATCCATACGGATGTTTTGCAAAAGGAATTCCTCCCACATTCATACCCAGTGCACTGGTCACAATGGTAGGGATTGTAAGGACAATCGTGATTACAGACAGAAACTTCATGACAATATTCAGGTTATTGGAAATCACAGATGCAAAAGCATCCATTCTCGCACTTAAAATATCACTGTATATTTTCGCCATCTCGATGGCCTGTTTATTCTCGATGATAACATCTTCGAGTAATTCTTCATCATCCTCATATCGCGGAATGGAAGTATTACGCATGAGTTTCTCCAGAACAACCTCGTTACCACGTAGAGATGTTGTAATGTAGACAAGACTCTTCTCCAGTTCCAGCATCTCCAGAAGCTCCTGATTTCTCTGGGAAATGTGAAGTTTCTTTTCCAGTTCATCACTCTTCTTATCGATGATTCGCAGAAATTGCAGGAACATGGCTGCATTACGGTATAACATCTGATAGATAAATCTTGTCTTCTTATAGGTAAAGAAATTGCGCATACGGCCATCCATAAAGACGGTCAGTACCGGTGTATCTTCCAGACAGACAGTAAAAATCAGTTCATCTGTAAAAATAATACCAAAAGGTATCGTATAGACATATTCTTTATTGTCCCGAATCTCCGTCGTCGGTATATCCAGGATGATCAGAGTATAATCATCCTCCACCTGAATACGGGAACGTTCTTCTTCATCCAGAGGACTCTTTAAATCGTCCAAATCGATGCGATGTTTTTCCGAAATCATACACAACTCATCATAGGTTGGATTTGTGAGTGCAACCCAGCTTCCGTCTTCGACTTGAGGAATCTGCTGAATTCTCCCATCCATCGTCTTAAAAATTCTAATCATAGGATTTCCCTCTCTCAACGTTCTGTCTGAATCCAGATAATCATAAGAAAAAGTTTTTTAAAAATATAAAATAGTACGATGATTGTCATCACCTGGAAAAACTTTTTATCACAATTACCTGAAAGCCACTGTTTTCATTATAAAGAATATCATCTTCTTTGTCAAACCAAAAGAAGGAGCCGGAGCTCCTTCTTTTGGCCGGACACGGCAGATGGGAATTCTCCCGTGTCTGACTTTATTTATAGGTTAGTATTGCAAAAAAGTGGAAAACAACATTTAAAATTACGGTTTAATCAATAGTGGATTATGTAATAAATTATTTAAGCAAGACCTTTTTCATAGAGTTTTGCATAAAGTTCGATGAATTCTACTGCATAGATTTTTGCAGTTTCAGCACTCATCAGCTGATCTTCTGCATGAATCAGAAGAATGGATGCCGGAACAGGATTTCCGCTTGCCTCCTGACCAATCAATTCTGCATGAACATGATGTCCTTCCAGGAAATACTGGTCTCCTTCTCCGATTTTCGCACGAGCCTCATCTATTTTACCCTCTTTTGCAAGACCTATGGACTCTACATAGCAGGATTTTGCACTGCCGACACAAGTGATAATCTGAAAACAAATACCTTCCATATCCATGATTTATGCCTCCTTTTCGATGAGGTCAATGGCTTTCTGAAGAACTTTTTTTCCGTTCATGGTACCATAGTCTCTCATATCGATCACATCAACCGGGATACGGCCTGCTGCCAGACTTTCAACAGCTGCTCTCTGGAATTTCACCTGAGGTCCTAAGAGGACAATATCTACTTCTCCAATCAGGTTATCGAGTTCTGTGACAGATACAGCATTGATATCTGCTTCCACATTCATTTCCTTTGCTGCGCTGCGCATTTTCTGCACAAGCATACTTGTTGACATACCTGCATTACATGCTAATAAAATTTTCTTCATTGTGATTCCCTCCATAAACATAAACCATCTTTGTATCTCTGGAGCGGCTCTACGATCGGCTCATT
>JAQYIU010000029.1 GCA_028721415.1 Lachnospiraceae bacterium | reverse complement strand
CTCTTGTAATTGTAGATGGGCTAGCCATAAAACTTTTCATGAGTTGTTCTCCTCCTGTTAAATTTTAAATACGTTTTCTTTCTTACTGTTGTGACATGGCTTCCTGGCTGTCCGGACCCTCCACCACATCGACCCTGCCTCGGGCAGGTTTATGAAAAAAATGTATCCCGGGGCTTTGAGACACACTTTATTTACATACCACAGTTTCCTATTATATAACACTCATCCCCGCGTGTCAACGAATTTCTGCTGTAATTTTTGCAAAAAATATTAAATCGATTTGCGGTTCTTTGTTGAAAAATTGACTTGAATCCTCTCTCCAATCAAATTCGATTTTCTGGAAAATTACAGATATTCGATTTTCTGAAGAAAAAGTCCTTTGGCAGGAACCGTCTCTCCTGCAAGGGTTCTGTCACAACTTTCCAGAATGGTTTTCACATATTCCGGGGGATAAGCGTGAAGTCCCACTTTGATCAGGGTGCCACTGATGATGCGCACCATATTGTACAAAAAGCCTTCTCCTTCCACACGAATGATGATTTCTCTCCGATTATCCATATTCTGTCCTTCTGGTATCGGAACTTCATACACATGCACATCACAAACTGTCCTCACCGTAGTCTGCACTTGGGTTTTGGCGGAACAAAAGCTCTTAAAATCATGGGTTCCCACCAGATACTGTCCCGCTTCTTCCATCGCTATAATGTCCAGGGGTTTTGTGACCCAGTGACTGTACAATCTTTGGGTTGGAAATAATACTTTTCCATTCTGAATATGATACTCGTAAGTTTTTCTGGTGTCGCAGTATCTCGGATGAAAATCATCTGCCACCTGACAGGAATCCACAATACGTACATCTTCGGGCAGATAGGGGTTTATGGCAAACATCAATTTATCTCCAGGAATTGGAGTTTCAGAATCAAAAACTGCCACATTTCCATAGGCATGTACTCCTGCATCGGTTCGGCTTGCTCCTATGACCTGTATCTTTTCTTTCAGAACTTTGCTCAATGTTTCATTTAATACGCCTTCAATGGTAACCGCTTCTGGCTGTACCTGCCATCCACAATAATTTGTCCCGTCGTAGGCGACAATTAATTTATATCTTTTCATATTATATATCCTTTATCTGCAAAATACAAATTGTTCTATTTTATCCCAAAAGAAATTTTACTGCCAATCACTAAACTGCATATCATCATTGCAATCAAATAAACAAGAAGAATTCCGTATGCCACATAATCTCTTTTTTCATATATCAGTGGCTTCAGCTTTGTCCTTCCTTCACCACCGTTATAGCACCTTGCATCCATAGCTAATGCCAGGTCAGAGGCTCTCCTTATAGCAGAAATAAAGAGAGGTACCAGAAGTGGAATTAATTTCGCCGCTCTCTGCAATAAGTTTCCTGTCTCAAAATCCGCTCCTCTTGACATCTGTGCTTTCATGATTTTGTCCAGTTCTTCTGTGAGAATCGGGATAAATCTGAGAGCGATGGACATCATCATAGCCAGTTCATGTACCGGTATGTGAACTCGATTCAAAAAATGTAATGCTTTATCCAGTCCATCGGTCAATTCATTTGGAGTCGTAGTAAATGTCATGATCGACGATCCCATAATCAGATAAACCAGACGAATCACCAGATAAGCAGAAAGTATGATTCCTTCCCTGGTAATATGCAATGGGCCAAATTCTATCAAAATATGCCCTTTTGTACAGAACAAATTAACGATTGCCGAAAAACATATGATAAACAGTAAAGGTTTTATTCCTCTTCGAATCATTGAAAATGGGACTTTTGAAATTCGAATAATCAGAAACAAAAATACAGTGGCCAGAATCATTGCCGGAATGGATTTCGGTAAAAATAAAGAAATGACAAAAATCATCGTTCCGGACAGTTTCACTCTGGGATCCAGCGTGTGAAGAACGGAATCTGTTTTATAATATTGTCCCAATGTCATTTGCCGAATCATAAGCTCCCTCCGTCTTCATATTGTGATTTCTTATCTGCTTGCACTTCCACTTTATAAGATAACTTTTCTTGCGGTAAACATTCCCCAGATATACGCTTTTGCAATAAAATCCATTCTGCGAGAGCTTCCACCGTCATCGGCATATTTTTTTCTGCCTGTTCTTCCTTACATTTCACACTTGCTTTTTCAAAAAAGCAACGGATCAACCTGTGATAAAAGGAAAGAGCTTGCGGAATGTTCAATCCAATCTGTTCCAGTTCTTTTTCTTTTTGAAATACGTCCTCTGTTTTTTCATCCATGACCAGATGTCCTTCTGACATGACAAGCACTCGTTTTGCATGAGCAGCCACATCATTCATATCATGAGATACAAGAATAATTGTAATCTTCTTTTCTTCGTTTAATTGTTTCAGCAAAGCAAATAAATTACATTTTCCTTCTTTATCCAGACCCGCAGCCGGCTCATCCAAAATCAGATATTCGGGATCCATTGCAAGAATTCCAGCCAAAGCCACTCTCCGCTTCTGGCCTCCGGAAAGGGAGAACGGAGATACCTTTTCCAGTTCCCTGGAAAGTCCCAGGAGTTTCATCGCTTCTCTGGCTTTTTCCACAGCTTCTTCTTCCGCCAATCCCAGATTCTTCGGTCCAAAGCAAATATCCTTTAAAACTGTTTCTTCAAAAAGCTGATATTCCGGATATTGAAAACATAATGCCACTTTCTGACGGAGTTTCTTCATAGAGAATCCCTTATCATAAACATTTTTTCCTTCAAAATAATAGTTTCCGGAAGTTGCCTGCAATAATCCGTTTAAATGCTGCAACAAAGTAGATTTTCCTGAGCCGGTTCGTCCGATGATTGCCACATACTCTCCTTTAGTCAAAATGAGATTAATATGATTGAGGGCATATTTTTCTTCACTCTCCCACTGATCTTTGTACTTATAACTAAGATTCTCTAAAACAATCCCCTTCGGCTGATTTACAGACTCTTTCTGGCACAAATTCTCATGTATTTCCGGTTTTAAAGATGTGATTTTTATTGTATGAGCAAGGAATTGGAGCATTTGTTCCTCGGTACTTATTATTTCCGGTAGTTTTAATCCACCCTTTTTTAACAGTTGCATTAACTTTTTATCAAAAGGAAGAGGAATTCCATAATGTTCCAGAACATCGACATTCTCTGATTTCTTCCAAATATCATGCGAAGTACCCTGAAGTACAATCTTCCCCTGATTCATCACATACAAATAATCAGCATTTTCTACCTCATCAATATGATGAGTGATATAGATGATCGTAATATTTTTTTCTTTATTCAGACGACGAATCGCTTCGAGAACGTCCCGTCTTCCGACCGGATCTAACATAGCTGTCGGCTCATCCAGCACAATACATTCCGGTTCCATGGCAAGGATTCCTGAAATGGCAACTTTTTGCTTCTGTCCTCCAGATAATGCCTGGGGAGAAGTCTGTCTATAGGCAGTCATCCCTGTTGCTTCCAAAGCCATGGCAATCCGTTCCCACATCTCCTCTGTGGAAACTCCCAGATTCTCCGGTCCAAAAGCGACATCCTCTTCCACAACATTGCCTATGATCTGATTATCCGGATTCTGAAAAACAATTCCAGCTGTCTTACGAATGGCAATAGTTTCTTTCGAATCAGACGTATCCATTCCTTTAATATAAACTGTCCCTTCTGTAGGCTGTAAAAGCGCTGTCAGTTGTCTCGCCAGAGTGGATTTTCCGGAACCATTATGTCCCAGGATACCCACAAAATCTCCTTTATTTATCGAAAGAGAAACATCATTGAGTACTGTTTTTTCTTCGGGTTTTTCCTGATTTTCTGTATAGGTTTTATATTTAAAAATCAAATGTAATGTCTCAATAAAACTCATTTTGATTACTTTCTTAACTATATTAGAACAATAATTTAATTATCTTCACATCGTTTTAATAAAGATTCGATAAAGAAAAAAGAGACTGTAAAAACAGCCTCTTTCATTATGCATATCATCACATTGGTCCAAAAGACCGTCTGCATTTTTGCAATATTAATTAAACTAATTCGATGATTACTTCTAAAGCAGCATCACCTTTACGCTGTCCAACTTTGATGATTCTTGTGTAACCACCGTTACGTCCAGCGTATTTTGGAGCATACTCATCAAAAATCTTCTGTGCAAGGTCGATTTTCTTTGTGTTTGCTTTTCTTCCTTTGCCTTCAGCAGGAACTTCTGTTACAGGATATAAAACTTTTAACATCTGACGTCTTGCATGAAGTCTGGATGGCATATCTTTTTTGATTTCTTTTTCTACTGTATCGTATACAGTAACTTTTTTGCCGTCAACAACTTCTTTTACTCTCTTGCCGTCTTTGTCTTTTCTTGCAACTTTAGCTTCAACTTTAACAACTTCGAAATTGTCTTTTTCTTTTACACCAAGAGCGATTAATCCTTCAGCGATCTTGCGGATTTCTTTTGCTTTTGCTTCAGTTGTACGGATTTTTCCGTGGTAAATCAGCTGTGTAACCTGGTTACGTAATAAAGCTTTTCTCTGGTTGGATGTTCTTCCTAATTTTCTGTATTTTGCCATTGTTATGGACCTCCTGTTCATTTTTCGCCATGCTTACTATACCTTCAGCTTAAGCGGGTCTATAATTTCTTTATTTATTCTTCACTTGAGTTCAGGGAAAGACCTAATTCTTTTAATTTAGCCAGGACTTCCTCTAAGGATTTGCGACCCAAGTTACGAACTTTCATCATATCTTCCGGTGTCTTGTTGGTGAGTTCTTCTACAGTGTTGATACCTGCTCTCTTCAGACAGTTATAAGAACGAACAGATAATTCAAGTTCATCAATGTTCATCTCTAATACTTTATCAACAGGATCCTGAGCGGTTTCTACCATAACCTCAGCAACCTTTGCATTCTCGGATAAATCGATGAACAGGTTCAAATGCTCACTGAGCACTTTTGCTGCAAGGCTGACTGCCTCATCCGGTGCCAGTGTTCCGTTTGTAAATACATCCAGTGTCAATTTATCAAAGTCAGTAATCTGACCAACACGGGTATTCTGTACTGTTAAGTTTACTCTCTCAACCGGTGTATAGATTGAATCCACTGCGATTACGTCAATGGACTGATCTTCTGTTTTATTTTTGTCAGCGCCAACATATCCACGTCCTTTTGTGATTGTCAGCTCTGCCTCGAAATGGCTGTCTGCACCACCACTTAATGTTGCAATCACCAAATCAGGGTTAATAATTTCAATATCACTGTCAACCTGAATATCTGCTGCTGTTACTACGCCCTCTCCACTAAATTCAATGAAAGCACGTTTTGGTTCATTAGAAGAACTGTTATTTTTGATTGCCAGTTCTTTAATGTTCATAATTATTTCAGTGACATCTTCTTTCACACCAGGAATGGAGCTGAATTCATGGAGCACACCTTTAATCTTAACTGCGCTGACAGCTGCCCCTGGTAATGAGGATAACATGATTCTTCTTAAGGAGTTACCTAAAGTTGTGCCGTAACCTCTCTCTAATGGTTCCACCACAAAACGACCATATTTATTGTCTTCTGAAATTTCTGCTATTTCAATTCTTGGTTTTTCGAATTCAAACACGAATGGGACCCTCCTTTTGGACTATTCATAAAATACCACAATTGAATGCCTGAATCCACAGGCATTCAATTGGAAGAATCATTTATTATTTAGAATATAACTCGACGATCAGTGTTTCGTTAACAGGAACATCGATCATATCACGAGAAGGAAGTTCTTTCACTGTTCCTTTAAATGTCTCAACATCTGCATCTAACCAAGCTGGTACTAAGATACCTTCTGTTGCTTCTGCGATATCTTTGTATCTCTGCATAGTCTTTTTGTTTTCTTTTACTTCGATTACATCACCAGCACTTACTCTGTAAGATGGAATGTTTACACATTTGCCGTTAACAAGAATGTGTTTGTGTCCAACGATCTGTCTTGCTTCTTTTCTTGTTCTTGCAAATCCCATACGGAATACAATGTTGTCAAGTCTGGACTCTAACAGAACCATTAAGTTAGGACCTGTAAGACCTTTCATTCTTTCTGCCTGAGCATAGTAATTTCTGAAAGGTTTCTCTAAAACACCATAGATGAATTTTGCTTTCTGTTTTTCGCGAAGCTGAAGACCGTACTCACTGATCTTTCTGCTGGAACGAACTAACTTTCTGTTTGATTTTTTATTTACGCCTAAATATACAGGATCTAAGTCTAAAGATCTGCATCTTTTCAGGACTGGAGTTCTATCAATTGCCATTCTAACTTACCTCCTA
>JAQYIU010000028.1 GCA_028721415.1 Lachnospiraceae bacterium | reverse complement strand
TTTCTGTGTCACTTTCGTTTTTTCTTGCGAAAGCTTTTATATTTTATCATAATCGCTTTTGTTTGTCAAGAACTTTTTTTATTTTTTATTCCCAACTTTTTTCAAGCAACTTTGATATTATATCACATTCTCAACAAATGTCAAGAAAAAAATTTGCAATCATTTTCAATTGCAAAACGGAGAAGAAGGGATTTGAACCCTTGCGCCGCTATTAACGACCTACTCACTTTCCAGGCGAGCCCCTTCGGCCTCTTGGGTACTTCTCCAAATAAATTAACAACTTATTTCTCCGTTATTTTTTAAGAGCACGGAGAAGGTGGGATTCGAACCCACGGTACCTTTCAGTATCACTGGTTTTCAAGACCAGCTCCTTAAACCACTCGGACACCTCTCCATAAGTTGTTTCGTTGTCACTACTAACCGCGACTCACTTATATTATCATTTTCCGTCCTTTCTGTCAACAACTTTTTCTATTTTTTTCAACTTTTTTTCAAACTCTTTTTTTTCGTTATCCAGTCGTAAAACACTCTCAAAATTCATTAATCGGCATATCATCATCAAACGGTTCAATAGCTCTTATTTCCACATAATATCCATACTGCGAATTGACGTTTACATATATCCTTTCTCCAATTCTGTGACCCATCAGAGCTTTCCCCAGGGGAGACTCTATACTGACACGGTTCTTCATAGAATCTACTAATACCGTTGTCACAAAGGAGAACTTCTCCTCTTCTTCCTCTTCCTCAAAAAATAGAGTTACTGTCTTATTTAGACCTACCTGATCACTATCGGCATGATCTGTCACAACTTCAGAAGTCCTTATCATCCTTTCCAGATAGCGGATTCTGCTTTCATTTCGATTTTTTTCTTTTTTGGCAGCATGATACTCAAAATTTTCACTGAGATCTCCATGTGCTCTGGCTTCTTTTACATGTTCCAACAATTCTTTTCGAACAACTACCTTGCGGTATTCGATTTCCTCTTTCATTTTATCTACATCACGCTGCGTTAATTGATGCTTCATAAAATACCTTCTTTCTTTTTTCATAATAAAGCAGAATCTATGATAGACTTTGTGCGGATTCGCTAATCACGGCTGACTATTTCCACTTCGAATCCGCACAAAATCTCTAATACATCGTTTTCAAAATAACTCGACAAATACGAAGAAAGTTTTTTTGAATGAGGCTATCAAAAAACAGCTAAGTTACTCGGTCGCGTTATTCAAGATACGATGTACTAGTTTAATATGATTTCAATTCTTTCCACATTTGATTATAAAAAGTTTCTATTTCATTTCCAAGATATTGATACACTTCACATTTATCCATGACTTCTTGTACAGGAAAGATCGACTCATCCTCTTTTGTCTCCTCATCCAGAAGCTTATACACTTCACTATTCGGTGTACCATAATAAATATAGTCAAAATTCAGCATAGCAATATCTTCCCGATTCATATAATCAATAAACAGTTCTGCTTCTTTTTTGTGTTTTGCTGATTTTGGGATCATCCAGCAATCGAACCAGATATTAGATCCTTCTTCCGGAACTACATAGTTAAGATTCTCATTCGCTTCCATAGCAACTGTGGCATCACCAGAGTACACAACTGCCATAGCTGCATCCCCTGCTATCATGGCATCACGGCTTTCATCCACCAGATAGGCTTCCACCAATGGTTTTTGTTTCATCAACAGTTTCTGGGCTTCCAGAAGCTGATTTTTATCTGTCGTATTCAAAGAATAACCTTTCCATTTCAACGGTACCAGAAAAGCATCTCTCATACTGTTTTCCATAACTATCTCGTTTTTATACTTCTCATTCCACAGAACTGACCAACTGGTGATTTCTTCATCAACCATTTCTTCGTTATATAAAATTCCAACAGTTCCCCAAAAATAAGGAATTGCATAGGAATTATCCGGATCAAATGCTTTACAAAAATCCAGATATTCCTGCCCAACGTTATCATAATACTCCATCTTTGAAGTATCAATTTGTAGTGCCTCATTTTCTTTGATCATTTTTTCGATCATATAATCAGATGTACAAATCAAATCATAATCAATTGCACCCGACTTATATTTTGTATACATATCTTCCGGGGTTACATACTCTTCATATTCGACCTGAATTCCTGTCTCTTTTTCAAACATACGAATGGTTTCTGTATCAATATAATCACCATAATTGAATACAACCAACGTATGGTCATCTGCTGTTGTCTTATTTTGTGAGCTGCCGCATCCTACACTCACACATATTGCAACGAGAAATACTATTCCCAATATAATAATTTTTTTACGTAAAACCTTCTTTTTTTTCATCAAAAATCCACCTCCCTGCTTTTTTTTGATGCAGAAAGATGATTGATCATCCCTAATAAAAGCAGAATCAGCAACAGTAACAAAGTCGATAATGCATACATTTCCGGATTTATTCCTCTCCTCAACTGTTGATAAAGCATTGTAGATATCGTATTCATTCCTGCACCTTTTGTGAAATAAGTAATCACAAAATCATCCATGGAAACTGTAAATGCAAAAAAGAATCCGGAGATGATTCCCGGGACAATTTCAGGTAAAACTACTTTTATGAATGCATACACATGAGAAGCACCTAAATCTAATGCCGCTTCATAAATGCTTTTGTTCACCTGCTGCAGTTTCGGCATCACATTTAAGATCACATACGGAATCCCTAATGTTACATGTGCAATCAGCACAGATCCAAATCCCAACGTCAGAAAGTGTACACATAAGAGCATGATTGCAATTCCTGTCACAATATCTGCATTCAGCAAAGGAATATTTGTCACTGACTGAAATATCATTTTTGTTCTTTTGCCCATTACAGACATGCCAATACACGCTAATGTACCTAAAACCATGGCAATCATCGCCGCAGAAGTCGTAAGCAACAGCGATGTTTTTACAGCCATCAATACTTCCTGATTTCGGAACAACTCAATATACCATCGAAAAGTAAAGCCACCCCATACAGTCCTGGCCTTTGAATTATTAAACGAACAGACAATGAGAATTAATAAAGGTGCATACAAAAGAAATGCAATCAATCCAACATATATCTTCCCAGCAAATCTTTTTACATTTACCATAACATTGCCTCTCCTTCTTCCCCTTCATTTCGGTTCATAATCGCCATGCTGATAAAGATAAAAATCATCAGAACAATGGACAACCCGGATCCAAGATTCCAGTTATTCAACACATTAAATTCCTGTTCGATTACATTGCCAAACAAAAGTATTTTGGAGCCCCCCAGAATATCCGCCACAACAAATTCGGAAAGGCTTGGAATAAATACCATGATAATTCCACTAAGGACTCCCGGCAGGGAGAGTGGGACAATAATTCTTTTGAAGGTTGTGAATGCTGTTGCCCCAAGATCCTGCGCTGCCTCCAGCACATCTTTGTCAATTTTGCTCATGACGTTATAAATCGGTAAAATCATAAATGGGATATAGTCATACACCATTCCAATCAAAATTGCTCCTTTGGTATACATAATTCTTTGTACAGGGAGTCCGAAAAATTTCAGAATTGCATTTAAAATCCCCGTATTTGACAAAATCATTTGAAGAGCAAGAACACGGAGCAAAAAATTGATCCACATAGGAAGAACAAAAATCATGATAACTGTTCCTGCCCCTCTTTTCTCACTTTGACTCAAAATATAAGCCAGAGGATAAGCAATAATCAGACAGATCAGGGTACTTCCAAGGGCGATCAACACAGAATTACCAAACGCTTTGTAATGAATCGGATCTGTTATTGCCATCACATTACTACAGGTAAACTCTCCCGCTCCATTGGTCACTCCGTAGTAAATCACCATAATAAGAGGCAACACAATAAATCCGAGTGCCCAGATGGCATAAGGCGTCGCCAGCCATTTTCTATTCATCAAGAACCACCGCCCTCTCATCATCGTACTCCGGTTTATTCATAATCTGAATATTAAACGGAATAACGGAAATGCTTACTTTAGTTCCAACCGGATAACATAACGTACTGTGTACCAGCCATTCATACCCTCCGGCCTGAACATCCATCTCATAATGGACTCCTTTAAAAATCAATGAGGTAACAACACCGTCCAGAATTCCTTCGCCTTCTTTCCCTAAAATGACATCTTCCGGGCGAACGACCACATCTACAGGACGATTTCTGCCAAATCCCACATCCACGCATTCAAATTTATATCCGAGAATCTCCACTAGCTTATCTTCCAGCATAATTCCATCAATAATATTGCTGTCTCCGATAAAATCTGCCACAAAAGCATTCTCCGGTTCATTATAAATATCTTCCGGTGTCCCCATTTGCTGAATATATCCCTGATTCATTACAACTACCTGATCAGACATGGTGAGGGCTTCTTCCTGATCATGAGTCACATATATGAATGTGATTCCCAGTTCTTCTTTCAGACGCATCAGCTCATACTGCATATCCTGACGCAACTTCAAATCCAGCGCCCCAAGAGGCTCATCCAGGAGCAAAACCTTCGGTTCATTGACAATCGCTCTGGCAATGGCGATCCGCTGCTGCTGTCCACCACTTAAAGAAGCAGGTTTTCGGTTCTCAAATCCTTCCAGATTCACCAATTTTAAAGCATATTTAATTTTATCTTTAATATAAGCTGCTGATTTGTTTTTTATTTTCAATCCAAAGGCAATATTTTCTCCAATCGTCATATGTTGAAATAATGCATATTTTTGAAAGACAGTATTAAGGTTTCTTTTATTGGCCGGAATATTGGTGATATCTTTGCCATCAAAGATTACTTTTCCCTGATCCGGTTTTTCAAAACCGCCAATAATACGCAATGTCGTTGTCTTTCCACAACCAGATGGCCCTAACAAAGTAATAAATTCATTTTCTTTTACTTCAAGACATAAATCATCCAACACCATTGTTTTTCCAAATGATTTGGAAATATTCTTTAATTCCACTAAATTATTTTTCATTCATTTCGTACCCGTGAATCATAAGCCTTTCTGTTGTATTCTTTAAATGAATCTCGAAAAACGAAATTCTTCGCCTAAAAACTAGGTGGAGATGTTACCCATATAATCTCAGAATTATCATCCGCTGTAAGAAAATGGGTCTGATCCGCAGTATAGTAAAAAGAATCTCCTTTTTTAGCAATGCAGATGCGATTGCCTATATGAATTTTTATCTTTCCTTTTACCACATATCCAAATTCTTCCCCTTCATGAGGATTATCCGGATAAGTCGAGCCTCCTTTTTTTAAATGAATATAAATCGGCTCCATTGAATTCTTTTGTGCATTTGGAATAATCCATTTTATCGTATTGCCATATTCATTATCATCTTTCTGAAAATAATCTTCTTCCGTAAATACAATCTGCTCGTGTTCTTTCTCTTCTTGAAAAAATTCACCCAGAGAAGTACCAAGGCATTGTAAAATATCTTCCAGGGTTGCGATCGAAGGAGAAGTCATATCTCTTTCTAACTGCGAGATAAACCCTTTCGACAGTTCTGCACGGTCTGCCAGTTCCTCTTGCGTGAGCCCCTGCAATTTTCGAAGATCTCTGATTTTATTTCCAATTTCCATAAGGCCGGCAATCGAATAGCCGCCTCGCCCCCTTTCTTTTATCAATGGCAAATCTCATAATGGATTTGCGTTCAAGTTTCACACATCATCAAAAAATTAAACATAAAGTTTAGTATAATTAAACAAAGTCATTATGACAGAAGAGAGTGTATGTGTCAAGAAAAAAAATGCCTTTTGCTAAAAACTTAAAAATAAGTTTAGCAAAAGGCATTTTTTTAATCATTATCTTCTTTTACCCAGGCAATCTTACCTGCAAGAATCTCCGCAATCTTTGTCACTATCGGTTTCATTAAAATCAGGGCTTCTTCTCTCGTTTTACCAGAAGCTGTCACCCTGATCAGAACCCCATCTTCTTTGGCATAAGTGGCTACCGTAGGGTTCTCATTATCCAGAATATCACTCAGCTGATCGGCAATCGGCGCTTCACCAATTACACCGAGAGGAAGTTCATCCGGACCTTTTATCTTAATATTAATAGAGACAAATACATGATCGGAAAGTCGATTGATAAACAATCGGCAACACTCCTCAAGAAGTGCTTTCATCTCTTTTGGCGGTCCAGGAAGCATAACAACCGCTTTATTTCCCTGCGCCATGATAATTCCAGGAGCCAATCCTACCGGATTGGTCACAACCAGCGCTCCCTCCGGAACCATGGCCTGCTTTTTCTGACTTTCTGTCATCTGACTGATTCCATAAGACTCCAGTTTTTTCTTTACATGCTGATATGTTTTCTCATCAAAAACCAGTTGTTTTCCGAAAAAAGAGGCTGCAACTTCTTTGGTGAGATCATCCTTGGTCGGCCCTAGTCCGCCAGTCATTATGATAAGATCGGAACGATCCAATGCAACTTGCAAAACATTGGTGAGTCGTTCTTCATTATCTCCCACTACTGTCTGGTAATATAAATCAATTCCCAGCCGTGCCATCTCTTTGGAGATATGCTGCGCATTGGTATTCACAATATTTCCAAGAAGTAATTCCGTACCTACGCTTACAATTTCCGCTACCATCTTATCAACCTTTCTGTTGTAAATCTTAAGGAAAAAACGCTCCCTTTTTGTACATTTCTTTTATTATATCAGACAACATTTTTTCCCGCAACCGCAAATCCCTCTTTGATTGCTGTACATTTTTCCAAATCCAACCAGAATCCGGAAGAGAATATAAGTTGCTTTTATTTTCCTGAATAATTTATGCCGTTTAAGTTCATCCTTTAAAACAAAGCTTAAAGAATCAGGAGGGTACAAATGTTTCTTAACAAAGTTGAAATATGTGGTGTAAACACTTCCGATCTTCCCCTGCTCACCGAAGATGAAAAAAATCATCTTTTTGAGAAAATCGAAGAAGGTGACAAAGAAGCCCGAGAAAAATATATCAAAGGAAATCTCCGTCTTGTACTCAGCGTCATTCAGCGTTTTTCCGGTAATCATGAAAATGCTGATGACTTATTTCAGGTTGGCTGTATCGGCTTAATGAAAGCAATTGATAATTTTGATCGAACACTTGATGTCAAATTTTCCACGTATGCCGTACCAATGATTCTGGGGGAGGTACGCCGTTATCTAAGAGATAATAACAGCATACGTGTCAGCCGATCTCTTCGTGATATCGCTTATAAAGCAATTTATGCGAGGGAACAAATGACCAAAGCCATGGATCGCGACCCTACCATTGAAGAAATTGCACGGGAAATTAATCTTCCTGAAGAAGATATCATTTATGCACTTGATGCCATAGCCACGCCGGTATCTCTGTTTGAGCCTGTGTATCAGGATGGAAATGATGCACTCTTTCTGATGGATCAGGTTTGTGACAAAAAAAATAAAGAAGACGCCTGGGTGGAGCGTCTGGCTTTGCAGGATGCAATGAACCAATTGAGTAACCGGGAATATCGTATAATAAAAAAACGTTTTTACGAAGGAAAAACCCAGACCGAAGTTGCTGATGAAATCAGCATATCTCAGGCCCAGGTCAGCCGTCTGGAAAAAAATGCTTTGAAATCAATCCGAAGTTATCT
This sequence comes from Lachnospiraceae bacterium, assembly GCA_028721415.1. GTDB lineage: Bacteria > Bacillota > Clostridia > Lachnospirales > Lachnospiraceae > Anaerobutyricum. The sequence continues at coordinate 39,694 of JAQYIU010000028.1, read as the reverse complement.
GGATGAATAACATAAATCCCCATTATTTATTTTGTCTCACTGATATAGAAGCGTAGTCTCACCGTAAAAAAGGATGCTGCGCTTCATTTACATCGTCCTTTCCTCTATAAACATAATCGTCTTATTCCATTTTGATCATCTCTTTTTTCAGACGATATATAATCTTTTTCTCAAGACGAGAGATATAAGATTGCGATATTCCAAGCATATCAGCCACCTCTTTTTGTGTTTTCTCCTCTCCTTCCTGACCGTTCATTCCAAATCTGAGACGAATAATCAGCCGCTCTCTTTCCGACAAGGTTTCCATTGCCTTCTTTAATAGCCTTTTATCAATCTCATCCTCGATATCTTTTGAAATCACATCATCATCCGTTCCCAGAATATCAGATAAAAGCAGTTCATTTCCATCCCAATCCACGTTCAAGGGTTCATCGATGGAGACTTCCATTCTGGTTTTGCTGGTTCTTCTCAAATACATTAAGATTTCGTTTTCAATACACCGGGAAGCATAAGTAGCCAGTTTAATTTTTTTGTCTAATTTAAATGTCTGGATTGCTTTTATTAAACCAATCGTGCCAATGGAAATTAAATCTTCCACTCCAATGCCCGTATTTTCAAATTTCTTTGCTATGTAAACTACCAGTCTCAAATTGCGCTCAATCAGAATCGCCTTGGCCTCTTCACACCTTTTTGTGTCAAGTTGACTCAGAACATAGGCCTCTTCTTCCGGTTCCAGAGGCGGCGGAAGAATATCTGTTCCTCCGATATAATGAATCTCATTCCCCGGTCTGAATAACTGTTTCATATTATTCAGCACTGTAAATCTGACCTTTCCTGTTCCTGACGCATTCAATACAACTGCCATTACTATCCCCTCCCATGATGATTCATACGGAGCAATTGCCTTCAGTTGCTGATGAAAATATCTGCAGGTAATAAAACAGAATACTTCTCATCTTTTGAAATCTTTTGTGCGCTTATTCCCAACATTCCGCTGGTATCGACAAGAATTTTATCTTCTTTTCTGACAATAATATGTTCCACAAGGATTCCCGGCATCCAGCCATGTTCTTTGCCTACCGATGAAAACTGAATGACATAAAATCCCAAACTGATACTTTGCATCAACTTTTTTCGGAAAAATTCTCTGTCATTCATCATTTCTTTTACAAAATCGATTTCTCTTTCATCCAGCAAATCTTTTATGTTCTCAAACGTGATCACGCAAATCCCTTTCCCGGTAATCTGGCTGACCAGAAGATTACCGGAATCATATAATCCCCGTCGAAAAACCGTTTTCGAATGTCTTTGAAATTCCACATCATATATCTTTTCCTGAAATTGCATTCCTTTTCTGATTTTCTTTTTCCATTTTGTATACCATATAGTAAAAGCCACCATAAAACCCGTAAATAAGAAATACCAGCTGCTATCCGTGCTCTTTTCTAATTGAAATCCCTCCTGAAACAGCAATCCGGCTCCTCCCATCAAAAGCAGATAAATAATTGCCCTTTCCAGAGTTTGTAGATAGGAAGAAAAAGTATGAATCTGAAAAGTCCACACAAAGATATTACTCATGAAAAAACACGCGGCGCATAATATTATCTTCCTGTCTGCCCACATTCCTGTGCTGTACCAAAATATGTATGTTATTGAAGATAACAATGCCCCGACCATCACCCGGCTAAGTGAGATGTCCGGATACCGGTCTGTTTTTATCAGAAATAACAGTAAATATCCTATGATCATGTTCTGAAAAAACACCAGATCCAGATACAGTATCATACCGTGTTCCATCTCCTTTTTGTGAAATGACAAAAATCTTGTTTTATTCATGCAGATGTGTTTCTATTATAATTCATAGAAAGAGAAAAAAAGATCGAAATATAAAAGTATACTCTTAAAAATTTCGACCTTTTGTAACCATATTCTAAATATTTAATATATAATCGCCTATCCTATCTTCTTTTCTGAAGAAATTCAGGAATCTTAATCTCCATGTCACTATTATCATAGGAACGGGAAGGAATATCCTGCTGTTCTTTCACTCTTTTGGATGCGGCCGGCTTAATGGACTGACCACTGTAAGTTGGTCCATTCTCCGTTTTCTTTACTGTCTGACGAGTTCCCCTCATGGTTCCGGTACCCGACACATCATGAAGACCTGTGGCAATAATCGTGATGCTTACCTCATCTTCCGGAACATCTTCACTTTCAACATTACCAAAGATAATGTTCGCCTCGTCTCCAGCTACTTCTGTGAGATAAGACACTGCTTCGTATACTTCCTGAATACCAACATCCCCGGAGAAGTTGATAATAATATCCGTTGCTCCACTGACTGTAGTCTCAAGAAGCGGAGATTCCATCGCTTTCTTGATGGCTTCTACAGCTTTATCCTCGCCATTACCAACACCGATACCGATATGAGCAATTCCTTTATCTCTCATAACTGTCTGGATATCCGCAAAGTCAAGATTGATAAGACCCGGTTTGAAGATTAAATCTGTGATTCCCTGTACACCCTGCTGAAGTACTTCGTCTGCCTTACAAAAAGCATCTTTAATTGAAGTCCGTTTATCACAAATCTGCAATAATTTATCATTCGGAATAATAATCAATGTATCCACATTCTCTTTGAGACGTTCAATTCCCATCAGTGCATTGTTCATACGTGGTTTTCCTTCAAAAATAAAAGGTTTTGTCACCACTCCAACTGTGAGAATCCCCAGTTCTTTTGCAATCTCTGCAACAACAGGAGCTGCACCTGTGCCGGTTCCGCCACCCATACCACAGGTTACGAACACCATATCTGCCTCTTTCACAAGTTCTGTGATCTCCTCTCGATTCTCTTCCACAGCAGCTGCTCCGATCTCCGGCTTCGCTCCTGCTCCAAGTCCTTTTGTCAGTTTCTCACCGATCTGAACGCGAGTACTGGCCTTACATAAATCAAGGGCCTGTTTATCGGTATTGATTCCAATCAATTCAACTCCCTCAATCGCTTCATCCACCATGCGATTCACCGCATTGTTTCCGGCTCCACCAACTCCGATTACCAAAATCTTAGCTTGTGCTAATTCTTCGTTTGACATAATTTCCAGCAAGGTCTACTCCTCCTTATTCTATGTAAATGTATAAATCACCTGATTTTAGTTTATAGGTATATAATACGTTTTTTTATAGAAATAATCAACAACAATTTTGTGATTTTTATTAATTTTTGTGAATTCCATGTTATTTGTGGTAAGTGATTATATTTTTTTCATCTGTATATAAATGCATATCAATCACACCCTTTTTATGCTCTTTGGAAACAGCAGATAGTATCCCCGCTATCTTTGACATTTTTCCATCCAGATACAGAGAGCTGCCAAGATAAATCTGATATTTTCCGGAAACCAGGGTAATATCATCTTCATTTTCAAAATGAATCTCGGAGATTTCCAGACCATATGTTGAGATTTTTTTTGTGATATTCATGATCGTATCAAAATAATCTCCATCTACCGGAATCTTTTTTCCCAGAACCATTTTATTAAAACTGACCCCCGTCACAACAGGAACACCATCAAAAAGTTGATTTCTGCTCTCAAGCGCAATTCCCTCAGAATTAAAGTAAACATTTTTATTCATATATTCAAAAACTCCGGCACGAAGTTTTTCTTTAACTTTAATTTTCAGAGTATGAGACTTATCATATCCCATGGAAATATTTTCAATGAAAGGCAGATACGTCTGACCAAACACCTGATTTTGCGCAATCATCACCAGGGTATTATCCACATAGTCCTGAGACTTTACCGCGTTAATGATCTCAGCATCCGTATAAGTCGTATTTCCTTTCACTTCGATATTTTGAATGGAGAAATCTGTGATAAGAAAATAAATCCCAATTCCCAGAACAGCGATCAGGCACAGAAAGAAAATCGCTTTATTATATTTTTTTTGTTTTCTATTTTTCACGAGTTTTAAATTTCTGTTTTCCATGCTCTTCTCCTGTTTTCAGAACTTTAATCTTTCACCCTCATAAACCTGGACACCGATAGCACTAATCCCATTTCAATCAACAAGAAACACAGGGAAGTACCTCCATAGCTGATAAAAGGCAATGGAATTCCCGTATTGGGAATCGTATTTGTCACAACTCCGATATTGATAAACACCTGAATTCCCAAATGTGCAATTGCTCCGACGGCGATCATGGATCCGTACAGATCCGTTGCATTGATTGCCACCACCATAAAACGCCACAAAAGCACAAAATATAAACCGATAATACAAATAGCACCAAAAAGTCCTAATTCTTCGCAGATTATTGAAAAAATCATATCATTATGAGTTTCCGGTAAAAATCCCATCTTCTGCATACTCTGTCCCAGCCCTTTTCCGAAAAGTCCCCCGGAACCAATGGCATAAAGTCCCTGCATGGTCTGAAGTCCGTTTTCCGATTCCGCAGGATTAAGCCAGGTATAGATTCGATCCATTCGATAGCTCTGCGTCACCAGGAAAAGTGCCATAATTGCTGCACCGACTCCACCCACCAAAAAAAATGGCCACCATTTATCTGTGGAAACAAAAATCATGATAACAGATATGGCGAGGAGAATGATACTGGTACTCAAGTTTTCTATGGCGACAACACAGATAATAGGAAGAGCTAAGAGAAAAGCAATGCCAATTCCTTTGACATTCCTGAGTTTTCTCACATACTTACTTATGTACCAGGCAAGGAACACAATAATCACTACTTTTGCAATTTCTGAAGGCTGAAAACGAATCGGCCCAATTGAAATCCATCGTTTGGAACCATGAGTCACCGCTGCAAATATCAGAGTAAAACCCAACAATACTAAGGTTCCTATATAATAAACCCATGGCAGCCATTTTTTGCTTACCCATGCATGGTAATCAATCCGGGCAACAAAAAACATGGCGATAATACCGATTACAGCAAAAACTGCCTGTTTTTTGAGCCAATATGCCGCATCATTATAGTACAGGCTTCCTTTATAAGAACTGGTACTGTAAATCATGACCAGTCCAAATCCAACCAGAAACAGCACCAGAAATACAATGGAATAATCCATGGTATGCGGCCTCATTTTCTTTGTCTTTCCCTGATTGTCTTTTCGAATACCAGTTGTCTTTCCGGAAGAACGAACCTGTGTTTTTGCTTTTACAGCCATTTCCTTCACCCCTTGAATGACCGGACAATTTCTTTAAATACCTTGCCTCTGACCTCATAGTTCTGAAACATACCCCAACTGGCACATGCCGGTGAAAGAAGAACCGCATCTCCTGGAACCGCTTTTTCACGGGCCGTTTCCATGGCCTCCTCAAAGGTATCCACATAAATAATATTCTCAAAACCATGATGTATTGCGGTTTCTCCAATGGCTTTTGCCGTCGCTCCCATCAAAATGAGATACTTAACTTTCCCATCAAAAGAGTCAATCCATTCATCATAGGACGCCTTTTTATCATAACCGCCTCCAAGCAAAATAGTAGGTTTTACCATGGCCTGTATTCCCTTGATGGCCGCGTCCGGATTGGTTCCTTTGGAATCGTTGTAATAATCTACTCCATCAATTGTATCCACATATTCGATCCGGTGTTCCACCGCTTCAAATTCCATAACCGCTTTACGAATATACTCCACTGGGACTCCCATATAATAAGTAATTCCGATCGCTGCTAAAATATTCTCATGATTATGACCGCCCAACAGTTTGGTTTCTTCTGTGGTACAGACAGGAATTTCTTTCTCACCATCACGAATAATAAATGTATGATCTTTTAAAATTACTCCCTGTTCCAGCATAGTTTTTCTGCTGAACATAACCGGTGTGGCAGTTGTTCTGTCTGCCATCTCTCTGGTAAGCGGATCATCATAATTTAAGAGAATCACATCATCCTTTGTCTGCTTTTTAGAAATGGATAATTTGGTATCTCCATATACTTCCATAGTTCCATGGCGGTCAAGATGATCCGGTGTCAAATTAAGGACTGCACTCACTTCCGGTTTAAAATCCACTGTTGTTTCCAGCTGGAAACTGCTGATTTCCGCAGCAATCACACTCTCTTCTTTTGTCTCCAGGGCGACAGAGGTAAAAGGAATTCCGATATTTCCGACTACAAAGACAGAGTCATAATACGCTTTCAGAATACTTCCCGTCAATGCGGTTGTTGTCGTTTTTCCGTTGGTTCCGGTAATGGCGGCAATTTTTCCTTTTGAGAAATAGTATGCCAGTTCAATCTCTCCCCACACAGGTTTTCCCTGTTTATAAAATGTTTCCGCCACCGGCTTATGAATGGAAATACCAGGACTCAAAATCAACATATCGTATTGATCAGCAATCCTTTCCTGAAAATTGCCCAGTTCAAAACACAGATTCATTCCTTCTGGCATCTGAGCTTTGATCGCAGCTGTGTCAAGTTGTTCATTTCCGTCATAAATTGCAGCGTCAAAACCAGCTTCTCCCAGAAGTCTGGCAGCTCCTACCCCACTGATTCCTGCTCCTGCAATCAGTATTTTCTTTCCTTTTAACATAATTTCCTCCAAAATATCCATGTCCGCTCATTAATATGCCAGCATACCAATCAGACAGAGAACCGCTGTTACAATAGAAAAAATAGATACGACTTTGGTCTCCGGCCAGCCGGACAATTCAAAATGATGATGAATCGGTGCCATTTTAAAGATACGTTTTTTTGTCTTTTTATAGTAAGACACCTGAATGATCACAGAAAGTACTTCCACAAAATAAATAAATGCTATGATCGGAAGGAACAGCGGTATCTGAAGCATATATGCTGTGGAAGCCACGAAACCTCCCAATGCAAGGGATCCGGTATCACCCATAAATACTTTTGCAGGATGAGTATTGAAACATAAAAAGCCCAACAATGCACCGATCACAGCACAGACTACCGGATGCACATCTGTTTTGGACGCAACTGCGATTACTGTGAAAAAGACGGCTATCAATGTAGTCACACTGGAAGCCAGCCCATCCAGACCATCTGTAAAATTCGCCCCATTGACTGTTCCAAGAACCACAAAAAATAAAATCGGAACATACAGAAGTCCCAAATGTAACATCTTCCCATTACTGAACGGTATCAGTACATCTGTTCCCAAACCGGAATGATTAACCATATAGAATGCAAAGATTGCCGTTATCAAAAACTGCCCAAACATTTTCTGTGCCGGCGTCAGACCCAGGTTTCTTTTCATGACCACCTTAATGTAGTCATCCAGAAAACCGATCAATCCAAATCCAAGGGTCACAAATAAAATAGGAACGATCTTTGGATAATCTGCGATAAAAAATGCAGAACCTGCCAAAATCCCTACCAGGAACAATATTCCGCCCATAGTCGGAGTTCCTGATTTTTTCAGATGAGATTCCGGGCCTTCTTCCCGAATAAACTGACCAAATTTTAATCTATGTAGAAATTTGATCAGTCCAGGTCCTAAAAGTAACGTAATAAAAAATGCAATTAATGCCGGTATTGCAATTGAATGATTCATAATCTAACCTCCACTTTATCTCTTTGTAAATTAAAGACATTCTAACACAGTATAATCCTCTTTTCATAGATTATCAAGATAAGGCAGAATATTTTGAAAAATTTCTGCCATTACAGGAGCTGCCACAGTCCCTCCATAATAGACGCCTTCCGGCTCATCAATGAGAATCAGTCCAATAATGGCGGGATCATCTGCCGGAGCAAATCCAAGAAAAGAAGAAATATATTTTCCACTTCTTCTCGGTAATTTCTCACTGGTTGCGGTTTTACCGCCAATCCGATAACCTTCCACCTGTCCCTTTTTTCCGGTTCCTTCTGCTACAACCGCCTCAAGAAGTTCCCTCATGGTCTGCGATGTCTGTAAGGATACTCTTCCCTCTTCTGTTTCATACTGGTATGTTGTCACCTCTTCTGTATGGGCATCCTGCGATTTTATTGCAAAATGTGGCGTGACAAGATTACCACCGTTTATCGCAGCACTGACCGCCCTTAGAAGTTGAAGAGGAGTAATCTGAATCGATTGCCCGAAAGACATAGTTGCCAGTTCCACAGCCCCGATTTTTTCCAGCTTATGCATAATCGAGTTGGCTTCTCCCGGAAGATCCACCCCCGTTTTTTCATATAAGCCAAGTTTATGGTAGTATTGCAACATAGTTTTTGCACCAACTCTGGCTCCGATTTCCATAAAAACCGGATTACAGGAGTTCATCACTCCTTCTTTAAATGTTTCGGCCCCATGGCCCTGGGTCTTATGACATCGAATCTTTCTATCCTCTACGATTTTAAAACCCGGACAGGAAAAGGTATCATCCAGTTTCACTTTCCCTTCTTCCAGTGCCGCAGTCGCTGTAATAATCTTAAATGTTGATCCCGGTTCATAGGAATCACTTATCACCGGATTTCTCCACATATTATTCAGTTTATCATTCTGACTCTCTTCTGAAGTATCATAGTCTTCCAGCAATTCATAAGGCTCATTCAGATTATACTCAGGCACATTGACCATAGCATAAATCTCACCATTTTTCGGGCTCATCAGGATAACAGAAACTTCTTTCGCATTTTTTTCCTTACGAACCTTCTCTGCGGCCTGCTGTGCAAAACACTGCAAATTATAATCGAGAGAAATATACAGATCATTTCCTGAAATCGGCTCAATCCTCTCTTCTGCCGCCATTTCGATCTCCACCCCCCGAAAATCAGTTAATGTAAGAATTGTTCCGTCTGTTCCTTTCAAGACTGACTCGTATCGAGATTCCAGTCCCAGAACCCCCTGATTATCTGCTCCGGTAAAACCAAGAACACGGGAAGCCAGATTGCCGAAGGGATAATACCTTTTATAATCTTCATCCACCTTTATCCCTGCAACACCTGCTTCTCGAATCTCATCTGCTGTTTCTTTTGAAACATTACTTTTTATTTTCTCCCGCGAAGATACTTTCTCCACTTTTTTTCGGATTTCACTTTCTTCCAGATCCAGTTTTTCAGATAATAACTGAATTACTTTTTCTGGATCCGTAATCTGATTGTATATCACAGATATGGTACATACCGGCTGATTGTCTGCCAGAACAATTCCATTTCTGTCATAGATGATTCCCCTGGCCGCTTTAATGGAACGCTCTCTCTGCTCCACATTCAACGCATTTTTGCTGAGTTCTTCTGAATCAAATACCATCAATTTAATCAATCTTCCGACAAGTACAAGCAAAAAAACAGTGAAACATCCAAAGACAAACCAATACTTTCTTTTCTGAAATACATAAATTTCAATCATTTTTTAGCTGCAACCAAAAAATTCTGTTGCTGAAATCCTTTTTATTATCAGTGTACGCAATTTCTGTCTATATATTCTCGCAGAAATTCTGTGAAAAATCAGTTTTCTTCTTCCTTCTTTTCTTCCACCGGTTCCTCTGCCTCTTCTTTTTCCTCTTCTTCTGCTGCCTTTTCTTCTTCCAGAGCAGCTTTCTGTTCTTCTGTCAACTCTTCCGTCGGTTCAATGCCACATATTTTCACAATCTCTTCCATACATTCTTTTTCAAGAGTCACTGCCAGTGCAGCATTTGCCTGGTTATCCACCTGTGGTTCATCAATTGTGACATATATCAACAGTTGTGGATTCTCAACCGGTGTAAATCCCATGAACGATATATAATAGTCTTCTTTATTTCTTGGAATTTTTTCTGCCGTTCCCGTTTTTCCTCCGATGGAATAGCCAGGAATCTGCGCTTTTGTACCAGTTCCACTCTTTACTGTCTCCTTCAGATAACTGCGAATCATCTCCGAGGTTTCCTCGGAAATTGTTTCCCGTATCACCTCTGACTCAAGTTCTTCCACCACATCACCAGTGTCACTTTGAATTTGCTTTGCCACTCTCGGTTTATAATAATAGCCTCCGTTAATCAGCGAAGCAAAACCGGATGCCATCTGAATCATCGTACAGTTGAAATTCTGACCAAAGGCATTCGTTGCCAATGTTGCACTGTTTTCGCAGGTATTTGCATTATATACCAGAGTACTGGTATCTGCTTCTCCCGGAAGATCAATTCCTGTCTTTCTTCCAAAGCCAAACAAGTTCTGATATTGATAGAATGCCTCGGCCCCTTCATTAAATGCTATATTCATCATTGCCACATTGCATGATTTTGCCACAGCATCTTTCAGAGTAATATTCTCATGGACATGAGAACATCCAATATTTCTTTTTCCAACTGTCAGAGAGCCGGTACAATAATATGCTTCATTGCCGGTAAGGGTTCCATTCTCCAGACCTGCTGCCACCGTAAACGGTTTGTATGTCGAACCAGGCTCATACGTATCGCTGATAATGGAATTTCTCCACAGTTCATAAAATCCATCATAAATGGTTTTCTTTTCTTCATCTTCTGTGGTATCTTCACTTTTGTCTGTGGAATCATTTGCTTCCGTAGTGGTAGCATCAGCAGAAGTATCTTTTTTCGAAAAATCCACTCTGGTTTCTGTAGTGGATTTCTCTGTTTTTTCCTCAGATTCCAGTTTTTCCGTGTAAACCTTCATCTCATCAATTTCATTTTGTGAGAATAAATTCAGAAGTTGAGTTTCATTCATCGGTTCATTCAGGTCATACGGATTGGAACTGGCCATCCCAAGAATCTCTCCATTTTGAGGATTCATCACAAGGATACTGGTCATCTTACTTCCGATCTCTTTGTCAAATTCTTCAATCTTCTCTTCAATCACTTTCTGAATCTGCATATCAATCGTACTGACAACAGAATTGCCATTTTCAGCCTCTTTGACTGTTTGTTCCTGGGTAAGTTCCTGATTAAAATAGTAATAAGATCTTCCGTTGGTTCCATTTAAAGTATCGTTATAATATTGTTCGATCCCCCAGTTACCTTGGTTGCCGGAAGAGGTAAATCCAAGCACTCTGCAAGCCAGGCTGTTATACGGATAAATCCTTTTATACCCTTCTTCAAACATAACACCTGTGACTTTTCTTGCTTCCAGAATTTCTGCTTTTTCTGCTGCCGGAGTATTTTCATCCCAGGATAGATCTGCTTTGGCAAGAAACTCTTTAAATTCTTCTACATCATCATAAGTCAGATTCTTCTTGTATACTACATAATAAGAATCCGGGCTGCCCTGGATCGTCTTTCTCAAATCTTTTTCATTAAAATCAAAATATGTACAGAGAGCCTCTACCGTTGCTTCAAACACTTCATTATTATTCTTATTTTTGTTCTTGTCCAAAATATTTTTCGGTTCCAGAATCAAAGTATATATTTTCTCATTAGTCGCAAGAATATTGCCGTTGCGATCGTAGATCTTCCCTCGCTCGTAAGCAATGGTAGAACTCGTATGATTCTGCTGTCCCAACACTATCGTTTTATACTGATCTCCTTTTTTTATCGTACAATAAATGAGATTTCCCACTAATATTAAAAAGAGGAAAATGATACCAAAAAATACGATAATCAACTTTCCTCTCATTTCTGTGGTGAGACGTCTCGGTATTTTCCTTTTTTTCGCCACTTTACCACCTGCTTTTTATTTACTCACATCGACACTTTCATATTGCCGAAAATAATCACTTGTCCCATCTGTATAATAAATCATATGATCCGGTTCCGGATAAGTCATATTTAATTCTTTTTCCGCAAAAGTACGAATCTCGTCCAGATTAATATTTTTATCAATCTCCGCCTGAAGCGCTGCCTGCTTGCTTTCCAGCTCCGCTTTCTGCGTTTTTAAAGCAGCCACTTCAGAAGACAGGGCATTAAGCTGAACGGTTCCTCCTACATAAGCCAGACAACTGACCGCACAGATCAAAATAGCTACCGCTGTAACAAGAGTATATTTCCAGTCAAATTCTAAAAATTTAGCCTGATTTTTCTGAATAGCTGACGTTGTTTCCGGATTTGTCATCTTCGGTTTCGAGGAAGGACGACTTTCTGTATTCTGCTTACGGACTTTTTTGGGTGCTTCCGCCTGCTGTGCTTCAGCTCCGGTATCATACTCTCCTCTATAATCCAGTTTGGTTACATTACTTCCATAAATATATTTGTAACGATCTGATGTATTATGAAACGCCATAACAAATTCCTCCAACACTTCGTATTGTTTCATCTAAACGGAAACTCTTCTTTCAAAAACGCGTAATTTTGCACTTTTTGCCCGACTGTTCTCTTCTAATTCTTTCTCTCCCGGTATCACAGGTTTTCTTGTGATCACTTTTCCTTTTGAAACTCTGCCACAGGCGCAAACCGGAAAGCCCGGCGGGCAAATGCATGGATTCTCACAGGTACGGAATATATTCTTCACAATGCGGTCTTCCAGCGAATGGAAGGTGATCACACAAAGTCTTCCTCCATCATCCAACAAATCAACCATCTCTTCCAGATGATCTCTCAGTACATCCAATTCATGATTGAGTTCAATCCGAATCGCCTGAAATGTTTTTTTGGCAGGATGTCCTCCCGTCGCACGAACCTTTTTGGGGATAGCAGCCTTTATGATCTCCGTCAACTGGCCTGTTGTCTCAATCGGTGCCTTCTCTCTTGCTGCAGCAATATGCTTTGCAATATTTTTGGCAAATTTATCTTCACCATAATCTCTTATAATGTGAAACAATTCCGTCTCACTGTAATCGTTGACGATATCTCTGGCTGTCTTATTCTGGCGAAGATCCATCCTCATATCCAGAGGGACATCTTCACGGTAAGTAAAACCTCTCTCAGCATTATCAAGCTGATAGGAAGAAACTCCCAGATCAAGAAGGATTCCATCTACTTTGGAAATCGAGAGATTGCTTAACACGTTCTTCATATTGGCATAATTACTTCTGACAACAGTAACTTTATCACCAAAATCTGCCAGACGTTCCGATGCCACAGCAATGGCATCTCCATCCTGATCAATTCCAATCAGTCTTCCTTTTTCTCCAAGCCTTCTGGCGATCTCAGAAGAATGGCCTGCTCCTCCAAGAGTTCCATCCACATAAATTCCATTGGGCTTTATATGCAGGGCTTCTATTGTCTCCTGCAACATGATTGATTTATGAACAAACTCCATTCTTCTCTCCTAAAAATCTAACTCTCCTGCAATCTCTTCGATAGACATATCATCTTCATTCTGATATTCTTCGTAACGTTCTGTGCTCCAAAGTTCAATCTTATCCGACACTCCAAGAACCGTTACTTCTTTATCAATATCCGCAAAGCTTCTAAGCACCGGCGGGATTAAAAAACGGCCTTGTTTATCTGTCTCACATTCAACAGAGCTTCCAATAAAATAACGTTTCAGCTTTCTGGCTTCTTTTGACGATGTCGGCAGCTTGTTAAGCTTTTCCGAAAAATCTGCCCAGGCATCCGGAGTAAAAATAAAAAGGCATCCATCCAGCCCTTTTGTAAGCACAAACTGTGTTCCCAGTTCTTCCCGGATTCGTACCGGTAAGATCAACCGGCCTTTTGTATCAAGCCCATGTTGAAATTCTCCCTGAAACACATCTTCACCTTCTTCCCCTTGCATTCCTTTTGTTTCGCCACCAAAAATCGATACCTGCGTTCCCCGGGCAGGCTTATACACCAAAAAACGTCACTTTATGGCACTTTGCTCCACTTGAATATTATTTTATCGCATCCAGAATGGTATTGCAATAACAATTTAAGTATATTTTTATTGTTTTCCTTCCAATTATTGAAAAAAGAAATGCTGATATGACAAAAAAAGCCCTCCGGAGCAGTCAATTCCTGCCCGGAAGGCTTTTTGTTTTTTGTTTATCTCATGAAATCTTTATAGACCGGAAGAACAATTTCCGGTTTATCATACATAATGATCTCTCCGTCGTGCATCCAGATCAGCTGATCACACAAATCTTCTAATGTTGTCATACTATGGGATACGATAACAACCGTCCGATCTCTGTTGGAAATCAGCTCCTTCATCTTGTTATAACTCTTCTTTCGGAACTTCTGGTCTCCTACACTAAGCACCTCGTCAATCAGCATAATCTCTGTTTCAAGAATCGCCGTAATGGAGAATGCCAGCTTGGAATACATACCGCTTGAATAAGTTCGAACAGGCATATCAATAAAATTGCCAATTCCTGAAAATTCTATAATCTCCGGCATCTTTTCCAGGATGAATTCCTTCGAGAAACCGAGAAGCATACCGGAAAGAATAATGTTCTCTCTTCCAGAAAGCTCATTTTTGAAGCCGACTCCAATCGACAATAAAGAAATCGTGTGACCATGAAGATCAATCTCACCGCTGTCTGCAGAAAAAATACCGGCAATGGCTCGCAGCATCGTGGACTTTCCACTTCCGTTCTTTCCGGTAATACCGAGAATCTGTCCTTCCGGCACTTCAAAAGACACATTGCGAACTGCGTGAAATACTTCCTGCTCTACTTTTTTTAATTTAAAAAAACTCTGTTTAATAGAACTTGATTTTAAACTTTTATAATCGATACATACATTTCGTACGCTGATTGCACTCTTTCGCTCTTCCATTAAATCACCTTTACATAGCTGTTTTCATTCTTGTATATTTTACGAACGCCAAAGGCTGCCACAATGATTCCGATCACACACCAGATCAGGATCCATTTCATGTCCGGTGTCTGAGAATATAAGATACACTTTCTCAGGCTGCTTAAAATAAGAGCCATTGGATTCGCCTTCATCAGCAGGCCAATATATTTCGGAGGTAATCTCTTCTCAATATTATAAAAGATACCTGTCATATAGAATACCATTCGAAGTCCGATCGTCACTACATTGGCAAGGTCCTGTACAAATACACCATAATGCATCAGATGTGTCATACAGGCAAATGTCACAACAAATAATGTAATCAGAATCGGGATAATAAAAATAATGTTCCATGTGATCGGTATTCTGAAATAAATCACCATGACTGCGATGATAAAAAACTGAATCATCATCTTATATCCGTTAAAAAACATTTTGGAAATCAGCAAAATGAATTTCGGAATATAAACCTTAGTCACAATGGACTTGTTATTCTTCATCAGCTTAACGCTCTGGTTCAGACATCGACTGAAAAAATCCCAGGCTGTCAGACCAACAAAAATAAACACGCTGAAATACTGTTCCTTGGCATTGAATACCACACCGAAAATAAAGGAATAAATCAGCATAAAACAAAATGGTTCCAATACCCACCATATCCAGTTCAGATATGAGTTCGCAACCTCTGATTTCAGTTCAGATTTGGCTGCGTACAGGGCATATTTGTAATGTCCTTTTAAATCTTTCCAAAATCGCTTCATAAAATCCTCCAGCCGGATGGCCATCTGTCCTTATCGTTTTCTGAAAGGACCTCTTGTCTTTATAGTAAAAACCTAAGGAATTATAGCACAAAACCTTTCGTTTAGCAAGTGCTCCGGTCTTGTAATTGGAATATGTAAAATAATTGTAAAAAAAGAACCGCATACCAGATGCAGTTCTTTTTGGGATTATTATTTCACTTTGTTTTTAACAAAATCAGATTTTGTGTACTTCAAAGTAGGACTGGCTGTATTTACATACAGGACATACTTCCGGAGCTTTGCTTCCTACAACGATGTGACCACATACGCGGCATTCCCACATAGCCTGTCCGCTCTTCTCAAATACCTGTTTCATCTCAACATCGTTGAGTAATTTGCGGTAGCGTTCTTCATGACGTTTCTCGATAGCTCCAACCATACGGAAACGTTCTGCCAGATCGTGGAATCCTTCTTCGTCAGCTTCTTTTGCCATACGATCATACATATCTGTCCACTCGTAGTTCTCACCTTCTGCTGCTGCAAGAAGGTTCTCAGCTGTTGTTCCGATTCCACCCAGTTCCTGGAACCATACACGAGCATGTTCCTGCTCATTACGTGCTGTTTTTAAGAAGATTTCTGCTAATTCTTCATAACCTTCTCTCTGTGCAACTGTTGCGAAATAAGTATATTTGTTACGAGCCTGGCTCTCACCTGCAAATGCATCTTTCAGATTCTGCTCTGTCTTTGTTCCTGCATAAACAGAAGCACCTTCTGCAGGCGCAGCTTCTTCTACTTTCTCAAATGCGGAAGCTGGCTGTTTGCAGAGTGGGCAAGTGAAATCAGCCGGTAATTCTGCTCCTTCATAAATATAACCACAAATTTTACATTTCCATTTAGACATTTTCTTTACCTCCTTGATCAAATCGCATCTGTAATCGGTACACTCTGATACAGATGCTTTAAAAAGTTCTGACCGAATACCTGATGCATTCTGTCCAGATCTTTACTGATGTTGTTATAATAACAGAAACTATTACTAATGTCAACTCAAGGACTTCTTTCCATTTCCTGTATTTCTTCGTCTTCCCTGCCAGATTCCAATAAGTCCACCGATAAAAATACAGATACATACGACCTGTGTCGCAGCAATTCCCGTATGCCCGATCTGCAATTGATCTACCCGCAGACTTTCAATCAGAAATCTTCCGGCACCATAGCCCATAAGATACATACAAAACAGCTCTCCATCGAATTTTTTATGTTTTCGGTAGATGAAAATCAGCAGCAAAATCAGGCAATTCCACAGTCCTTCATACAAAAATGTGGGATGAACCTGAATATAAGTCATCTCCTGTCCTCCGACAGTGAGGGTCACAAGATGATCCAGAATTCCGCCTCCGGTCAACTCACCCAGCCTGCCATACTTTTCAAAATATTTTAACGGAATCTGCATGGCAAAAAGGCCATCCGTATATCCTCCAAAGGCTTCCCGGTTAAAGAAATTTCCCCACCTGCCGATGATCTGACCCACCAGTAATCCCATACTCATAGTATCCAGCATCAGCAACGCTTTCTGTTTTCTCACTTTGGCAAAAATCAACAAAACTATGATCGCTGCAGTCACACCGCCCACAATTCCAAGACCGCCCTGACGAAGATACAGAATCTCAATCGGATTCTGCTTATAATAATCCCAGGAAAAAATCACATAATAGGCTCTCGCGCCGATGATCGCCGGAACAACCATACACAAAAGATAGTCCATGTAGAGTTCCGGATTCTGTCCGGTTCGTCTGGCTTCTTTCTGGGCAACCAGCAATCCCGCCAGAAATCCAAGAGCAATGATAATTCCATAAAACATGATCTGAAAATTTCCTATGGTAATATATCTTCCCACATGGGAGAGGACAATTCCCAGATGAGGAAATCTGATATCTGTATATTGCATCGAATCCTCCTTTTTTAGTCATATTTGTTATTCATCTGATTCTTTTTACCGAATAAATTATAGTCGAAACAAAAAAAAATGTACATACCCAACTCAAAGATTCTCATTTTTTTGATAATAGTTTTCACAAATTTCTTGTCAGTATAATTCATTCTATGCTAGAATAATAGATTGAATCGTAGCTGTTTAAAACAGTCATGTCAATGATAAAATAATAGAAATAATGGAGGATGATTTTATGAAATTAGGTATCGTCGGCCTTCCTAACGTCGGAAAAAGCACATTGTTTAATTCTCTGACCAAAGCAGGTGCCGAATCCGCCAACTACCCTTTTTGTACCATAGATCCCAACATCGGAATCGTTCCTGTTCCTGACAAACGTCTTCAGGTTTTATCCGATATGTATGATTCTGCAAAGATCGTTCCAGCTGTCATTGAGTTTGTAGACATTGCCGGACTTGTAAAAGGGGCATCAAAAGGAGAAGGATTGGGCAATCAGTTTCTTGCCAACATTCGTGAAGTGGATGCAATCGTCCATGTCGTTCGCTGTTTTGATGACAGCAATGTAATCCATGTAGACGGCAGCGTTAATCCGCTTCGTGATATTGAGACCATCAATTTTGAATTGATTTTCTCTGACATCGAAGTTCTTGATCGCCGCATTGCCAAATCTGCCCGTGCCGCTCACAATGACAAAAAGATTGCAGCTGAAGTTGAGTTTTTGAAAAAAGTAAAAGCGCATCTGGAAGATGGTCAGCTGGCAAAAACATTTGTCACAGAGGATGAGGATGAGCAGAAACTCCTGGCAGAATGTAATCTTCTCACAGATAAACCTGTCATTTTTGCCGCCAATGTCAGCGAGGATGACCTTGCCGATGACGGCACATCCAACGATTATGTAACTACCGTGAAACAATATGCCCGTGAATGCGATTCTGAGGTATTTGTGGTATGTGCTCAGATTGAACAGGAGATTGCCGAACTGGATGAAGATGAGAAGGCGATGTTCCTGGAAGATCTCGGTCTTAAGGAATCCGGCCTGGAAAAATTAATCAAAGCAAGCTACAGCCTGCTGGGATTAATCTCCTACCTTACCGCAGGTCCGATTGAATCAAAAGCATGGACTATCACTCGGGGAACCAAGGCTCCACAGGCTGCCGGCAAAATCCATTCCGATTTTGAAAGAGGATTTATCAAAGCCGATGTGATCAGCTATGATGATCTTATTGCGAATGGAAGTATGGCCGCTGCCAGAGAAAAGGGTCTGGTTCGTTCTGAGGGTAAAGAATACATCATGCAGGATGGCGATGTTGTTCTGTTCAAATTTAACGTTTAAAATACGGTAAGAGGCACTCCATCACAACAAACTCTATTGCAATCCTCTTAAAAAAGAATCCACTGGTACACACGGATTCATTTTCCGTCGTGTTATCCAATGGATTCTTTTTCATTTAATCTCTCGACCGGATGACGAGAAGTTTTCCTTCTTTCACACTTAATATACCATATTCATCCACAATCTCATTACTGATTCCGAGGCTGATTGCTGTTTCCAACACTCCATTATGCAGTGGATAGGAAAATCCCTCAAGATCAATGCCTGTTACTTTATCATTCCAGGCAACAAGAGAAAAGAACTCTTTCCCATTCGGTTTTGGATATCTTTTCCGGGAGGCCCCAATCAGAAGTTCCACCTCATTATGGGCATCAATAATCTTGCAGGATATCCCCTGTTTTGCCATATATTCCAACATTCCGATATTGGCAAGCATATGATCGATTCGTGTCCCCGTCGCTCCAAGAACGATCACCTCTTCCGGATTCAGCTCCTTGGCATACATCATCGCCAGATGAGTATCCGTATAATCCTTTCTGGTTGGAAATCCTCTCACCGGGACTCCTTTTTTCTGATATTCTTCCAGTAAATCTTTATCAACAAGGCTGTCAAAATCCCCCAGAATATCAGTTGGCATAATGCCTGCATCTTTACAATGAGCAAGCCCCGAATCGGCAGCAATCACCCGGTCAAATTGTTCTGTCGTCAGATATTCTCTGACAAAATCAATATCCAGTTGTCCTCCGGTAACAATTAATATCCTCATTTTTGTTTCTTCTTTCTCCTACCGTCCTTACCATTTTTTCTGTTGTGCCAGTTCTTCATAAAACAGGCAATAGTCATCATATCGAAGACGGCTGATACC
Source organism: Lachnospiraceae bacterium (assembly GCA_028721415.1). Taxonomy (GTDB): domain Bacteria; phylum Bacillota; class Clostridia; order Lachnospirales; family Lachnospiraceae; genus Anaerobutyricum. The sequence goes on along the minus strand of JAQYIU010000028.1, from coordinate 20,259 downwards.
TCCTTCTTCCAATGCTTCTTTGACCTTGCATCCCGGTTCATGAATATGAGAACAGCCATGGAAGCGACACTGATTTTCATAGGGAGCAAATTCCGGAAAATAATATTTTAATTCTTCTTTCTCCATCTCCTCAAGATACAGTGAACTGAAACCAGGTGTATCCATCAAAAAGGTATCTGCTCCAAGATAAATCAGTTCAGAATGTCTGGTCGTATGTTTGCCTCTTTTGATTTTCTCGCTGACCGTCCCGGTTTCCATCTGTTTATAAGCACTCACACAATTTAACGTCGATGATTTACCCACACCAGATGGACCTGCCATGACAGTTGTTTTTCCTTTCAGCAATTCTTCCAGCTGTTCCACACCTTCTTTTCTGGCAGCAGAAAGAAAGTATAGAGGACATCCGCTTCCTGCATACTCTTTGGTCAACTGATTTTTCTCTTCCTCTGTCGCCAGATCCATTTTATTAAAACATATGGATACAGGAATCTGCTGCCTCTCCATCATCACCAGAAAACGGTTGAGGAGATGAAAATTGGGCTCCGGTTCATGAATTGCAAAAATCACCAGTGCCTGATCCACATTGGCAACCATCGGGCGAATTAACTGATTTTTTCTTGGATGAATCAAGGTGAGATTCCCTGTTTTATCTTCTTCTGATAAAATATCGATTTCCACAATATCTCCCACATTGGGTTTCATTTTTTTATTGCGAAAAATGCCTTTTGCCCTGCATTCATACAGGCCGGCATTCTCCACGTATACATAATAAAATCCGCCAATTCCTTTAATAATTTTTCCTGTCATTTTCTGTTTTCTCTCCATCCTCTGTTTCCTGACATTGCCCTGATATATCGCTCACAAAACAATTCAACAAATGCACCTCATATTATCTTCTTTTGATAAAATGCGGCAGCCTAATCAGCTACCGCATTCCACTCTACATCATATCGATCAACTTCGGTTCCATCCAAATATAGAATCACCGTTGCATCTTCTTCGCTTTTACTTTCAAAATCCACATTCAACGGAAAGGATCCTGACGACGCTTTATTGTTCGAGTAAATCGTTTTTGATGATCCGTTTTGTTCTAAAATGAGTTCCACTTTTCCGGTATCTTCCTCATTTTCAAAAGGGGAATCTGTAATGGAAACACTGCTTTCATAGTGGTAGGTCTCCTGCTCACCGAGACTGATCACAATGGATACCTCTGTACCTTTATCCACCGATGTGCCGGAAGGAATTCCCTGTTTTACAACTTCTCCCACACCGACAAGACCACTGTAATCACTGGTTACCTGCCCAAGCTTCAAACCAACCCGGTTCAGTTCTCTTTCCGCCACTTCCTGGGTCATTCCGCTTAATGAAGGAACTATCACCTGTGATACTCCACGGCTGACGGTGATGGTGATCGTAAATCCTTTATCAACAATACTTCCGCCTTTCGGGCTTTGTTTCATCACATATCCCGCTTCTACCGTATCACTGTTCGTATAGATTTTTTTCACTTTCAGCCCCAGCTGCGTTAACACTTCCACTGCCTGATCCTCCTGATAATTAATCAGAGCAGGTACTTCGATCCGATCATTTTCTGTGGTCGCATTTTCATCCACTCCCAGAGTCAACGTAACTTCCGTTCCCTCCGGAACAGATTCGCCTTTCTCATACTGTTGTTTTACAACGATTAATGTACTGTCATTGTGATCCACATCATCTTCGTATTCAAAAACTGCTTTCAGAGAAAGATCTTCCATTTTAGCTTCTGCTTCTTTTCTGGTAAGCCCAAGCAGATTTGATATTTTTACATATTTTACTTCTTCTGTGCTAACAGCTTCCGTCGTTGTTTCCGTCACTGAACTTTCCGTGGTAGCTTTATTATTCTTAAAATGAAAAAGATGCATCGAACTGCCGACCAGATAAATGATAAGACATCCCAGAAGAATTCCAAAAAGAATGGTAATTCCCTTTATCATTTTTTCCATTTTAGGATTGACGGATTCGTCATCATCATAGTCTTCTTCAATATTCGATTCTTCTTCCGTCTGTTTTTCTGCTGTTTTCACTTTGCTGACGGAATTATCGTCATCCGAATCAGATAACGATTTCTTGATTTCTTCTATTTCTTCCCTGGTCCGGGCTCTTGTCGGTGAATCATCCACAAGAGGATCCATATACACGTAATTTCCATCCGGACAGGAAAAAACTTTCTTCAAATCTTCAATAAGATCTTCCGCATTCTGATATCTTTCTTCCGGATGTTTCATGGTACATTTGAGAATAATCTTCTCCAGACTCAGTGGAATATCCGGAAAATAACACCGTGGCGGTGTGATTTCATCTTTGATATGCATCAGTGCGATGGCAACGGTATTTTCTCCGTCAAAAGGAACTTTTCCTGTCGCCATTTCATACATTGTGATACCAAGAGAATAAATATCACTTCTCTCATCAGAGTATCCACCTCTTGCCTGCTCCGGAGACAAATAACGAACCGAACCCATTGTACTGGATGCAATCGTATCCCCTGTAGCAGCTTTGGCAATTCCAAAATCTGTAACTTTTATTTTTCCGCTGTCAGATACCAGAATATTCTGCGGCTTGATATCTCTGTGAATGATATGATGCTCGTGAGCAGCCTGGATTCCACTGGCAATCTGAATGGAAAAATCTACTGTTTCTCTGGCACTGAGCCTTCCATATCGACGGATATATCTTTTCAGCGTCATTCCTTCTGCCAGTTCCATGACAATGTAATGAATCCCCAGTTCATATCCAGCATCATAGATATTCACAATGTTTGGATGATTCAATCCAGCTGTTGATTGCGCTTCTTTTGTAAATCTGTGAACCAGAGCGTCATCGTCATTATATTCACTGCGCAATACTTTTATGGCAACATAACGATTCAATTTATGACATCTGGCTTTATAAACGTCTGCCATTCCACCGGAACCAATATGTTCCAGAATCTCATATCTTCCTCCTAAAATCGTACCAATCTGAATCATTTCCGTCACCTCCCGTTTCCATACTGGGCGATGACTACGGCAATATTATCAAGTCCGCCAAAAAACAGGGCTTCATCGATACATTCCTGTGCCATCTGATTCAATTCTTCGGATTCTGACATGATTTCTTCCAATTTTTCATCATCCACCATATTGGTCAGTCCATCGGAACAGAGCAGAATTTTCTCTCCTTCCTGAATATCCAGCATAAAGAAATCCGGCTGAATATCTTCTGAAACACCAACTGCTTTGGTAATAATATTCTTTTGCGGATGATTTCTGCTTTCCTGGCGATTCAGTTCCCCGGCTCTCACCAGTTCTTCCACCAGAGAATGATCCATGGTCACCTGTTTCAGATTACCATCGTAGTAGTAGAGACGACTGTCCCCCACATTCATCACATAAACTACTTTATCTACAACCGTCGCAGCTACAAAAGTAGTCCCCATCCCGGCATATTCCTCTTCTCTCCGGGATAATTGAAATACCTCATGATTCACCTGCTTCAAGATTTTTTCCATGGAAAGAAACGGAAGATCTTTTTCCGTCTTCCTGGCAAGTTCCACAAATCTTGTCACAGAATAAGAAGACGCTTTATCTCCTGCTTTATGTCCTCCCATTCCGTCTGCTACTATATAAAGATTCGGGAAACAGCCCACAGCTTCATCAGAGAAAAACAAATAATCCTGATTCACTTTTCTTTTCTTTCCAATGTCTGTCAGACCAAAGGATTTCATCCATTTCCACCCCTTTCTTTATACCCCTTTCTCAATTGTCCGCAAGCAGCAGAAATATCTCTTCCCATCTCTCTGCGGACAGTTACCTGAATGTGCTGTCTTTCCAGCATATGTTTAAATGCAGTCACATTATTCTGATCTGACTGCACATAGTCTCTTTCTTTTATGGGATTCACAGGGATCAGATTGATGTGGCAATTCAGCCCTCTGACCAGATCAGTGAGCTGCGCCGCGTCTTCTTTTCGGTCATTGACTCCCTTTACCAGACTGTACTCAAAAGTAATGCGCCTTCTTGTCTTTTCCACATAATACCTGGCAGCTTTCATCAACTCTTCCATGGAATATCGATTGGCGATCGGCATCAGACTTTTTCTCATTGTATCATTAGGTGCATGAAGGGAAATCGCCAGGGTAATCTGAGGATTCCGATCTGCAAATTCATAAATTCGCGGCACAATTCCACAGGTTGAGACCGTGATATTTCTATGTCCGATGTTAAGTCCTTCCGGTGCACTGATCATCTCAATCATCCGACAAAGTGCTTCAAAATTATCAAAGGGTTCTCCGGTTCCCATCACTACAATGTGGGAAACTCTTTCTCCCGTTGCTTTTTGAATGGCATAAATCTGATCCAGCATTTCTGACGGATACAGATTTCTCGACAATCCCAGAAGGGTGGAAGCGCAAAATCGGCATCCCATCCGGCATCCGGCCTGAGAGGAAATGCACACAGAATTACCATGTTTATACTTCATTAATACACTTTCCACGATATTACCATCATGAAGCGAAAAGAGAAACTTCATGGTGCCATCAATTTTTGACACATAACGTTCGACCTCCGTCACCCCATAAAATGGATGTTCTGCCATCAATTTATCAAGACAGCTTTTGGGCACATTTTTCATTTCTTCCGGACTACGCACCAATTTTTGATGAACCCAGCCATAAATTTGTTTTGCACGAAACTTCTTTTCTCCGACTTCAGTCAAAGCATCCGTCAGTTCTTCCATATTCATGGATCTGATATCCATCCATTCCGCCATTATTTTCCTCCACGAATAAACTTCGATACAAAAAATCCATCACAGGCATCCACGCCCGGTATCAACTGCAGATACCCCTTGGCTCCGGTTCTTCCCTGAAGACTTTCCGGCAGTTTTTCCTCTATGGAGACTGCCGAGAGAGGCGTGTGTTCTGAAATCCACCGAACATTTTCTTCATTTTCCGCAGGATTCAGTGTACAGGTGGAAAAAATGAGCTGTCCTCCCGGCCTGACATACTGCCAGACCACAGACAATATCTCTCTTTGCAATTGCACAAGTTCCTCCATCTGTTCCATGGAAATATGGTATTTGATATCATTTTTCCTGCCCATGATACCAAGGCCACTGCACGGAAGATCTGCCAAAACGACATCCATCGTTCCAAAAAGACTCTCATCCGGCACTCTGGCATCCCACTGCTGAATTTCTACCTGTGAATATTGTATTCTATCTTTATTTTCCTCTATCAACTCTGTCTTATATTCCGTCAGGTCTCTTGCAATTACTCTTCCATCTTTTCTGACCCGATCCGCAGCATGAAAAGTTTTTCCTCCCGGAGCTGCACACACATCAAGTACCTGATCTCCGACTTTCAGATCAGCCATCTCTACCGGAAACATGGAACTCTCGTCCTGAACAGTAAATAATCCCTTTCTGAAAGCCTTCAATTTACCCAGATAGTTATATCCGGAAATCTCCATGGCATAATCGAAATAATGTCCTGGGCTGACCGTAACCTTCTCTTCTAGTAACTCACGTTCCAGTTCTTTCGGAGTTATTGCTGAAAGATTGGTACGAATTGTTGTAGGACGTACCTGAAGAAACGAATCCAGAATCATTTCCATGGTTTTTTCTCCATACTTTTCTTTCAGAAACTCTACCAGCCAAAGGGGCATGGAATAACGCACCGAAGCATACTTCATCGGCTCTTTGTTCTTATCAGGCAACACAATCTGTTCTTTCCCGCGCACCAGGCTGCGAAGTACTCCATTGACAAATCCGGAAAGACTGCGAAAACCTCTTTTTTTGGCAATGGCCACCGCCTCATTACAGGCTGCAGCATCTCTCACATTCATAAACAGAATCTGATACGCAGAAATCCGAAGGAGATTTCTAATCAGAGGTTTACACTTTTTCATCTTCACTTTCGAAAAGGAATCCAGGACATAATCCAGATAAATCTGTCTCTCCATGACGCCCTCACAAAGATGGGTATAGAAAGCCCGATCCTGTTTTGAAGCAAATTGATATCGCATCAGACTTTCCCCTATCGCAATATGAGAAAGCTTATGGTTTCGTTCCATATCAATCAAGGTATCCAGGGCTGCCTCTCTCATATTAAACTTCTCAGCCATGTAACACAGTTCCCTTTTCTATCTTATATCCAAGTAAAAATGCCTGAACAGGCATTCTCTTTTTGCCCTGAAGCTGAATCTCGTTAATTTTCAATCTGCCGTCCCCGGTCTGGACATAAAAGCAGTTTTTCTCCACTCCCGAAACCGTTCCCGGAGCAAGGTCTTCATTGCCCTCTTCCACATCAGCATCCCAGATTTTTAATGTTTTTCCATCCAGATGCGTATAAGCACTCGGCCAGGAATTGAGACCACGAATCAATCTCTCAATCGTAACGGCACTCTGACTCCAGTCAATCTCTCCCAGTTCTTTCGTAAGCATTTTGGCATAACAGCTCTCCGCATCATTCTGAGGAGTGCGGATTGCCGTTCCATTTTCTATTTTGGAAAGTGTTTCCAAAATCAATTCGCCACCGGCAATTGCCAGCTTGTCATGTAAGGACTCTCCGGTTTCTTTCAGATTGATCGGAACGACCACTTTATCCAGCATATCTCCGGTATCCAGTCCCTTTGCCATATACATGGTGGTCACACCGGTTTCCTTCTCCCCGTCGATGACAGACCACTGAATCGGTGCGGCTCCGCGATACTTCGGAAGAAGGGATGCGTGAACATTCACACATCCGTAAACCGGAAGATTCAGGATTTCTTCCGGAAGAATCTGTCCGAAAGCCACCACCACAATGATATCCGGATCCATTTTCCTGAGTTCTTCGATAAATTCCGGTTCTCTGACTTTTACCGGCTGATAAACAGGAATGTCATATTCCAATGCTTTTTCTTTCACCGGCGGAAAAGCCATAGCTTTCCCTCTTCCTTTCCGCTTATCCGGCTGTGTCACAACACCCACCACCTGATGATGATGAATCAGCTGCTCCAATGTCGGAACGGAAAAATCCGGTGTCCCCATAAATACAATTCTCATTATTCTTCCCAATCTTCCTCTTCGTCTATATCTCTGTACGGTTCACTGGCTCTCTCTCCATAAAGGACTCCGTCGAGATGATCCATCTCATGAAGAATCGCTCTTGCCCGAAGACCTTCGCCTTCATAAATGACTGGATTCATGTCCATATCCAGAGAAGATACCTTTACATAATCCGGTCTTGTGACCATTGCACATTTGCCCGGAACGCTAAGACAGCCCTCGTCATCGGTCTGCTCTCCGGAAGTCTCAATGATCTCCGGATTAATCAGCACGATCGGATCACCGTCCATCACATCAACCACACAAAGCCGGCGTAAAATTCCAACCTGGGGTGCAGCAAGACCAACTCCCATTGCCTCATGCATGGTATCAAACATATCTTCAATTAATTCTCTTGTTGCCGGTGTCATTTTTACAACCGGTTTACATACTTTATTTAAACATTCATCACCTATAAAACGAATTTTTCGGATTGCCATGTTATTTCCTCCTCATATAGTCATAATCTCTTAGTTATTATCTCTTCTCACATCAGTTATTTTCATGCACAATCATATCACACCAGAACTCGCTCGTAAAGGATTTCCCCTTTCCTCTTTCTCTGATTTTCGTCACTTTATAAGAATATATCCTAATAGAAATTCATCGGGTCAAAATCAAACTGTATCTGCACTCCTGCAAAAAGAGGATGTTTCTCCAGTACCGGTTCCAATCTGTCTTTTAAATCCAGCAGTCTCTCTGCATCCTTATGTTTCAGATACAATACTTTCCGGTACATATCTTTTAATTTGGAGATGACTGCTTCTCCCGGATTTAAAATCTGTACCGTATCCAATTCGTCCTGCTGACTCTGCTGAACCATTTTCTGAATCCGCATGACGGTAAGCACTGCCTGCGATTCGTCTGCGCACTGGATGAGAATAACCAGCAAATGTGCGCATGGCGGATACCCCATAAGACTTCGGTACGCATATTCCTGCTCATAAAATAAATCATAGGAATGCTCTGCTGCTGTCGTGATCGCATAATGATCCGGTGAATAGGTCTGGATGACCACCTCTCCTTTTTTCTGTCCTCTTCCGGCTCTTCCTGCTGCCTGACATAACAATTGGAAAGTTCTCTCCCCGCTGCGAAAATCCTGCCCATGGAGAGATAAATCTGCCGCCAGAATACCTACCAGCGTCACATTGGGATAATCATGTCCTTTCACGATCATCTGTGTGCCGAGCAAAATGTCCGCATCTCCGGCAGAAAATGCCTTGAGCATCTGCTGGTGTGCATTTTTTCGTCTGGTGGTATCCATATCCATCCGGATAATCTTCGCTTCCGGAAATTCCTGATGAAGGGCGGCTTCCACCTTCTCGGTTCCCAGTCCAAAAGCTGCTACATGAGGACTTTTACAGACAGGACATTGTCTGGAAAATGCAGTCTCATAACCACAATAGTGGCAGCGAAGTCTTCCATTTCTGTGATAAGTCAGTGACACATCACAGTGAGGACATTTCACCACAATTCCACAATTCCGGCAGGAAACAAATCCGGCAAAGCCTCTGCGATTGAGAAAAAGCATGATTTGTTCTTTTTTCTTCAATCGTTCCTCCATTTTAGCATAAAGCACCTCACTGAAAACAGAACGATTGCCTTTTTGAAATTCTTCTCGCAGATCCTCAATCAAAACATCCGGCAAACTGGCATCTCCCGCCCTCTTTTTCATGGTCCATAAAATATACTCTCCATTTTGTGCCCTGGAAAAACTCTCAACAGAAGGGGTAGCTGAGCCGAGTACCACACTGGCGCCTGCCAGTCCTGCACGGAAAATCGCAGTTTCCCTGGCATGATATTTTGGTGAGGTATCACTTTTGTAAGCATTGTCATGCTCTTCATCAATGATGATGAGTCCCAGATTCTTTGTTGGGGCAAAAAGGGCCGATCTGGCTCCAATCACCACATTGGCATCTCCTTGCCGGATTCTTTCACAAGCATCTGATTTCTCTCCCATGGACATGCGGGAATGAATCACTGCGATCTGATCACCAAATCTCTCATAAAATCGCCGAACAGTCTGATAGGTCAGAGAAATCTCCGGAATCAGAACGATAGCCTGCTTTCCATCTCGTAATATAGTCTGAATCAGTGCCAGATAAACTTCAGTCTTGCCACTGCCCGTCACCCCATATAATAAATAGGTGTTCTGTTCTCCTCTTAAATATCTCTTCTGAAAATCCTCTGCAATATACTGTTGTTCCTCATTCAAACAGACCGATTGCTCCATGACCCGAAAATCCTGAAAGGGATTCCTGTAAAGAACCTTCGTGCTCATATGAATTATTCCTTCATGCTCCAGTTTGCGAAGGTCTTTCATCGACAGTTTACATTCTTTCACTGCCTCCTCTTTCAGAATCGTTCCTTTTTCAAGAAGCCGCTTTAAAAATCTTACTCTGGCACAATAATGCTTTTTCTCCCAGGAAGTCAGCAATTGCTGCGCCTGTTCCAGACTGATTCCTAAAGAAATCGTCATTTCTTCCTTATGACGCACTTTATTTTTTACCGGCATCACGGTGCGTAACGCAGCAATCATGGAAGATCCATATTGTTTTTTTAAAAAATCTGCCACCTGAATCAGTTGAGATTCCACGGAGAGGCTTCCCGGAACCACATAAGAAATCTCCTTGATCTTATCCGGATCATAATCGGTTTCTCTCCCGATGGCAATCACATAGCCTTCCGTCTCCCGGTTTCCTCTTCCAAAAGGAACACAGACCCGCACGCCCGGTATAACCTTCTCCCTCAGAGAAAAAGGCACCCTGTACTGAAATACTTTATCGAGCGCCTCATGAGAAATATCAATCACAACATCCGCATATAATATATCTTTCATATGCTTTCCTGTTCTTTCTGTCATATAGCAAAAATCAGTACTTTCCATCCAAAACATCCTGAACGATTTCTTCCTCGCTCATATGATATTTCTTTCCCTGAATCTCCTGATAGGTCTCATGACCTTTTCCGGCAAGAACCACAATATCTCCCGGCTTCGCGTGATGCATCACATAAGAAATCGCTTCTCTTCGATCAATAATGGAAATATACTTGCCCTCTGTTTTCTGAATACCTGTCAAAATATCATCAATAATCGCCTGCGGTTCTTCAAATCTTGGATTATCTGAAGTAATCACTGTGAGGTCTGCCAACTTACCGGAAACCTCTCCCATCTCAAAACGGCGAAGTCGGGAACGGTTTCCTCCACAGCCAAAAAGGCTGATCAGCCTGTTTGGCTGGTAAGCACGAAGGGTGTTTAAAATACTTTCCAGTGCCACTGCATTGTGAGCGTAATCCACAATTAACGTATACTCATATCCTGTCGGAATGATCTGCACACGACCCTTTGCCTTGAAATTTTTCAGAACTTCATTAATGTCTGACAATTCCATCCCCATATCACTAACGATACTGATCGCACCCAGTGCATTATGAACGTTGAAGGTACCCGGAATTCCACAGGATACACTTCCATTCACAGTTCCACTCAATTCGAAATCCACACCGAGGAAATCTGTTGCTCTGGTCAGTCTGATCTCACTTGCTTTTAAATCAGAGTTCTCATCAAGTCCAAAGGTTTGTATTGTACATTTGGCATGTTTTGTAATTTCTGCAAAATGCTCATCATCCAGATTGGCAAACCCTTTTTTACATTGATCAAAAAGCATTGCTTTACAAGATAAATATTCTTCAAAATTCTCATGTTCATTCGGACCGATGTGATCCGGAGACAGATTTGTAAACAAGCCGTAATCAAACTCGATACCCGCCGTGCGGTCCAGCTTAAATCCCTGAGAGGAAGCTTCCATTACCACCACGTCACAGCCGGCATCTGCCATTCTGCGAAAATAACTGTGGATATCATAGGATTCCGGTGTGGTATTGTTAACCGGAATATGTTCTTCTCCGATACGTACTTCAATCGTACCGATGACTCCCACTTTATGTCCTGCTTTTTCCAGAAGATCATGAATCATATAGGTTGTAGTTGTCTTTCCTTTGGTGCCTGTCACTGCAATGGTTGTCATCTCTTTCGCCGGATGACCAAACCAGGCAGCAGATACCAGAGCCATGGCATAACGGGTACTCTTCACCTGTACCACCGTAACGTTTTCCGGCACCTCCACCGGTTCCTCCACCAAAAGAACTGAAGCTCCTTTTTGTGCTGCTTCTTTCGCAAAAGTATGTCCATCAAAGGAAGCTCCTTTTACACAAATAAACATACAGCCTTCTTCCAGCTTTCTTGAATCATTAACAACTGCCGTCACCGGAACCGAAAGATCGCCCTGGAGACATGTATACTCAAAACCTTCTAATAATTGATTACATTTCATCTTTTTCATCCCTTTCTGAAATACACTTTAGTCATTTTTGTAATTAATTGGGGCATTATATATATATTGTAACCTTTTGCAAAGGCACCGTCAACAAACAAAACGATTTCAGATTTTCTCCTTTTTTCCCTTTCGATAAGCGGAGAAGAATCGTAATCCCAAACATACCAGAAAAGCCCCAAATAGAATGCCTCCGGTATCCACACAAACATCAAAAAATCGACAGGCTCTTCCCGGCACAAAGGCCTGATGAATCTCATCACCGGCAGCATAGGTAATACAAAACAGACAACATTTGAACAACAATGGTTTTCTTAAAACCATCTGCTCCCTTATATTCTTTACAAAATAATTCGCATCTTTTTTAAGAAGCAAAATCGAAAATCCATGAAGATTTGCACATATGGAAAACAACATATATTCTGTAAAATGCGCACATTTCCGAATTGGCGTTTCGATCCATTCTGAATAATGTACAATCTGAGTTCTGTCCCAATCCAGATGAAGATTATGATTCAGAAAATGAATCATTCTCTCACAGATTCCTCCACTTAAATCCGAAGAAAGTTCTGCATTTTCTCCAGAAAAATGAAAAATCAACAACATCATTCCAAGCGTCAAAATCAGCGTGATTCCATAAAAAATAACAATGTGAAAAAAGCAGACACTTTGTTCCAGTGCCTGCCATTCTTTATCTTTCTGTTTCTTCCGGGAATTCATCTTGTTCCTCATCAAAGTCATCTTCAAACTCAAGTTCATCGCTAAAATCAACTTCTTCCTCATCCTGAAGAATCTTAACTTTAGAATCATATAATTCTTTTACAGCGACGGATAATGGTTTCTCTCCTTCCATACCATCTACCATTGGTTTTGCTCCTGCGATCAGTTCTCTTGCTCGTTTGGATGATGCAATTACAATGGAATAACGGCTGTTGATTACCGGTTCTTCCCCTCTGTTCTCCTCGCTGTTAATCTTTTCCATAAGTTCTGTATAAGATGGATGTAACATAATGATATCTCCTTTCTTTCTCTGACCTGTTACTGATTCTACTGATACTCTTTCAGACCGTCTTTCAGGCCGTCAATAAATTCTGACTGTACGGCCACACGACAGGATTCACTTTCAATAATGGAATGGATCGTATCCATACATTCTTCCAGCTTTCCTTCCTCATTACAGACAATATATTGATAAAGATCAATACTTTCTGCTTCTTCTGCCGCACGCTTCATACGTTTCTCGATTACTTCCGGCTTCTCGGTGCCTCTTCCCACCAGACGATTCTTCAGCACCTCAATGGAAGGAGCTGTGATAAACAGGAGTACCGCATCTGGATATTGCTGTTTAATCTTCATGGCACCCTGGACTTCAATCTCAAGAATGACCACCTGTCCTTCGTTAAGACCGTCTTCCACAAACTTTCTCGGTGTTCCGTAATAATGATCTACATATTTGGCATATTCAATAAATCCGTTGTAATCAATCAGGCGAAGGAAATCTTCTTCGGATTTAAAAAAGTAATCTCTTCCGTCTTCTTCCCCTTTTCTCGGCTCTCTCGTTGTTGCGGAAACAGACAATTGATAACCATATCGCTCAACAAGAGCTCTGGAAACCGTTCCCTTCCCCGCTCCGGAAAAGCCTGAAATTACAACCAGCGTTCCTTTCTTATCCATTCTACTTTATCCTCATCCTTTATTCTATTATGATTCCTGGCAGCGGGCAGAAATGGTTTCCGTTGTCAGGGCCGACAAGATCAGATGCCCGCTCTCCATAACTAAAACTGTGCGGGTTCTTCTACCACAGGTGGCATCCACTGCCCGGCCTTCATCTCTGGCATTCTGAATCATACGCTTGATCGGCGCCGCATCCGTACTGACCATGGAAACAATCTTATCACCATTTACCATGTTCCCAAATCCAATATTAATCAAATGTGCCATATCATATAACCTATTCTATATTCTGAACCTGCTCTCTGATCTTCTCAATCTCTGTCTTCAGCTCAATGGCTGTATTGGAAATCGTAATATCATTCGCCTTTGATAAGATCGTGTTGGCTTCGCGGTTCATCTCCTGGGCAATAAAATCAAGCTTTCTTCCCACATTGCCTCCACGGATAAGTTCATCTTCCATATTCTTGATATGGCTTCTCAGACGAACCGTCTCTTCATCCACACAAATCTTATCTGCATAAATCACAACTTCTGTTGCAATCCGACTCTCATCCATGCTTGTATCCGCCAGAAGATCTCTTACCTTATCTTCCAGCTTCTTACGATAGTCACTGACCATCTGCGGATACCTTTTTTCAATCTCACTGACCCGGTCTTCCATACCATGAAGTTTATCGAGAATATCTTCTTTCAGATGATTTCCTTCCTTACATCGGCTGTCCATAAACTGCAAAAGAGCCTGTTCCACGGTCTGAAGAAGTGTTTCTTCGAGTGAGTCAGGATCCACTCTGGCATCTTCCAGAGACATTACCTCTGGCATTCTTGCAATCTTCAATGCTGTGGCATCATTCGGAATATCCAAAAGCTCACTGAGATTGGCAAGGGCTTTATAGTACTCTCTGCTCAGTCCTTCATTCACCTGCACACAATCTGCATGCTCAGACAAATCTTCATAACTGATATATATATCCAGCTTACCGCGGTTCACTGATTTTTTCAGATAACTTCTGACCGCATTCTCCAGACTGTTTAACTTCTTCGGTATCTTAACGTTCAGATCGCAATATCTGTGATTGACCGCCTTTATCTCTACACTGATTTTGCACTGGTCGGTCACTACTTCACCGCGGCCAAATCCAGTCATGCTTTTTATCACTTTTCTCACCTCATTAATCATATCTGTGCAAAATAATAGAATTTTATTATATATGAAAAAATCCCGTTCGTCAAATAGCAAATGGAATATTTTACTCTCTCTTATCTTTCTGATTTCTCTCCTCCAGATCTTTTTGCAGATTAACAAGATAGTGAAGAGCTACTCCTCCGCCGGAAGGTACAAAGTATCCCTCATCCAGTTCTCCATGCTTGAAGTTTTTCTGTCCGCCATCGTTCATTCGTTCCCAGTATTTCATCATTTCTGCAAAACGAAGATAATAACATTCCTGCCGATGGGAATAATATATCAGCAGAAAACTGATTCCCCCCTGTTCCTCATAGGCTTTCATAAATTCAACCTGATGCGGATGAATATTCTGAAGAGGAAATGTGTCCACCGCACATTCTTTGGCATCAAAGCAGACCGGAATTCCCTGGACAGCACCGATATAATCCACGGTACTTTTCTGTTCAAAATAGGCTAATGTAATGTGCCGGGTGTTTTTATCGAAACGAACCGGTGTGATCGGCGTCGGTATCTTCTGAATCAGTGCCAGTTTTTTATCACGGTATTTCTGGTTGGTATAATTAATCATCTCTTCGAGGACTGAGCCTCGTAATCCTCTAGAATTCCACGTTGCCATTATCGTTCCTCCACTTCGACAGAAGGAGCCATAACATTCCAGTTTTTAAGTACATTGGAAAAATCAGTCGATACCGGATCAATGACATGTAATCCTTCCAGTTCTTTTAATGGAAGAGACAGATTTTCCGGCACGATAAGTTCATAGCTGTGAAGCATCTGATATTTCACGCCTTCTTCTTTCCGAAGTGTTTCATTGAATGACCTGCTTCCGTATTTGCCATCTCCAAAAAGCGGATAACCAATCGATGCCAGATGCGCCCGAATCTGATGACTTTTTCCGGTAATCAGACGAATCTTCAATAAAGATGCCTGTTCTGTATTTCTTACCACCTCATACCAGGTCTCGACAGGGACAGCACCCTCCATCGGTTTCTGATATAAAGTCACTTTATTGTCATTCTCATTCTTTCTTAGATAGCCACGGATTTTCTGATTTTTTTCCACCTTACCTCTCACAAGACACAGATAGTATTTCTCCAGCTTTCTTTCTTTTAAGAGGGAACTAAGGGCTTGCAAACCTGCCGTTGTAATACCGCAGAGAACAATTCCGCTGGTATTTCGATCGAGACGATTTGCCACCGACGGACGGAAACTTCTAAGCATCTGTTCATCCACATACCCTTTTTCCTGACAATAGTCCAAAAGATAATCGTTGAGGGAGTCATCTGTTCTCTCTGCTTTCTGGGTGAGCATTCCCGCAGGCTTATGGAAAATCAACACATTTTCTGAGGCAAAAAGAAGGCGAACCTGCTTTCTCAGTTCCTTCTGCTTCGCTGTGAGCTGTTGTTTTGGTTCTGTCTTTTTCTGGTTCTTTCCGGTAAATTTCTCCAGGGTCTCCTCAGAAAAATATATCTGAATCCGGTCTCCGTCCATCAGCTTTTCATTGCCCTCTGCTTTTTTCTCGTTCAATTTTATATTCTTTTTGCGAAGCATTTTGTGCAGAAAACCGCCGGAAGCTTCCGGGAGATATTTGCCGAGAAAACGATCCAGACGCTGACCGGCCTGCACTTTCGTTATTTTAATTTCTCTCACGCCTCTTTCTTCCTTCCCATAAAATGTAAAAATATCTGATGCGGAATCAATTTCGTTCCCAGCCAGAAAAGCTGCATCGGCTTTCCATAAACAGAAATCTCTTTATCCTGCAAATTATCTTTCCAGGCTTTTTTCACAACTTTTTTCGGATCTGCCATCACCATTTTCTTGTAGGCGGGGATGTGTCTTTTCGCTGCAGCCCGGTTAAAAAACTCTGTCTTCACAGCTCCCGGACAAACGGCCGTAACTCTCAGTTTTTTGTATCGCATCTCCGCCCGAAGAGATCTGACATAACTTAGCGTAAAAGCCTTTGTGGCTGCATAGACACCAAATCCCGGTTGTGGGAGAAACGCAGCCGAAGAAGCCATGAAGATCATCCGTCCACTTTCTTCCATATAAGGGAGAACCAGGGAAGTCAGTTCCACCACGCTCCGACAGTTCACATCCACCATCTCTGTCTGTTCTTCCACAGGCAATTCTTCGATTCGTCCCATGATACCAAAACCCGCACTGTGAATCAGGAGTGAGATTTCCGGACAACATTCTTCCAGTTCTTTTTTTAAAATCTCAAATTCTTCTTTCTTCTGTAAATCCAGCGGGAGAACGCGAAATGTCTGTTCCTTATAATGTTTCTGCCAGATTTCCAATCTCTCTTTTCTTCTGGCGATTACCCAGATTTCATCCAGATCAAGGTTCTCTTCCAGTGCAATTTTTACAAACTCTTTCCCCATTCCGGAAGAAGCACCTGTTATGATTCCTATCTTCATCTCTATCTCCCACTTGTTTTCTTTTTATGAACATTACGGATTGTTTTCTTTTTCCGTTTTTCTGTTTTTATTTCGGCAGCTCCCGGTGTTGTTTTCCTGTTTTTTCCATAATTGTTATTACCAACTCTTTTTTGATCTGCCACTCGCTCTTTTCCGTTTTTCACATTTTTTTTTGTTCTCAGTGGAGAAGCCATTTTCCGCGGTGGAATCAGACATTTCTCATCAAAACCAATGAGATCTTCTCGACCGACTTTTATCAATGCTTCGCGAACCAAATCATAATTCTTCGGATCCCTATATTGAATCAGCGCCCGTTGCATTTGCTTCTCCTTCATGCTCCTCGGCACATAAACAGTTTTCATGGTTCTTGGATCTAGTCCCGTATAATACATACAGGTGGAAATGGTTCCCGGTGTCGGATAATAATCTTGTACCTGCTCCGGCATATATCCGAGATCTCTCACATATTCTGCCAGTTCCACCGCCTCTTTCAGACCGGAACCCGGATGAGAAGACATCAGATACGGTACCAGAAACTGTTTTTTCCCTAAAGATTTATTTGTTTTATAATAGGAATCAACAAATTTCTCGTATACATCATTGCCCGGCTTGCCCATCATGGAAAGTACTGTATCACAGATATGTTCCGGGGCCACCTTGAGCTGTCCGCTCACATGATAACGACATAGTTCCTTCATGAAATCAGTTTTTTTATCGGCCAGAACATAATCAAAACGAATACCGGAACGGATAAATACCTTTTTCACTCCTTTTATCTGCCGAAGTTTCCGGAGTAGACTGATATAATCTTCATGGCTACTGTCCAGATTCGGACAGGTTTTCGGGAAAAGACACTGACGATGACTACAGACTCCTTTTTCGATTTGTTTTCGACAGGCAGGATGCCTGAAATCTGCCGTCGGACCGCCCACATCGTGGATATAACCTTTAAAATGTGTATCTTTTGTCATCAGCTCTGCTTCCTTGATGAGAGATTCATGACTTCTCACCTGCACTCTTCTTCCCTGATGGAAGGTAAGGGCACAGAAGTTACATCCTCCGAAACACCCTCTATTGCTGACCAAGGAAAATCTCACTTCCTCAATGGCCGGAACTCCGCCCTCCCTGTCATAGGCTGGGTGCCAGGTTCTCATATATGGAAGTTCGTAAATGTGATCCATCTCTTCTGTAGACAGAGGCAATGCCGGCGGATTCTGTACGATATATTCTTTCTCTTTATAAGGTTCCACCAGACGTTTTGCGGTAATCGCATCGGTATTTAAATATTGCTGATAATAGCTCTCCGCATAATGTCTCTTTGATTCCAGTATTTCCGGATATGACGGGAGTAATTCATAATCTCCTCCAAGTTCTTCCAGAGAATTACATCTGAATACTGTCCCTCTCACATAGGTGATATCTTTCACATTGATTCCGCTGTCAAGGGCTTCCGCAATTTCCAGAACCGAATGTTCTCCCATCCCATACATCAGAAGATCAGCACCCGCATCCAGCAAAACGGAGCGCTTCACCTTGTCACTCCAGTAATCATAATGAGCCATTCTCCGGAGGGAAGCCTCGATGCCTCCGAGCAGAATCGGTGTATTCTTATAGGTTTTCCGAATCAGATTACTGTATACGATGGTCGCCCGGTCCGGCCTTCTGGAAAATCCGCCTCCTGGTGTGTAAGCATCCTGATGCCTTCTCTTCTTTGCCACCGTATAGTGATTGACCATGGAATCCATATTTCCCGCAGAAACTAAAAAAGCCAATCTTGGCTCGCCACAAATTGTGATACTCTTGTCATCTTTCCAGTCCGGCTGGGCGATAAAAGCCACTTTGTATCCGACATCCTCTAATATTCTCGTGATAATAGCCGCCCCGAATGAAGGATGGTCCACGTATGCATCACCGGATATATAGACAAAATCGGCCTGTTCCCAGCCCCGCTCTCTCATTTCTATTAAATTTGTCGGTAAAAAACCGCCTTTTTTAGACATATTGATTCTCCTGTATTTTTTCATTAGGATTTCTTCTATCTGATTATACATGATGCGTTATGAATTTACAACGAGAAGAGACCGGGAGTGTCGCAATAATCAAAAAGAGGGTTCCGTCGCAGTAACGGTCTAACGACCGTAACTGCTGACGGACTTTTTGTGCGCATTTTCACAGCAGAATCTGCTTACTTTGGCTAAAGTTACGGCACTTGTACTGCTGAAAAAGCGCACTTATCTAAGCCTTCTGTCTTAGACAAAAAATCAATCTGATATGTATTTTGAAATATTAAAATTTATGCTGTCTTTTTCAATTCAAACAGGTGCTGTCCTGTCTTGTCATTTTGGATCTTATTATGAAGCTTGTTTATCTCGTCGGAGAAAACTCCGACTTCGATAAAAGCCTCCGGCGGGACGGCAGAGCTGCACAGAAGAAGGCAACTGCGTTGCTGTGCAGCTCGCCCGCGAATCCTCTACGAGATTCGCGATTTTAATATCCGGGATCACTAAAAATGATAAGTAACGTATCTTCTCCCGCTTCTTCTATAAATTTCTCCTGTTTCATATCATTCAGATTGGTAACAATAATTTTTTTGTTATAGGAAAGCTTAATCTGAAGATCAAGCGCCGCCGTTTCAGAGAACATCAGTCCAAATGCTCCAACCCGTTCATAATTCATCAAATCTTCTACCTGCCTGTCTATCGCATTCCAGTCAAGACTTTGATAAGTTGCCAGAATATCCGATTGAACGGTTAATATATATATGTATCAAGAGAATTTCTCTCAATAAAATTCATTACATTTGTTTCGTAATTAAACTGATTCCCATATTTATTTTCCTGAAGCAACGTTGCATACCGAAAATCGGCAAAATCTTCATATCCAATATATCGAATAAACTTGGAAATAGTTGATTTGGAGACATCACATAATTCCGCCAGTTGAATAATCGAATATTCATTGAGCTACTTAAAATGTCGGAGCATAACAACTGCGATGTGGTAATAGGTTGACTCACTGTCTTCTTCATTTAAAATAATCAAAAGTCTGAAATATAATATTCCCATTACGATTCCCCATCATTTGTATAGCTCAGAAGGTATCATCATCTTCTGAGAAATAGCCAGGAGCTTTTGCGATATAATTTCCTATATCAGAGATTGCTCAAAATCATACAAACGGGCTGTTTCCGGATTTCGATATTCATGTTTTTCATAATACCCGATGAGATTCTTCTCTTCATCTCGAAGTGCTACCATATAAACATCTTTATTTTCTTTTTCATTATGAAAGGTGTAGATCATATTGTGCATGGCATCTTCTGCAAACCATGCCACTACCTTTTCAATTATCTCGCGGGATTTCTCATTATGGCAGTTCATGAGACTTTTTCCGACCAACTCACTGCCTCCACTCTTACCATAACGATAAACGGCTGCCGGATTCATATAAATGATCGTGTGCTCCAGATCACAGATTACCACCGACGCCCTGTCCATATCGATGATACTTTTCATGTATTTTGATAATTCCATACTTTTTT
>JAQYIU010000027.1 GCA_028721415.1 Lachnospiraceae bacterium | reverse complement strand
ACCACTAGCGATACCGCAAATATTGCTCCTGTGAATTTCAGCAATCCGATATCCGATAAAATAAATTCCAGAATCAGAATCGGTGCCACCACATAATATAAAATCCGGTTTATGAGATTCATTGTCTTATCGTTCATAATCCTCTCCTGCCATTATTCTCTTTTCTCTTCATCATACTCTTAAAAAAGAAGAATGGCAACTGGTTTTAGGATATAAACTTTATTTGATTTTAATCTTCACCACAGAATATATTTAAAAATAACCGACTTTACTATTATTCTTTGTATTCCAATAGTAGAGTCTTCCGCTCTTACTTGTGCGACCTTTCACCGTTTTCTTTGTCACAATATATACATAATAAGTTTTCTTCTTGGAGAATTTCTTTGTTCCAAGCTTTTTGATGGTAGCAGAAGTTGTTCTACTGGAAACAGATTTCACTTTCTTATATCCACTGGCTTTCTTTGTGGATACATACACATCATAACCGGTTGCTCCACCAACCTTTTTCCATTTAACAGACAGTTTATTGCCGGAAATCTTTGCCTTCGTAATCTGCGGCTGAGTCATGAAATATGCGGTATCGGACCAAGGTCCATAGTATTTCACACCATTAATTGTGCTGTAAGCTCTTACTCTTCCGGAATAAACCACTGAATTGGAAATCTTATCTACAGAAAAAGAATTGGAATATTTCGCAGTTCCGGATGCCTTTGTCTTATTCTTGTTTGTTTTTACAATATATTGATAACCATCTACACCTGTCTGTTCATCCCAGGTTGCATCAAAGCTTTTACTCCAATAATACCATCTCGCCTGTCTTAATCCTGTCACCTCTCCAGGAAGGGTTCTGATATATTCTCCCATATATAATGTATGAGGTGTTGAACTATACTCTGATATATAATCATATTCTATTTTTATTTTTCTTTCACAACCTGCCGGAAGGTTATTAATCTGAATACTTCTCTGAGATGCCGGCAAAGTCTCATACAATACATAATTATAATTGTAATTGGCATCTATGGTTCCCACATAAACCCGGTAGGCTGTCGTTTTATAATAGGAATAACCACTGTACGGATCGTCCCAGGAAATGGTCACTGAATTTCTGGTTGTTGCTGACTGTTTGATCTCTGCCGCCTCTGCCTTAATATTCGGAGCCAGCACAAACAATACTGCCAAAAAGAAAATACTGAAAATTGCGCTACTGATTCGTTTTTTCATAAGTTTCCCTCCTTAATTATTTATAACTTACAGAAATTGAATACCGAAAATCATAGGTTTTATTTGTTGTGGAGAAGCATTTACAACTTCTGTTCTTCATCACCGGAATGACTCTCACGTAATAATTCTGCCAGGTTTTAAATTTCTTCCCGCGATAGTTGGTGATATTCACCTTTTTACCCGGTTTCACCGTCTTCACCTTCTTATATCCGCTGGTACTCTTTTTGGATATATAGACATAGTAATATTTGATGCCGGAAATCTTTGGAACCTTGATGGAAAATCCTTTCGCCTTCCCTATTTTCTTCCCGGTATAAGTAGCTGTCGTAAAGGTTTTTCTCGTAGCCCAGGAAGAAACCGGATCCCAGGTATACGTTTCAAAATTCGGCTGTACTGTCCGCACGCTATAAGTATAGATTTTATTCTTTTTCAGATTCTTAAAAGCTACCCTTGTCTCTCCTCTTTTAATCACAAAGGTATCCAAAAGATTCTTTCCACTGATATCGAAGAGGCCAACCTGATTATAAGAAATCAAATCCGAATACGTGTGATTTACCTGAATCCCTACCATATCTCTCTTCACCGTCATAGCATAAATATTAAAGCTATTGGCTGGAACATCCAGTACCCGGACTTCTCCTGCCGCACTTCCGGCAGAGGTACTTAAATGTCCTTCTAATTGTGCCGCCTCAACTTTGGTTGTCATGGCCATACACAGGCAAAAAATCACGGCTAACAAGCCCAGGGACGCTCTCATTTTTTTCATATCATTTCTCCTCATTTCCATTGAAATTCGCTTTTGTATAATTACAAATACTGGTTATAGAATACCATAAGTAATAACTTCATGACAATTGATATTTTTGCAGAAAAAGAGAAATAAATTTCGGCAACATTATCTATGATATAATTGCATCATATTCATTCT
>JAQYIU010000026.1 GCA_028721415.1 Lachnospiraceae bacterium | reverse complement strand
ATCTGGCAATCATGGTAGAATTTGTTGAAATGCTGTGCTACAGATACTGCAAATCTGGCAATCATAAATGGTTCGTATTTATCTGCGGCATCTTTTACAACACCTGGGAATCTTGTGATATCTTTTAACAGATTCATTGTCACATCATCTGTTAATACACTGTAATCAATTTCTTCCGGAATCTGTACATCTCCTACTTTACGGAAGACGCTTGCACATCTTGCATAAGTGTACTGAACATAAGGGCCTGTCTCTCCATCAAAGTTGAGGATTTTATCCCAGTTAAAGACAACATCTTTGATTCTCTGGTTGTAAAGGTCATTGAACAGAATTGCACCAATACCAACCTGTCTTGAAACAGTTTCTTTGTCTGGAAGATCTGGATTCTTTTCTTCAATAATTTCATAAATCTTATTGATGGACTCATGTAAGATTTCTTCTGCGTAAATGACATTACCGTTTCTGGTAGATAATTTTCCACCTTCCATGCTGACAAGACCATACGGAACATGTACCAGATCTTTGTACCAATCATAACCAAGAAGCTCGATTACTTTAAATACCTGAGCGAAGTGAAGTTTCTGCTCTAATCCAGTAACATAAATACATTTATCGAAGTTGTAAGTATTTTTACGGTAGAATAATGCAGCCAGATCACGAGTTGCGTAAATACTGCTTCCGTCTTTCTTTGTAATGAGACATGGAGCCATATTATAATCATCGAGAGGAACAATATTTGCTCCTTCGCTTTCCACAAGAAGATTTTTCTCATTTAACATGTCAACAACACCCTGAGTTTTATCTCTGTAGAAACTTTCTCCTGTAAAATGGTCAAAATCCATTCCAAGTAATTTGTAGATACGTTTGTATTCGATTAAACTGATATCTTTAAACCACTGCCAGATAGATAAGGCTTCTTCATTGCCCTGTTCCATCTTCACAAACCATTCTCTTGCCTGATCATTGAGAGAATCATCTTTTTCTGCTTCCTGATGGAACTTCACATAAATTTTCATAAGTTCAGCAATACCGTTTTTCTCTACGTCTTCTTTACTTCCCCATTTTTTGTAGGCAACGATCAGCTTACCAAACTGTGTTCCCCAGTCACCAAGATGGTTAATTCTTTCTACATGATAACCAAGTTTGGAATAAATCTTATACAGAGAATTTCCAATGATTGTTGTTCTCAGATGACCAACATGGAAATTTTTTGCCACGTTTGGTGAAGAATAATCAATACAAATTGTTTTTCCTTCTCCCATATCAGAAGAACCAAAATCTTCTTTAGAAATTGTGTCAACAATCTGTTTTGCAAACTGTTCTTTGTCAAAAAAGAAATTGATATATCCACCTACATTTTCTACTTTTGAAAATATAGCATAGGAACCTGCTTCAATTTTCTCTTTCAGATCCTGAGCGATCATATTCGGTGCTTTACGATATATTTTAGCTAATTTAAAACATGGGAATGCATAATCACCCATATCCGCTTTTTTCGGAATTTCCAGTGCTTCTGCAATATCTTCTTTTGATAATTCTGTCAAATTTTCTGCTAAAATGTCAATTAATTGATTTTTCATCTTCTCTTCCTTTCTATTATGTCTGTTAAAATAGTATCCTTTTAGAATATTTTTTCTATTTTCTGTTCAGAGTCTTTCTCTTCGATTGATTCTATAAACTGACGGTCATTGACCAGATCATCCATATCATAAATCAGCTCTTTTATTTCATTCATTCGATTTTCAATTTGAATGATTTCCTGTTGAATACGCTCCATCTCCATCGTAATCTGTTTCTGCTTTTCATCTTTCTGATCTTTTTCGATTTCTTTCAGATTCAATGGAGAAAAGAACTTCCTGACATCCTTCTTTTCAACATTCTGAAATAAGGTTTTATCTTTCTGTTCCTTTTCTATTTTAAGCTGCATCACCTGATTTTCAAGATCAGCTTTCTGATCAGCCAGATAAATACACTCTGAAGATAAATGTCTTTTTAATCTGTCATTCAGAACAGTGAGACGATCTTTTAAATTTGAATTTTGAATGAAAATACCATTTTTATCTTTCACACTCATATACGACCTCCTGTTCTCAATCTATAAAGGATTTTTGGATGGAATTCCGGCCTTTCTTGGATACATTTTTGAAGTTCCTTTACATTTTTTTATTTTAATTAAAACACGTTTTGAATCTTCATCCGTTAATTGAAATTCATCTGTATCTATGATCTTACTGCCCAGTTCCTTCATACAATGATTACATTCCTGTATCTCTTCAAGTCCTTTTTGCGCTTTATAAGAGATAAAATATCCATTTACTCTGACAAATGGAATACAATATTCACTTAGCGTACTCAGATTGGCAACTGCTCTGGACACACACAAATCAAACCTGCCTCGAAACTCTGGTTTTCTCGCCAGGTCTTCTGCTCTTCCGTGAACTGCCTGAATTTTTTCCAAATGCAATGCCTCAATTACTTCATTTAAAAATTTCACTCTTTTATTAAGAGAATCCAGCAAGACAAATTCTATCTCCGGATAAACGATTTTCAGAGGAATTCCCGGAAAACCGGCTCCGGTTCCAATATCAATGACAGATCTTACCTGATTCATATCCATCACTCGTTTACATGTCAGGCTATCTATAAAATGTTTATCGATTACCTCTTCTTCTTCGGTAATGGCCGTAAGATTCATCACCTTATTTTTTTCAATCAATAGCTCATAAAAATCCTGAAACTGTTGTAACTGAGTATCATTTAAAGTAATCCCAATATTTTCTGCTTTAATTTTCAGTTTTTCTTTAAAATTCATATAATACTTCCTTATATGGATAAACTAACGTCAATTCAACACATCTATTTATTTCGATATCTCATCTGTTCAATATAAATCAGAAGTACAGAGATATCCGATGGAGAAACACCGGATATTCTGGATGCCTGCCCTATAGAATGAGGATGAACATCATTTAATTTCTGAATAGCCTCTTTACGAAGATTATGAACCTCTTCATAAACAATGTTATCCGGAATCAATTTATTTTCCATTTTTTTAAACTGTTCCACCTGCTTCATCTGACGTGAAATATATCCCTCATATTTGAGATTAATATTTACCTGCTCAATTACAGCTTCATCGAGAGGCTTTCTCTCCGGGTCAATCGGCTCCAAAATCTCATAATTAAGTTCCGGACGTTTCACAAGCTCTGCCAGGCTAGAGGCACTCTTAAGCGGTGTACTGCCATTGGCACTTAAAAGTTCCTGCACTTTCTTATTCGCACCGATATTCGTATCTTTTAATCTCTGGATTTCTTTTTCAATCTGTTCTCTTTTCACACAAAGAGCATCATATCTATCTTTATCAATAAGTCCAATTTCATATCCTATCTCTGTCAGACGCATATCTGCATTATCCTGGCGAAGAAGAAGGCGATATTCTGCTCTGGAAGTCATCATGCGATAAGGCTCGTGATTCTCTTTTGTGACAAGATCATCAATTAAAACTCCAATATACGCCTGAGAACGATCGAGAATAAGCGGTTCTCTTCCCTGACATTTCATTGCTGCATTAATACCGGCAATCAGGCCCTGGGCCGCTGCCTCTTCATAACCGGAACTGCCGTTAAACTGCCCTCCACTGAACAGACCACTGATTTTCTTAAATTCAAGAGATAATTTTAACTGGTTCGGATTAATACAATCATATTCGATGGCATAAGCATTTCGGATAATCTTTACATTTTCCAGACCTTTCACGGTCCTATACATCGCGTACTGCACATCCTCCGGTAAAGAACTGCTCATACCACCCACATACATTTCATTGGTATACTCTCCCTCCGGCTCAATAAAAAGCTGATGACGATTTTTATCTGCAAATCGTACCACCTTATCTTCAATTGAAGGGCAATATCTCGGACCGGTTCCCTCAATCATACCGGAATAAAGCGGAGATCTGTCCAGGTTATCACGAATGATTTTATGGGTTTCCTCATTGGTATAAGTAAGCCAGCAGGAAATCTGCTCTCTTTTAATATCTTCTTCTTTATTGGTAAAGCTGAATGGAACGATTTTTTCATCTCCAAACTGCTCTTCCATCACACTGAAATCCACCGATCTTTTATCAATTCTTGCAGGGGTACCAGTCTTAAATCGATAAAGTTCGATACCATTATCTTCCAACGATTTACTTAAATAATTGGCTGCCTGTAATCCGTTTGGTCCCGTATAATTAACCACCTCACCATAAAGACATCGTGCTTTCAGATAAGTTCCTGTGGCAAGAACCACCGTTTTGGCATGATAAATCGCTCCGGAAAATGTTTTTACTCCACGAATCTCTCCCTCTTCTACAATAAGCTCTGTCACCTCTGCCTGACGAAGAGTCAGATGATCGGTATTTTGCATCGTATATCTCATCATCATGGAATAAGCATCTTTATCTGCCTGGGCTCTCAGAGAATGTACGGCAGGGCCTTTGGATTTATTAAGCATTTTTGACTGAATATAGGTTTTGTCTATATTCTTTCCCATCTCACCCCCAAGGGCATCAATCTCTCTGACCAGATGTCCCTTGGAACTTCCACCTATATTGGGATTACATGGCATCAGTGCCACACTGTTCATGCTGACGGTAAATATAATTGTCTCGCATCCCAGACGTGCTGCCGCCAAAGCAGCCTCACAACCGGCGTGTCCGGCACCGACCACAATGATGTCATAATATTCTTCTACTGTTTTCATTCTATCCTCTTTTTCTTATTTACCTGTGCAAAATCTTGAAAAAATCTCATTAATCAAATCTTCCTCTACAGATTCCCCCACAATCAGTCCAAGTTTTTCATAACTATTCATCAGATCAATGGTAAAGAAATCTTCCGGCATACCATCTTCAATACTGGTTTTTGCACACTGAAAACTTTCCACTGCATCATCCAATGCCTTCTTATGACGAGCATTGGTAATGTACATTTCATTATTCGTATCTATTCTACCATGAAACATCAAATTTTTTAACTCAATAATAAAATCATCAATGCCTTCATTGTATTTTGCTGATATGGAAATGATTGGATCTTCTTCATTCAAATATTCTCTAAGCGGAGTATCATCAAATTCTGCATCGGTATCCGATTTATTTAAAAGAACAATTTTCTTTCTATCTTTAATTTCTTCCAGAATATCAAAATCTTCTTTTTCCAGTGGAATGGAACTATCTGCCAGGAATAAAATGATATCGGCATTCTCAATTTCTTTTCTTGCTTTCTCCACACCAATCTTTTCTACCCTATCCTCAGTATCGTGGATTCCGGCGGTATCGATCATATTCAATGTAATACCATCGATGGTTACAGATTCCTCCAACGTATCTCTTGTAGTTCCTGCCACTTCCGTAACAATTGCTCTCTCCTCTCCAAGAAGAGCATTTAAAAAAGAAGATTTACCGGCATTCGGTTTGCCCACAATACAGGTCCGAATCCCTTCGGAAATATATCTTCCATCATCATAAGAACTCAACATTTTCTGTGTGATATCTATCCATTTATCCACCAAACCGGATAGATGCTGTGGATATCCATCCAGACTGATATGCTCCGGATCATCCAGCGCTGATTCAATATAAGCTATCTGATATAACACTTCTTCCCGAATCTTTTTTATTTTTTCTGATAAATTACCTTTAAGCTGTGCAACAGAATTCCGTCTGGCCAGTTCATTTTTAGAATCAATCAATTCCATGACAGCCTCAGCCTGTGATAAATCAATTCTTCCATTTAAAAAGGCTCTTTTTGTAAATTCTCCCGGATCTGCCGGTCTTGCTCCACGGGAAATCACCAGATTCAACACTCGATATACAACAGAAACGCCACCATGGCAGTCAATTTCAACCACATCTTCTTTGGTATAACTGTGGGGACCTTTCATAACGATAACGATACATTCATCAATAATTTCTTCCCCGTCTTTAATATTACCATAATATACCCGGTGGCTTTCCAGTTCATCTGCTCTTATATTCTTATTATAGGGTTCAAAAATTTCACTGATAATTCTTAAAGAGTCATCTCCACTGATTCTGATAATGCCAATTCCGGCGTTGGATACAGCCGTGGCAATTGCAGCAATGGTATCAAATTCATTTATCATTCTAAAACAGCTCCATTCAAAAATAGGATGTTTAAAAATCCTGTGGAATCTTTAAACATCCTTATTACTTTTACATCTTATGTTATCTGTCTTTTTTTAACATGATAACGACTTTTCTATATGGCTCTTCTCCTTCGCTCTTCGTGCAGACATATCTGTCATTCTGAAGTGCAGAATGAATTACCCTTCTTTCATAAGGATTCATTGGTTCCAAAGAAACAGCCTTTTTTGTTCTCTTAACAGTATATGCAATCTTCTTTGCCAGTTTTTCAAGGGTTGCTTTTCTTCTCTCACGGTAATTCTCCGTATCAAGTTTTACACGAATATAAGCATCGCCTTCTTTGTTTACAAAAAGACTGATCAGATACTGCAGAGCATCGAGAGTCTGTCCACGTTTCCCTATAAGGATTCCCATATCAGGCCCGGATAAATCAATGTTCATCACATTGTCTTCTTCCTTAAAATCAATGGTAACAACCGTCTCCACCTTCATGGCCGCAAACAGCTCATCACAAAACTCCTGTGTTCTCTCCACAAGAGATTTCTTGATTGCAACACGAATCACTACAGGTTTTACATTAAAAATACCTAAAAAACCTGCGCTTCCCTCATCAATTACTTCATAGTCTAATTTATCACTGGTAATTCCAAGCTCAACAGTAGCTGCCGTAATGGCATCTTCTTTTGTTTTGCCTTTAAATTCCATAACTTCCACTATTTTTTACCTCCCCTGGTATTATGTTCCTTCTCATATTGTGATACCAGATAAGCTTTTTTCCCAATTTCTCCTAATGTACTTGTATCAATATTCTCATACTGATCTTCTGCTTTTGAATTGATTTTCTTTAAATTCATGGTAGAAATCTCTCTCATGGTATTGGAACGATGTTCATACTCCTCTTTGGCAGCTTCAGCCTTAGCGGAAGTCTGTGTCAGTCTTTCCATGATTGATTTCTTACCTTTTGCTTTCTTCTTCTCTGCCTTCGCTCTGTTCTTGGCTACCATCTTTTCCAGATCAGCATGATTCATGTAAGTATTGATCGCTACCTGCTGAATACACTGGAACAGAGCACTTGTCACCCAGTATATACCAAGACCTGCAGGCATGATGATACAGAAATACAGTGACATCAACGGCATCATGTATGTCATGCTCTTATTCATGCTGGCCATCTGGTCATTACCATCTATCTGCGGCTGCTGCATGGTCTTCGCAGATAAGAACTGGAATAAAGCAGCTAAAATAGGGATGATTAAATATACAGAAATATGAAGTCCCGGTGTCTGTGCCACATTGATTCCAAACACAAAGTCATTGATGGATGTAATCTCATGAGAAACATTCTCAATAACGGAAGAAACAGACGGACATGCCGCTGCCAGTTTATCCCATGTATCTGCTGTAAAATAGTTAAGCACATCAATAACCTGGTCAGGAGAAGCATCTTTTGCAAGCTCCGTCACGTAAGAGGACTTAAGTCCTTCTGAAATCTTATTAATCTTATCAATATAACCCGCCTGTCCGGAAATAGCGGTAACAGCAGTCATATATGTTGCTTTAACCTGCGGAATATATGCAGGAATTTTTCGAATAACCTGATATAAAGCTAATAATACCGGGAACTGAATAATTAACTGAAGACATCCTCCTGTCGGGCTGACTCCATATTTTTCATAAACAGCCTGAATCTCTTCATTCTGTTTTACCATAGATGCCTGATCTTTTTTATTGCGATATTTTTTCTGAATCTTTGCAATCTCAGGCTGCATGATCTGATTGATCTTTGTGAACTGCTGCTGCTTAAATGTCATCGGAAGCATGAGCAGACGAACAAAAATCGTAAAGATAATAATACATAAACCGACATTCTGAATTCCCACGGAATCTAATACTGTGTAGATCAATTCCATGACGTAACCCAACAGAGTAGCAATCCACCCTATGATCGGAGTAGTTGACTGCGTCAATAACATACTTTTCCTCCTTAATTACGGAACCGGATCATACCCACCTTTTGCAAAAGGATTGCAGCGAAGAATTCTCCATACTGCCAGACATCCCCCTTTGATAAAACCATATTTTTCAATTGCTTCAATGGCATACTGCGAACAGGTGGGTGTATAAATACATGTCGACCTTCCTTTAAGCGGCGACAAATATTTCTGATAAAACTCAATTAATCTGATGAAAATAGTTTTCATTCTGAATCTTCTTTCAATAAATGATGTAATTTCAACAAATGCATAATGGCACGCTCAAATTGCTGATAATCGAACTCTTTTGCTGTACTTCGTGCCACAATAACAATGTCATGTCCCTGCTGGACTTCTTCCCAGTGAAGACGCACCACTTCACGAATAACTCTGGTTACTCTGTGCCGGATGACACTGTTTCCAACTTTTTTACTTACAGAAATTCCAACTCTGTTATATGGAAGGTCATTCTCAATGACCAGCATAACAAATAATCGGTTAACCTTCGATACTCCGTTACGATATACAGACCGGAATTGTTGATTCTTTTTTAAAGATTGAAATTTACTTTTCAAACATTCTCACCTTTCCGAACAAATGAGAAAAGAAAAGGCCACATGACTGCGACCTAAGCTGACAATTTATTTCTTCCTTTTGCTCTTCTTCTGGCTAAAACTTTTCTGCCATTAGCAGTGCTCATTCTTTTTCTGAATCCATGAACTTTAGATCTCTGTCTCTTTTTTGGCTGATATGTCATCTTCATAGCGAAAGCCACCTCCTTCGATTTTTGTTTTCTGTTGAAAAACACCACTCCTATTATATTGAAAAAAGGTATCGACGTCAAGTAAAATCCTTTACATTTTCTGCATGAAATCTGATTTTTTGCTTTTTCCACAGATAAACACAAGGTTATCCACGAGTTATCCACAATTTGTGCATAACCTGTGCATAACTATCCATTTATTCACACTGTCTCCTCCCTTTTTTTTAAAAAACCGCACAATTTCGACATATTTTTTCTGTGTATAATTCCCGAAAAGTTATCCACAATCTATTTTATCTGCTTTTTTTCCATAAATTTCTCCCCTTTTTTCAGTTATCCACAGGAAGTTATCCACAATTTTTTTACAGAAAAAATTTCATATATTGAAAAAACTTCAGCTTTGTTATACACTAATATCTACACGATAGAAACATGCAAATTATACTATACCCAGCGGAATGGAGTACAAAATGAAAGAACTAATTGAGTCGAAATGGCTGGAAATCATGGATATTCTTATAAAAGAGCATGATATTTCCCCTGTAGCCGTCACCACATGGATACAACCGTTAACCGTTCAGTCCGTCACCGATGACACGGTTACATTTTTTGTTGTGCGCGGACCCCGCGGCATCGAATTTATCAAACATAAATATTATGATATTTATATTTCCATGGCAATCGAGCAAGTCACAGGCAAACAATTTAAGATCGTTTTCACGGATTCTCAGGCACAACCGGTGATTCCTGAAAAAAAAGCTGTATCTGTTCCGGCTGAATACATTGGCAATTTAAATCCCCGCTACACATTTGATACTTTTGTAGTCGGACCAACAAACAAAATGGCGCATGCTGTTTCTGTTGCCGTGGCAGAATCTCCGGGTGGATCTTATAATCCTCTCTTTTTATATGGAGGAGCCGGACTTGGGAAGACCCATTTGATGCATTCCATTGCACACCACATCATTAATAATAGGAAGGATCTGAAAGTTTTATACGTGACATCCGAAAAATTCACCAACGAATTGATCGATTCCCTGAAACATGATAAAAACAAGGAATTTCGCGATAAATACCGTAATATTGACGTCCTTCTGATCGATGATATCCAGTTTATTATAGGGAAAGAAAGTACGCAGGAAGAATTTTTCCATACCTTTAATGAACTGCATGAAGCCAAAAAACAGATTGTCATTTCATCTGATAAACATCCAAGAGAAATCTCTACCCTGGAGGAACGTCTTCGCTCCCGTTTTGAGTGGGGAATCACTGCAGATATTCAACCTCCGGATTATGAAACCAAGATGGCTATCCTTAATAAACGGGCAGAACTTGAGAATCTTGAGATTGATTCGGAAGTCATGCAGTATGTGGCAACCAACATCAATTCTAATATCCGTGAACTGGAAGGTGCGCTGAATAAAATCTGTGTTTTTGCCAATCTAGAGAAAAAACCGGTTACACTGGAACTTGCGGAACAGGCCCTGAAAGATACAATCGAAACACAGAAAGAAATCACACCACAGCTCATCATGGAGATTGTGGCAGAACATTACAATATTACGGTCAGTGATATTCTTTCCCGTAAAAAAAATAAAGAAATCGCTAATCCAAGACAGATTTGTATGTATTTAGCCAGAAAATACACCGAATATTCTCTTCAGGCCATCGGAAAAGCCATGGGAAACCGCGATCATACTACCGTTCTCCATGGTCATGACAAAATTCTTGATCTGATTAAGAAGGATGAAGTCCTTAAAACCAACGTTGATATTCTGGTGAAAAAGCTGAATCCTCCAGTCTGAGCAACTTTATAATAGGAATAAAGGGAGTCTTTTCATCCCTTTATTTTTTTCCACAAGATATTCAGAATGCCTGTGAATAGGCTGTGGATAACCTTTGGATACTTTTTGCGCTGTGGATAATGTTATTTTTTCCGGATGCTTATCCACATATTTATCCGCACCTTTATCCAATTGGATTTCTCCCTGTATTTTCAGGGTTTTTCGAGTTATTCACAGATTTCACAACCCCTACTACTACTACTACTGATATTAACTAATATTTATCTGTAATTTTTCACCGAAAGGAGTTATACACAATCATGAAGATCATTTGTACTAAAAGCCAGTTTCTTCGAGGAGTTAATATTGTTTCTAAAGCAGTGTCCAATAAGACAACTATGGAAATCCTGGAATGTATTTTGATTGAAGCATTTGATAATTGTATTAAACTGACTGCTAATGATACGGAACTCGGAATTGAAACTACAATTGAAGGAGAGATTCTTGTTCCTGGTAAAATAGCATTAGAAGCGAAACTTTTTTCTGAAATCATTAAAAAGATTCCTGATAGTGAGGTAATTCTGGAAACAGAGCCGAATGGAAATACCAGCATTTGCTGTGAACAGATTCAGTGTAATATTATGGGTAAACAGGGAGATGATTTTTCTCATTTACCTGAAATTACAAAAGAAAATAAGATTACAATATCTCAATATGATTTAAAAGAAATTATCAGACAGACTATTTTCTCCGTATCTGATAATGAAAATAATAAATTGATGACAGGAGAACTTTTAAGTATTGACAATAATCAGCTTACAATAACATCTTTGGATGGTCACCGAATTTCAGTCAGAACAATTGAGCTGACTGAATCTTATCCAAAGACAGAAGTGATCATTCCTGGTAAAACATTATCAGAAATCAGTAAAATTCTTCCTGGAGAAGCAAAAGATTTTGTAAATTTATATCTGACAGATAAACATATTTTATTTGAATTTGATGAAACCCTGGTAGTATCTCGTTTGCTGGAAGGTAAATTTTATAATATCGGCCAAATGTTATCCAATGATTATGAAACTAAAATCACGGTAAACAAGATGGAACTCTTGAGATGTCTTGACCGTTCCACTTTATTTGTAAAAGAATCTGATAAAAAACCAATTATTCTTAAAATTGAAAATAATAAAATGGATCTCATGATTTCTTCACAGATTGGTTCCATGCAGGATCAGATCGCACTGAAGAAAGAGGGAAAAGATCTGATGATTGGCTTTAATCCAAAATTTCTGGTAGATGCTCTTCGAGTGATTGATGAAGAAGAAGTAACGATTTATATGATCAATTCTATTGCTCCTTGTATCATCCGGGATGAAAAGGCATCCTATCTCTATTTGATCCTGCCGATCAATGTAAATAACAGTGGAATCTAGGAGGAATTATGAAAACAGTAAAATTAAGAGATGAATATATCAAATTAGGTCAGGCCCTTAAGGCTGCCGGACTGGTTTCTTCCGGACTTGATGCCAAATTTGTCATTCAGGATGGTCTTGTGAAAGTGAATGGTGAAGTGGCAACACAGCGAGGAAAGAAATTATATGATGGCGCCGTGGTAGAATTTGACGGCGAACAGATTAAAATTGTAAAATAGGTGTTGCAATATTGGCTCAGGGAGGAAAGAAAATGTATGTGGAATCTATTGAATTAAAAAATTATAGAAATTATGATTCTGTTCACGTTGCATTTTCACCTGGAGTCAATATTTTTTTCGGGGATAATGCCCAGGGAAAGACCAATCTGCTGGAGGCTGTTTATTTAAGTGGAACTACCAGATCTCATCGGGGGAGCCGGGATAAGGAATTAATTGGGTTTGATAAAGAAGAAGCACATATTCGCCTTTTTTTTCACAAAAATAATTTGTCTCATCGGCTCGATTTTCATTTAAAACAAAAAAAAACAAAGGGAATTGCCATTGATGGACAGCCAATTCGAAAAAGTAGTGATCTTCTGGGGATGTTGCAGGTAGTATTTTTTTCTCCGGAAGATCTCGGTATCATAAAAAATGGTCCGGGAGAGAGAAGAAAATTTCTAGATATGGAGATGAGCCAATTAGACAAAGGATATCTTCAGTATCTGACAGCATACAATAAGTTGTTGTCTGAAAGAAACAGCCTTTTAAAACAAATCAATATTTATCCATCTCTTCGGGAAACTCTGGATGGATGGGATATGCAGCTGGTGGAGATCGGTCGGGTGATAATAAAAAAAAGAGAAGAATTTATGAGTCTCATGGATGAAATGATGAGAGAAATTCATGGAAGGCTTACCGGCAATCGGGAAATGATTCGGGTTAGTTATGAAAAAAATGCACAAGAAGAAGATTTTGCTGAGCTTTTAAAACAACAAAGAGACAGAGATATTCGATATGGCACGACTTCTTCCGGCCCTCATCGAGATGACATTGGTTTTCGCATTAATGATATTGATATCCGTAAATTTGGTTCTCAGGGACAGCAGAGAACAGCAGCACTGGCACTTAAAATGTCTGAAATACGTCTGATTGAACAAATATCCGGTGATACACCGATTTTACTTCTGGATGATGTGCTTTCTGAGCTGGACAGTCACAGACAGAATTATCTATTAGAAAGTATTTCGGATATACAGACTATGATTTCCTGTACGGGACTTGAAGATTTTGTAAATACAAGGCTTCAGTTGGATAAAATTTTTTATGTGGAAAAAGGAACGATTTCGGATTATCATGTCCGTTAAAAACAGATTTTAGAAATGTATATGTTTAAAAAGTTGAATCTTTGGTAAAAGTTATGTTATAATATAGCTTATGCTATAAGTAATTTTTGTTATATTTTTGGCAGGAGGTTTTCGTATGAGTGAAGAACAGAATTCCGTATCTCAGGAATATGGTGCGGATCAGATTCAAATATTAGAAGGTCTGGAAGCTGTACGTAAAAGGCCTGGAATGTACATCGGAAGCACTTCTTCAAAAGGCCTTCACCATTTGGTATATGAGATTGTAGATAACTCGATTGATGAAGCACTGGCAGGTTATTGTGATACGATTGAGGTGTTTATCAATAAAGATAATTCGATCACTGTCCGGGATAACGGAAGAGGAATTCCGGTCGGAATCAATAAGAAAAAAGGAATTCCGGCTGTAGAGGTTGTATTTACAATTCTTCATGCCGGAGGAAAGTTTGGCGGTGGAGGATATAAAGTATCAGGAGGGCTTCATGGAGTAGGAGCTTCGGTAGTAAATGCATTGTCTACCTGGCTTGAAGTGGAGATCAGCCGGGATGGGAAGATTTACCGCCAGAGATATGAGAGAGGAAAAGTCATGTATCCTCTGACTATCGTCGGAGATACGGAACGAAGAGGTACCGAGGTCAGATTTTTGCCGGATCCTCAGATTTTTGAGGAGACAGAATTTGATTTTGCAGTGTTAAAACAGCGTCTCAGGGAGATGGCTTTCCTTACCAGAAATCTGAAAATTGTTTTGACCGATCTCAGGGAAGAACAGGAGAATTCTCTTATGTTCCATTATGAGGGAGGTATTAAAGAATATGTAGAATACCTGAATAAGCAGAAGGAGGCCCTTTATCCGGAAGTGATTTACTGCGAGGGAAAAAAGGGAGATGTGTATGTGGAAGTTGCTATGCAGCACAACGATTCCTACAATGAAGGGGTCTACAGTTTTGTAAATAATATTACAACACCGGAAGGTGGTACTCATCTTGCCGGTTTTAGGAGTGCGCTGACCAAAACCTTTAACGATTATGCGAGAAGCAGCAAGTTGTTAAAGGATAATGAGCAGAATCTTTCCGGAGAGGATATCAGGGAAGGGTTGGTGGCGATCATCAGCATAAAGATACCTGAGCCTCAGTTTGAAGGTCAGACGAAACAGAAATTGGGTAACAGTGAAGCACGGGGTGCCGTTGACAGTGTGGTAAGCGAGCAGCTGACCTATTTCCTGGAGCAGAATCCAAATGTTGCAAAGACGATCTGCGAGAAGGCAATCCTTGCTCAGAGAGCCAGGGAAGCAGCCAGAAAAGCCAGAGATCTTACAAGAAGAAAGTCCGCTCTGGATGGTATGAGTCTCCCGGGCAAGTTGGCAGATTGTTCCGATAAAGATCCGGCTAACTGCGAGATTTATATCGTGGAGGGAGATTCTGCCGGGGGTTCCGCTAAGACAGCGAGAAGCCGTGCGACCCAGGCGATTTTGCCTTTACGTGGAAAAATATTAAATGTGGAGAAATCCAGACTGGACAAAATTTTAGTAAATAATGAGATTAAAGCTATGATCACGGCTTTTGGAACCGGTATTCATGAAGATTTTGATATTTCAAAATTGCGATATCACAAGATTATCATCATGACTGATGCCGATGTAGATGGGGCACATATTGCGACTCTTCTTCTGACATTCCTGTATCGTTTTATGCCGGAATTGATTCGCCAGGGCTATGTTTATCTGGCACAGCCTCCTCTTTACAAAATCGAGAAGAATCGAAAAGTATGGTATGCATATAGTGATGAAGAACTGAATCAGATTCTGACTGAGATTGGAAGAGACAGCGGTAATAAGATCCAGCGTTATAAAGGATTGGGTGAGATGGATGCCGAGCAGTTATGGGAGACAACCATGGATCCGGAAAAACGTATTTTGCTGAGAGTAAATATGGATGAGGATGCTGCTTCCGAACTGGATCTTACCTTTGATACCCTTATGGGAGACCGTGTAGAACCAAGACGTGAGTTTATTGAGGCCAATGCAAAATATGTTCAGAATCTGGATGTCTGATAATAATCCAGTGATTCGCCAGTGAATCAGGAGGAAAAAATGGACGAAAGTAATATTTTTGATAAAATCCATGAGGTGGATTTGAAAGACACCATGGAGAAATCTTATATCGATTATGCCATGAGCGTAATCGTTTCAAGGGCTCTTCCTGATGTACGGGATGGTTTGAAACCGGTACAGAGAAGAATCCTTTACTCAATGATTGAATTAAATAACGGACCGGACAAACCACACAGAAAATGTGCTCGTATTGTCGGTGATACCATGGGTAAATATCATCCTCATGGTGACAGCTCCATTTATGGAGCACTGGTTAATCTTGCGCAGGAATGGTCTACCAGATATCCGTTGGTGGACGGCCATGGGAATTTTGGTTCTGTGGATGGTGACGGTGCAGCAGCCATGCGTTATACGGAGGCTCGATTATCTAAGATATCCATGGAAATGACAGCGGATATTTATAAAGATACGGTGGACTTTGTGCCGAACTTTGATGAGACGGAAAAAGAGCCGAGTATTTTGCCTTCCCGTTTTCCAAATCTTATGGTGAATGGTGCTCAGGGTATTGCTGTTGGCATGGCTACGAATATTCCGCCTCACAATCTGAGGGAAACCATTGACGGTGTCGTAAAAATTATCGACAATCAGGTGGAAGAAGACAGAGATACATCCATTGATGAACTGATGGAAATCGTAAAGGGACCGGATTTTCCTACCGGTGCTTCTATTCTTGGAAGAAAAGAGATTGAGAAAGCATATCGTACCGGAAGAGGAAAGATTAAGGTTCGTGCGGTAACGAATATTGAACCGATGAGTAATGGAAAGCAGCGAATTGTCGTGACAGAGCTTCCTTACATGGTAAATAAAGCAAGGCTGATTGAGAAAATTGCCGACCTTGTCAAAGATAAGAGAATTGATGGAATTACAGAACTTCGTGATGAATCCGATCGTTCCGGAATGAGAATCTGTATTGAGACAAGAAAAGATGTCAATGCCAATGTTCTTCTGAACCAGTTATTTAAACATACGCAGCTGCAGGATACCTTTGGGGTGATCATGCTGGCACTGGTTGATAATCAGCCAAAGATTCTGAATTTAAAAGAGATGCTGTCTCATTATCTGGATCATCAGAAAGATGTTGTGACCAGAAGAACACAGTATGAACTGAACAAAGCCAAAGAACGAGCTCATATTTTAGAGGGCTTGTTAAAAGCTTTGGATGTGATTGATGAAGTAATCCGTATCATCCGCAGTTCGAAAAGCGTTGCGGAAGCGAAAACAGGCCTGATTGAAAGTTTTGCTTTCTCAGAAGAACAGGCGCAGGCTATCGTCGATATGCGACTTCGTGCTCTGACCGGTTTGGAAAGAGAAAAACTTCAGGCAGAATATGATGAACTGGAAAAGAAAATTGCAGAATATGAAGCAATTCTAGCAGATGAAAAAGTACTTCTCGGTGTGATCCGAAAAGAAATTGTATTGATTCGAGATAAATTTGGTGATGAAAGAAGAACATCGATCGAGATGGATGCCGAAGATCTTTCTGATGAAGCATTGATTCCTAAAAAAGATACGATCATTACCGTTTCCAGATTAGGGTATATCAAGAGAATGTCCCTGGATAATTTCCAAAGCCAGAATCGTGGCGGTAAGGGAATTAAAGGGATGAATGTTTTGGATGAAGATATCATTAATGATATGTTTATGACGAATACGCATAACTATATTATGTTCTTTACAAATCGGGGAAGAGTATATCGGTTAAAAGGATATGAGATTCCGGAAGCCGGAAGAACGGCCAGAGGTGTCAATATCATTAATCTTCTGCAGCTTCAGCCAGAAGAAAAGATTACTGCCATTATTCCTGTGGAGGAAGGGGAAGATCGACCATATCTCATGATGGCTACCAAAAAAGGTATCATCAAAAAGACTAATTTCAGCGAATATCAAAATATTCGAAAGACAGGATTGGCTGCCATTACTTTAAGAGATGGCGATGAATTGATTGAAGTGAAGCAGGTGGGCAAAGACGATGATATTTTCCTCATCACAAAAGAAGGCCAGTGTATTCGATTCACTTCCGATAATGTCAGAGAAATCGGAAGAGTTTCTATTGGAGTAATCGGTATACAATTAGGAGATTCTGATGAAGTTATTGGAATGCAGATCAGTTCTGAAGGGGAAGATTTGCTGATCGTTTCTGAAAAAGGTATGGGTAAACGAACACCTATCGAGGAATTCACAGCCCAGAATCGTGGTGGAAAAGGACTTCGCTGCTATAAAATTACAGAAAAAACCGGTTATGTCGTAGGTGCCAAGATTGTCAGTGAAGATGAAGAGATTATGATGATTACAACAGAAGGTATTGTCATTCGAATGAAAAGTGATACGATTTCTGTAATCGGAAGAAATACTTCGGGTGTCAAATTAATGAATATTGATGCAGAAAGTGATATAAAAGTGGCCAGAGTTGCAAAAGTGAGGCAGACAGAGCCGGAGGAAGAATCCCAGAATATCACAGAAGAACAGAAAGAGGAATCTCTGGAAGAGTAACAGGTAAGAGGGATGCAGCGGCATCCCTCTTTTTTTCTATCGGAAAGAGATGAGTTAACAATAATAATGAGAGGTGTGAATATGAAAACGATCCATGTGGATAGCATTATTCAGAATATTAAAGAAATGTGTATAGAGGCAAATTATTATTTATCGGATGATATGAAATGTGCCCTCTATCAGGCAGCTGAGACTGAGAAAAGCCCTCTGGGACATCAGATTCTGGAACAGCTGAAAGAAAATTTACAAATTGCAGGAGAAAGTCAGATTCCGATTTGTCAGGATACAGGAATGGCTGTGGTATTTGTTACTATTGGACAGGACGTCAGAATTGAAGGCGGATCTCTGGCTGAAGCCATTCATGAAGGGGTAAGAAGAGGGTATATAGAAGGTTATTTAAGAAAATCTGTGGTGAAAGATCCATTTTACAGAGAAAATACAAAGGATAATACGCCGGCTGTCATTCATTATGATATTGTGCCGGGAGATGTATTTAAAATTACAGTAGCTCCAAAGGGATTTGGAAGTGAAAATATGAGTCGTGTTTTTATGCTGAAACCAGCAGATGGGATAGAAGGAGCTAAAGAAGCAATCATCACTGCTGTGAAAGAGGCGGGACCAAATGCATGTCCGCCGGTTGTTGTCGGTGTTGGAATAGGAGGAACTTTTGAAAAAGCAGCTTTAATGGCAAAACAGGCACTGACCAGAGAGGCGGGAACGCATTCTGATATTCCATATGTAAAAGAAATGGAAGAGGAACTTCTGGAAAAAATTAATGGCCTGGGAATCGGACCGGCAGGACTCGGAGGAACTGTGACAGCTCTTGCCGTTAATATTAATACTTATGCGACACATATTGCAGGGCTGCCTCTTGCGGTCAATATGTGCTGTCATGTAAACAGACACAGCACAAGAGAACTGTAATGGCAGTCTAATAAAAAGGATACAGAGTGAATGGAACTGGTATTAGATTTTGATGTTATGAGAGAGATTATGCCGGATATGATGGAGGAGAATGATGAAAAAAGTAATTCAGGTTCCGCTTTCCAAACAGGATATTGATAACCTTAAGGCGGGAGATTATGTATATTTGACAGGAACGATATATACAGCCAGAGATGCTGCTCATAAACGCATGTATGATTCCATGAAAAAAGGGGAAGAGTTACCGATAAAATT
This sequence comes from Lachnospiraceae bacterium, assembly GCA_028721415.1. Classification (GTDB taxonomy): domain Bacteria; phylum Bacillota; class Clostridia; order Lachnospirales; family Lachnospiraceae; genus Anaerobutyricum. The sequence goes on along the minus strand of JAQYIU010000026.1, from coordinate 628 downwards.
AAATGGAAATGTTTTATATTATCTTGGACCAAGCCCTGCCAGAGAGGGACAGGTAATCGGTTCGGCAGGGCCGACAACCAGCAGCAGAATGGATAAATATACACCGGATATGCTTGATGCAGGATTAAAAGGCATGGTAGGAAAAGGAAAAAGATCCCCTGAAGTGATAGATGCCATGAAAAGAAATGGAGCAGTTTATTTTGCGGCAGTAGGTGGAGCAGGAGCACTTCTGTCAAAATGTATCAAAGAAGCAGACGTAGTCGCATATGAAGATCTTGGAACAGAAGCTATTCGCCGTCTGTACATTGAGGAGCTTCCAGTTATTGTCGTAATCGATAAAGAGGGAAATAATCTGTATGAGACAGCGTCAGAAGAATGGTCTAAATAATAAGAAAATAAAAAATTTTAAATTATACTTGACAATAGATAGGGTTTTTGTTAATATAATATAGTGTTGTGCATTTGAAGCGCAATGAATTAAATATTTTATTTTATTATATTTAGGCATATGGAGAAGTACTCAAGTGGCTGAAGAGGCGCCCCTGCTAAGGGTGTAGATCGTTTGCGCGGTGCGAGGGTTCAAATCCCTCCTTCTCCGTATTATTATTTCGCTTTTTTGGGTAAAATG
>JAQYIU010000025.1 GCA_028721415.1 Lachnospiraceae bacterium | reverse complement strand
TTTCGCGGTTGTTTTCTCTTACCTGTCCGCAAAAGGCTGATGAGGGAAGGATCTACAGAAATACCTTGTCAATTTTCATGACAAATCAACACTTAACATTGATGTTTTATGAAAGAAAAGGTATAATGAATCTAAAGATTTATTAATAAAATTTGGTGTATGAAAAATATATAGCTATCTTGTAATGTAACTCACGATGACAGTACATTTTCGCCAATCATTAAATTTGCAATTCGGTTTTTGTCAGATTCCAGTTATCGTTTATTATGTGATTCTCTGGAAAGCAAAAATTACGAAGAGGCATTCCGGGCCGCACATTCTTTAAAAGGCGTCTGTCAGAATCTGGGATTTACAAGACTGGAACAGTCTTCAAGTTCCATGACAGAATTACTCAGAAACTGGAAAACAGAAAAGATGGATGAACATCAATGTCAGAAGTTGCTTGTACCAGTATCGGAAGATTATCAATTGGTGGTAGAGAACATCAAACAGTTGGATGAAGTATGACTGACTGGGAATAACGTGTTTGGAAAGAATTTTTATATATTTGATAGGATAACGTTGAAGACATCTGATCCGTCAGGTGTTTTTTTGTTTTGTTCAGTATTCTATTGACAATTTGGTTGTATATAAAAACTGATAGGAGTAGAATTATTTGTCAAAAACTGATAGGATGTAATCGTTGGCTAAAAAAGAGATATTTTAGCGGACAAACTGATATATGAAGGAGAACAGAATATGAATCAGATAGAAGAAAAAGAAATAGAAATCGCTGCCAAAAAGCAAGAAGTTTATGAATTTAGAACAATCAAGCAGGACGAAGGAGAGGAAGCAGCAGCCATCGAAGCCATCTGTTTTCCGCCTAATGAGGCCTGTACTGTGCCGATTATGAAAGAGCGAGTCAGATTGGCATCTGAATTATTTTTGGTAGCAATCGATAAACGGACAGAAAAAATGATAGGATATATCACAGGAATCGCAACCGATGAACCGAATCTCAGAGATGAATTTTTTACCGATATCAGCCTTCATGATCCAAATGGAGATTATTTTATGATTTTGAGTGTAGCGGTACTCCCTTCCTATCGTCGTCAGGGTCTGGCAGGAGCGTTGATGAAAGAACAGTTGAAACGACAGAAAGAAAAAGTGCGCAAAGCAGCCGTTCTCACCTGCCTGGAATCTAAAGTTGGATTCTATGAGAAGATGGGATATATCGACGAAGGTGTTTCAGATTCTTCCTGGGGCGGAGAAAACTGGCATGAAATGAGATATTCATTAATATAAACAGAAAATGTAGAAAAAACAAAGTTTGGTTATACATAGAAATCTTGAGTCTTCTATGTTATAATTTTATAATATTATTCGAGAACTCCCTTCAGGAAAAGGATTTGCTGATTTTGCGTTTATTCCAAGAGGTGATACGTCAGGAAAACCGGCAATGATAATTGAACTGAAATGGAATCAATCTGCTGATACCGCAATAAAACAGATTAAGGAACGTAGATATGAAGGAACTCTTCTTGGATATGGAGAGGAAATTCTTCTTGTCGGAATCAGTTATTGTAAAGATAAAAAACACTATTGTTCCATTGAAACAGTGAAAATAAAAAAATAACATCCAATTCTTCAATCGCGATTCCCTGATCATACAGAATTGGAGGAAATTATGGAAATACGACATATTAAATATTTCATACAGGTGTATCATGATTTGAATATCACCAAGGCCAGTAAGTCGTTATTTATTTCACAGCAGGCCTTAAGCAAGGCTATTGTGAACTTGGAAGAGGAAATTGGCTGTCCACTTTTTGAACGGTCTGTATCTGGTCTTACTGCCACGAGATACGCAGATATCGGTTTCATTCTGGCGGCTGCTCAAGCGGAATTGCCCCCTCAAATGGAGGTTTGCTGTAAGGGAAAAGATGAGATTACCTGTTGTGTTGTGATGCATAAAGATAATCCTCTGGCAAATAATAAGATGATAACGGTGAAGAATTTAAAAGGACAGGCACTTTTATTTTTGGACTCGTACCATCAATTAAACAGTTACATCGAAGAGGAGATGTTGAAACAGAAGATAGAATTTAAACATCATGGAGAATCTTCTCTGGAGAGCTTCTTTACGCAGATTAATGTGGGTACATGCGCAGGATTTTGCAGTTCGGAGTTATTGAGATACTTCCATTTTCCAGATCTTGTCTGTGTTTCACTGTCTTTGGATGGACGAGAAGAGCAGAAGCTTAACACCTATCTGGTTGTCTGGGAAAAACGTGTAAAGACAAAAGAAATGCGACATTATATTAATTATTTTCAAGATAAAAATAAATAGATAAAGATGAGAGGGTGGCACATGCTTTGATGTGCCACCCTCTCGGAGATTGTTATAAGTATTTTGAATATCACACTGGGAAACTAGTGTGATTTTTAGCGATAAATTATGCTGGGAAACAAGCATTTACCACGAAGGTCATGATGAAGATTGCACATGCAGGACCATCGATGTGGGAGTCTGTTCCGGAGTTGATGAGGTTTGTCTCAGCGTCACAAATGATGCCGGAGATTGTACCAAAGATTATACCGATAATAAGAGCTGCCCAGATGTTGCCCATCACATTGTAGGATTGTACGGTTGCTTCAGCAGCAAAAGAAATATGAGGTCCGAAGAAGGATCCGAATGCCATGTAGTTCACAAGAATGTTGGAAGCATCTGCTGCTCCGCACATACCTGCCACAGCACCTACCACTGAGAATAGACCGGTCATAATGAAGGCCGGAAGGGCACCGATGGATGCTGCAAAAACGCCTCCGCCAAATGCAGCGATTAAACCAAAGATGTTAAACATAATGTAACTCCTCCTTTTAAATATGTAGTTTTTGATCAATCGCGATTCCCTGAACGATTGATTTTGTAAGATTATTATAACAAATGAAAGGAAATTGTAAAAACACGCCTTATTTGTAGTGCTACAATCTGGAATTGATGAAAGAGCAAACTTTGTTATAGTATTATTTTTAGTAAAAATGGATTTGTGTTATTTGAGAAAGAAAAAAGATTACGGATTAGCATTTGCTAATCTGTAATCTCATTTAAATAGCGATAAATTGTTGCATTGGAACAGGAAAATTTCTTCGCCACAAAGGAAATGGCCCCCTTCATCTGAAAGAGTCCCTGTGTGTTTAACTTTTGCATGATTTCTTTTCGTTCATATTGATTCAGGTGATCAATTGGTGTCTGGAGATCACAGGTGGCATCCTCAAAAAGCTTTTGCATCAAAGAAGGAATATCAGTAGGGAAGCTTTCTGTAATCGGCGCAAAATGATCGTTGCCATTATTCTCCGTATTTAAGCTATTATTGCGTAATTTTGTTAAGGTATCAGAAAATTCAGGTGGATGTATGATAGAGAAGAGTTTTCCTGCCAGTTCCTCATAACGGCTGTCATCAAAATTAACACATAATAATCCGATAGGTTCCCCTTCTTCATTTTTGATAAACATGGTAGAAGAGCGGAGAACGTGGCCATTCTCAGCAACTCCTTTATAATTATAGACATAATTGCTGGTCTGATATACTTTGGAAGAAAGAAGTTGGAGAGCTGTGTTTGTAAGAGGACTGCCAAGCTGGCGACCGCTTACATTATTATTGGCGATGGCAATAATCGCATTTTTTCCATTTGTCAAATCTTGCAAAACCACTTCATAATCCGGGCCAAGAGCCTTTCCTAAAAAGTCAACAAGGATTTTATATTGTTCCAGAATAACATGTTTCATTTGAATTCCTCATTTCAAAAATATACTGATAATATAATTATCGCATGCTTAAAGGAAAATAGCAACAAAAAATTTTTGCTATGATAAATTTTTTTCATATAAATTTTTTTGCAAAAATTTTTGATAAATGAGGATTTCGGTTTCTTTTTTATAACTCCATCGCCTGATAGAATTCTTTGATTTTTTCGCAGACTCCCTGTAACTGCTGTGCACGGCATCCGAGAAGTCGAACCGCA
>JAQYIU010000024.1 GCA_028721415.1 Lachnospiraceae bacterium | reverse complement strand
ATATTCCCATTTTCAATACAGATATTTCAAAATATGCATTTCTTTTCTGTGATATCTTATAAATAAGGCTATTTTATCAGACAATTTTATGGGAGGGGTATCCATGAAAAGAATTGGAATATATCATTATCAATATTATCGTGGTGCGTGTAAATTGTGTTATCGGCATTTTATTCAGGAGATGGTGGAATCTTATGAGAAATGCCATGAAGTGGCAAAAGAGATATATGGAGAAGACTGTGAATTCCTACATTATACGGATTTTGGTCAATATGACAGTAATGATACAGATCGGCCGAGCTTTCGCCGCATGAAAGAGGCCATGGAAAAGGGCGAGCTTGATGTGTTAATGTGCTATACCCTCAATAATATCACAACCAATGAGGAACAACTGATTGCTTTGTATAAAGAAGTGCGTGCCAGAGGCATGGATTTCCTGACAGCGGGAAAAGGCTTAGATGCCATGAAATTTATTGACAAATATATCGAGCAAAATCATTTGTAGGGGATGGAAACATGGGTAATTGGGGATTTTTTAAAGGGAAAAAAGAAAATTGGTTTTCCAATCCTCTCTACAATTGGATGGAAGGGAGTTCCTATCCGTATGCAATTAAGCTCCATGAGAAATGCAGACCGGAATGTATAAGAAAGGCATTGGAACCTTTTCTTGATATGATGCTCATGGGGATTGAATATTATCCGAAAGGCACCTTTTTCGAAAAAGGAAAACCGGTGCTTGCCAATGTACCGGATTTTTATCTTGTACGGATTCGTGAATTTATTTCCGAAAATCATGTGGCGCACATTAAGGTATTTCTTCCACTCCACTGGAACAAAAGATTTATGGGAATTGCAGGAGCCGGAACTAATCTGGAGACCGACTGGGATAAAGAGCAGACGACCAATCTTACCTCTTGGCCTATGGCAGTGAGAAATGGATATGCCTGTGTCGTAAATGATGGGGCAACCGGTATGTTTGTGGATGCCTCCTGGGGATTTAAAAACGGAGATCTGGATTGGGATTTCATCAATTATTGGGCTTATACGGGAACACATCGGGTGACTTGTGCAGCCAAAGCAGTGGTAGAAGCGGTATATGGAGAGAAGATATACAAAAGTTATATGCACGGAACTTCAGGAGGAGGACGACAGATTGTGATGATGGCCCAGAGTTATCCGGAGGATTATGATGGACTTTGGGCAGATGGCCCGCTCTATGATTATTATAATCTGATGTTTTCCTGCGTGTGGGCACCGCTGGTATTTTATAATGAACCTCATAAGGTTTCTCTTGCAAAATATAAGAAAGCAAATGAACTGGCCCGCAAGGTGGCAGTAGAATATAAAAAAGCCTATGATCCAAAAGAACAGGTTTGGCAGAAGTTTCTTGCTGATTTAGAGGGGATGGAGACAGAAGATGGAGCGATAACCAGAGAGGATATGCAGGTCATGTGCCGCGTGTGGGATGGACCGAAAACGATAGATGGAGAACGCATTACCTACGGTTTTGGTCCAGAGATCATTCAGTGGCCGGTAGGACCCAGAAAGTTTGGATATCTTCGAATCAAAGAAAATGGGACGCCGTCTATTATTCCTTTTGCCTACCAGTTTTTAAGATGGCTGGTGAAGGATCCGGAGTGGGATTTTACGAAATGTACCTATCAGGAATTCAGTCAGATTTATAAAGAACATAAATTAGAATTTCAAAAATATACTTTTTACGACCCGGATATCCGTGCTTTTGCAAGGCGTAGAGGAAAATTGATGATTACCCACGGAACAGGTGATCATATTTCACCTCACCAGCTGACTCTCGATTATTATGGCAAAGCCCTGTCCTATTTCGATTCAGAAGAAAAAATGAATGAATCGTTTTGCATTTTTTGTCCGGAAGAAGGCGGACATGCCCTCTATGATTGGGATGGACCGAATGTGACCAATGCGGCGGGGATGGCTGCTTTGACAAAATGGGTGGAAGAGGGGATCATACCGGAAAAACTCCGCACGGTGAATTATGATTTTATGGAAGATAGAGTGACCAGAGAATCCGAAGTTCAGAGATTTGTTTTGTCAGGAGGAAATGGGGATGGTATATGTAAGTGAGGTCGTACCGGAGGAAGTAGGAATGTCCTCGGAGCGATTAAAATATATCGATGCGGTGATGGAAAGAGCAATGAGGGAAAATGTCATGAAAGGGATGGTGACCCTGGTTGCCCGTCATGGGAAGATTGTACAGAAAAAGGCCTATGGCAATGCCGATGTGGATGTCCCGATGAGAGAGGATGCGATATTCCGGTATGCTTCCATGTCAAAGACCATTGGAGCTGTGGCATTGATGCAGCTTTTTGATCAGGGACTTGTTATGCCCTCCGATGCCCTGTCTGATTATATTCCGGAATTTTCCAATGGTAAGGTGGCAACAGAACAAAAGGATGGTTCCATCACCCTGGAACCCCTGAAAAGACCTGTTACGGTACATGATATTCTGACTATGACTGCCGGACTTACCTGTACACAACCAAAGATTACCGGGTATCCGACTACGGATTACTGTGCAGATCAGTATCGCAGGGCAGGGATTGTAGATACGATGCATGCCCTGGATATTACTTTAAAGGATGTGGCAGATCAGGTTTCCTGTATGCCATTGGCATCACAGCCCGGAGAGCGATGGGATTATTCGAATCTTTCTTCTCTGATAGCAGGACGAATCGTAGAAATCGTGACCTCCATGGATTTGAGATCCTATCTGAAAAAACACATTTTAGAGCCACTGGAGATGAATGAGACAGATTTTTTTCCGTTGAAGAAAGATTGGGAGCGTGTGCCTGCTGTATTTGCATGTGGAAGCATGGAGAGGCTTGAGGGATTGGATGTCCCGGGAACGGATGATACCGGTCTTCCTTTTGCCAAATGTCAGAAATATTATAATATTGCAGCGGGACTTCATGGTACGATTACAGATTATTACAAGTTTGCACAGATGTTGTGTAACCAGGGTACGGGAATAAATGGGACCCACATATTAAGTCCAAACGCGGTTCATCTGATGACACAGAATCACATTGGTGAACAGAGAACTCATCTATATGGTCATGGATGGGGATATATGATGAATGTACAGGTGGATTATAACACCGTGTTTAATTATATGGGAAATGGTTCTTATGGATGGCATGGATATTGGGGAAGCGTCTTCAATGTATGGCCGCAAAAGGATCTCGTTGCGATTTTTTTATCACAGGTTTCTCCTGTGGGACCCTCCTGGAAAATACAGGAGCGATTTTTAAATGTTGTGGCAAATGCAGTGTTATGATTGAAAAAGGAGTGGGAGATCTATGAAAAAATGGCTGGGAATGGGTGTTTTATTTTTATTTATTCTGGGATTAATCGGATGTGGAAACAATACCGGGACGGAAAGCACACAGCAGGATGATAGCAGTATCAATGTGGAGGAGACATCAGAGGGGGCAAAAGTGCATGAGGATTTCAGTGAGAACGTGAATGTCAATCGTGCCAGTGAGTATGCCAGAAATCAGATTCTTCTTCCGGTCGAGGGAATCGGACGCAAGATTTCAACGGAGATTAAAGCAAAAAAAGAGTATAAAATTGTTGTCATGACCAGAAATTCCACCAATCCATATATGATAGGAATGTGGTCCGGAGGACAACAAGCGGGAAAAGATATGGGAGTTTCCGTCCAGACGGTATCGCCATCAAACCAGGACTCCATCGAAGAGCAGCTTTCTATCATGGAATCTCTGATAGAATCTGATGTCGATGGTTTTGTGATTCATCCTTCTGATTCCAAAGGAATCCAGCCGGTGATCGATCTCGCCAATGAAAAGAATATTCCTGTTGTTGCCATTGGAACAGCTCCGGAAACTGGTGCGTTCATGAGAACCGGTGTAGATTATTATGAGACCGGTTATCTTGTAACAAAAGAATTATGTGAAGCATCCGGAGGAAAAGGCAAGGTTGTCATTCTCGAAGGACCTGCCGGTGTTCAGAATATGGAGGAGAGAAAAGCTGGTATTGAAGCTGCGGTTGCAGAATATCCGGATATGGAGATCGTTGCATCTCAGACAGCAAATTGTAAAAGAGCAGAGGCAATGCAGGTAATGGAGAATCTGTTGCAGGACAGTAATGTGGCTGAAGGACTTTCGGTGGTGGCATGTTGTAATGATGAGATGGCCATTGGAGCCATTCAGGCATTGAAAGCACAGAAAAAAGAAGGGATTTTTGTCGGAGGCGCCGATGCGTCGAAAGATGCAGCACAGGCAGTAAAAGACGGAGACCTCTATGTGACATACAATACAGATCCTTATGGATCCACATATCTTGCAATTGCATATCTGGTGCAGTATCTGGATGAGGGCACTTTGCCGGAAGAATATTTTATCCCGTTCCCTTCCGAGAGAAATGATCCTCTGATCACCAGTGAAAATGTTGATGATTATTTATCAAATGCAAAATGGTTTGAGTAAAAATGGAAAGAAAACCAATTTTAGAAATGAAGAAAGTGTCAAAACAATTTCCCGGGGTAAAGGCTCTTGATCAGGTTGATTTTTGCCTCTATCCCGGCGAAATTCATATTCTGGCAGGAGAAAATGGCGCAGGGAAAAGTACACTATCCAAATGTATGCTGGGGATTTGCCAGCACGAGGAAGGTGTTATTCTTTATAAAGGAGAAAAAGTCAGTTTTCATTCTGCTGGAGAAGCAGCCGGAAAAGGAATTGTTGCGGTTCATCAGGAACTGTCAATGATTCCTTATCTGAATGTTTCTCAAAATATTTTTTTTGGCAGAGAACCAACAATTGGACACAGTGGATTGATCGATCAAAGGAAAATGACAGAAGATACAAAGCTGATTCTGCAAGAATTAAACTGTTCGGACATTGATTTGCAAGTTCCGGTAAAAAAACTGGGGATTGCAGAACAACAGATGATTGAAATAGCAAAAGCCTTGTCTTTTCAGCCACAAATTCTGATTCTCGATGAACCTACGTCCTCTCTTACTTCTCATGAGATTCAAAGTCTGTTTCAAAAACTAAGGCAGTTGAAAGCAAGGGGTGTTGCTATTTTGTATATTTCTCACAGGATGGAGGAATATGAACAAATTGGTGATCGGATTACCGTTATGAGAGATGGAAAGAGGATAAAGACCGTAAAAACAGGAGATTTATCTGAAAAAGATCTGATTCGTCTGATTGTGGGAAGAGACATCCATGAATTTTATCAAAGAACGATGGTTCCGGATAAAAAAGATTATTTGCGTGTTATTAAGATTTCTGACAAAAAACATAAAGTCAATGCCTGTTCGATGAATGTAAAGCGAGGAGAAATTGTTGGGATTGCAGGTCTGATGGGGGCCGGTCGTACGGAACTTGCCCGGTTGATTTTTGGAATAGATAAACCTTCTTCTGGAGAAGTTTATTTTGATGATAAAAAAGTCACAGGAAGATCACCGGAATATATGGTGAAAAATGGAGTCGGTTTTCTTACGGAGGATAGAAAACGGACCGGGCTGGCAATCAACGCGTCAATTGCCTGGAATATCGTTGCTGCCGGATTGCAGAGTTTATTTCCCACAAAGATAATCAGTGAGAAGAAGAATACTCTGATTGCCGGAAAATATGCAGATCAGCTTAATATTGCAACGCCGGATGTGAAAAGAAGTGTTGGAGAACTGTCAGGAGGAAATCAACAAAAAGTTGTCATTGCAAAATGGCTGGCCGCAAATACAAAGTTGTTGATTTTTGATGAACCGACCCGGGGCATCGATGTGGGTGCCAAAACAGAAATTTATAAGTGGATGGATCAGTTCGTATCAGAAGGAGGAGCAATTTTAATGATTTCTTCTGATTTACAGGAACTGATGGGAATGTGCGATCGAATGTATGTCATGAGACAGGGGACCATTGCGGGCAGTATGACAAAAGAATCGTATTCGGCTGCAGCAATCGGCCAGATGATGATGGGAGAAAAAGAAATATGAAAAAATGGTTTCATCAATGGAAGCAATGTCCTCCGGCATTTTATATGGTAGTGGCCTTGTCTCTTTTTTTTGGCAGCCAGATTGACCATTACTGGTCCTGGAGTAATATTTCAAATATTTTGAGTCAATCAGCCCCACTTTTGGTTTTGGCTTGTGGACAGACGTTGGTCGTGTTATTGCAGGGAACGGATTTATCGCTTGGAGCAATGATAAGTTTTCAATGTGTATTGTGGATATATCTCCTGAATCAGGGGATTCCGTTGTTAGTCTCTGTTTTGTTGATTGTGCTGTCAGGAACAGTTATGGGTGCTTTGAATGGATTTCTGGTTACCAGAGGAAAGATTATGATTTTTATTGTTACTCTGGCTACACAGAATATTTTTAAATCGGCAGCCTTATTATTGTCTGGCAATCAGACGTTATATTATCGACATGATATTTTCAGGATCATCGCAAAAGAGGGGCCTTTCCATATTACCTGGTCAGTCTGGATTGGGCTGCTTTGTTTTTTCTTTACCATGCTGCTGCTTCGAAGAACGAAATTTGGTATGAGAATAAAAGGATTGGGAGGTAATCCGGAGGCACTGACTTTTTCGGGAATCAGTATCGCTAAATATACAATGCTCGTGTTTGTTTATGCCGGAATTATGGCAGCAGTAGCCGGGATGCTTTTGTGCTGCAGGATTGAATCAGGAAATTCGAATGCAGGAAATGGAATGGAGTTTACTTCCGTTGCTGCGGTTCTTCTGGGAGGCACCTCCCTTAGAGAAGGAAGAGGCGGTGTAGAAGGAACGATCTTTGGAGTGCTTTTGATACAAATGTTAAAAAGTGGACTTATGCAGCTGGGAGTTTCTTCTATTTATCAGACTGCAATCATTGGAATTGTCGTTTTGCTGGCAATTGTTATGGATACTCTTGTAAAAGAAAAAAGTGGGGATGGAGCGTGATACAATGAGGAAAAAAAGGCATTTATATACATTGGCAGCTTTGATTATTCTTGTGATTATTTCTTCCGCCATCAATCAGGATTTCTTTTCTGTATCTAATTTTGTGACTATTTTACGACAATCCGGAATTTTGCTGATTTTGAGTCTGGGACTCACGGGAGTCGTACTCACCGGGAATATTGATCTCTCAGTTGGTTCTGTTGCAGCCCTGACAGGATGTGTTTGCGGAAAATTGCTGGTTGCACAAATGTCAATAGGGACTTCGATCATGCTCAGTATGGGAGTTGGTGTTTTTGCCGGCCTTTGTAATGGAATTCTGGTAGGGGTTCTGAATCTGCCTTCTTTTGTGGCAACATACGGAATGAATATGGTAGTCAGCGGTCTTGCAGTAATCGTAATGAATGGAGGTGTCATCTACGGATTGCCGGAGGGCTTCACCAATCTGGGGATTGGTTCCATAAAAGGAGTTCCTGTTCTTATAATTATTGCCGGAGTATTGTTTCTGGTGTTACGGTTCCTATATCAATATACCATTTTCGGACGTCGGATATATATGATTGGATATAATAAGCAGGCAGCCAGATATTCTGGAATTCCGTGTCTGAAAACATTACTTGGTGCATATATCGTATGCGGGCTGACCGGTTCCCTGGGAGGAATCTTATTGACAGCGAGACTCAATGCAGCGGATGCCGGTATGTCAGAAACATATGGATTACAGATTGTTGCAGCGGTTGTTCTTGGAGGAACCTCTCTGCTTGGAGGGGAAGGCAGTGTGACGGGAACTGTTATGGGAACTTTTCTTCTCACGATGATCGTGAATATTATGAATATTAATGGGATTGATTCCAACTGGCAGAATTTTGCTTTGGGTATCATCATTTTGATTCTCGTATGGTTTGATGGATTGTCTTTTAGAAACTCGCTTTATCTCAGTAGGATAAGACTCCCACCTCTATAGGTGGTGAGTACAAAATTCTTCTCTCTCCGTGGGAGTCAAATCTCCTACAGAGATAAACGCTCCGCGAGGATGCGCACGGATTCGAAGAGGAATATTTGTCTGCTACGCAGACCGAATCCGGCGCAAGTCTCACGTGCGTTCGACTTTAATTTCAGAAGAAAAAAATACAAAAAAAGAACTGCTCCGGATAAGGATGGTATAATGAGAGCAGTTCTAACAGGCTGTATGGGGTGTGAAATCATACAGCCGTGTTTATGAAATTGTGTTGAGAACGTAAGCGTGATTCGTTGTTTATTTCTCCAGAAATTCTGCTGTCTGTTCCAACAGATCAATACGAAGCTTTCCCTCTTTGCCGTCAACGATAACGGAAGGAATCACTTCATATTTTGCTTTTTCAAGACATTTTCCCGGATCATTTTCCGCCAGTTCTGATAATTGAATCTGTTCCGTTCCGGACATGAGTTGTCTTCGAATCTGTTTTATCATAAGACGATCATATCGATCGCAGGCTTTTTTGGCCTTTTCCTGATTTTCTGTTTTTGAAAAATATTCTTCTGTCCATTTATCAAGATTATCAATTGTCAGCATGGCAGTTACCTCTTTTTTTCGTTTTCATGTGTTTCATTATAATACGATATACAAAAAAGGATTAGTAATATCCTGTTGCGCAAATAGGAAAAAAAGAAAAGTATTATTTCTTTGTTCCATGTTTCATATTTCCCTTTTTTATGAAAGAATCCTCCTACTTTTGGAGGTTTTATCATTGATATAATGTAAACAATACAGTCTGGGCTTTTTTTGCCTCTGGCTGGGCTGTGTGATCAAGCAATCTTATTTTTGAAAATCGTTGAGAACATGTAAAAAAAGAAAAGGGGGAAAGAAAATGTCTGATTTAATTTGCAGCAGTGCAGATAAACCGTTGGAAAATTATCTCAAAGAATGTGGAAAATGTGGTGTGGATACCTCCCATCACAGAATGGTGGATCAGCAGAATAAATGTGGTTATGGACTCAAAGGTGTCTGTTGCCGTCTTTGTTCTAATGGCCCATGTCGTCTGTCTCCGGCTAAGCCGAAGGGAGTGTGTGGTGCTGATGCGGATACCATTGCTTGTCGTAATTTCCTTCGTCAGGTGGCTGCTGGTTCCGGATGTTATACGCATGTAGTGGAGAATACGGCGAAACGTCTGAAAGAACTTGCACTGGACTGCAAAAAGAAAAATATTAAGATGCGGAATAAGGATTCCCTGGCAAAATTGGCTAAGATGCTGGGTGTTGCCTGTCAGGGAAATTGTGGAAAATGTGGATGCCAGTGTGTGGATTCTGCAGTGATCGTAGCTGATGCCGTTCTTGATGATCTTCACAAACCAGTGGAAGAGAAGATGGAATTATTGGAGAAGATTGCTCTTCCAAAACGTTATGAAGTGTGGAAAAAACTTGGAATCCTTCCGGGTGGAGCGAAAGATGAGATCTTTAATGCAGTAGTAAAGACTTCCACCAATCTGAATTCAGATCCGATGGATATGTTATTGCAGTGTCTTCGTCTTGGTATTTCTACAGGAACTTATGGTCTTATTCTTACCAATCTGATGAATGATATCGTAATGTCTCCTCCAAAGATTACCATGGATCCGGTTGGTCTTCGTATTATTGATCCGGAATATATCAATATTATGATTACCGGTCATCAGCAGTCTATGTTTGTGGATCTTCAGGCTAAATTGGAGACGGAAGTGATTCAGAAGACCGCAGAACTGGTAGGAGCGAAAGGAATTCGTCTTGTAGGATGTACCTGTGTGGGACAGGATTATCAGGCAAGATCTTCTTCTTATAAAGATACTTATTGTGGACATGCCGGTAACAACTACACCAGTGAGGCAGTTCTGATGACAGGATGTGTGGATCTGGTCGTATCAGAATTTAACTGTACGATTCCGGGAATCGAACCAATCTGTGAGAAACTGGATATTCCAATGATCTGTCTTGATGATGTGGCAAAGAAAGTCAATGCAAGACTTCTTCCATATTCAGACGAAAAGAAAGAAGAAATTACCGGAGAAATCATTTCTGCTGCCCTCTGTGGATTTAAAAACCGAAAAGAAAAGATTTCCGGAGTATGTCCGAAAGCAGGAGAAAAACGAATTAATCCGATGGCGGCTCATGGATATGCACAGTCCATTACCGGACTTTCTGAGGATACTCTGGTTCAGGCTCTCGGCGGCTCTCTTAAACCGCTCATCGATGTGATTGCATCCGGAAAAATTAAAGGTATCGCAGCTGTAGTTGGATGTTCCAATCTTCGTGCGAAAGGTCATGATGTCTTCACGGTAGAGCTTGCGAAAAAACTGATCAAAAAAGACATTCTTGTTCTTTCCGCAGGTTGTACCTGTGGTGGTCTGGAAAACTGCGGTTTGATGACAATGGATGCCATTGAACTCTGCGGAGATGGCCTGAAAGAAGTATGTACAGCCCTTGGTGTACCGCCGGTTCTCAACTTTGGTCCTTGTCTTGCCATTGGACGTATTGAGATGGTTGCCTGTGCTCTTGCAAAAGAACTGGATGTGGATCTTCCACAGCTTCCGGTTGTAGTCAGCGCTCCACAGTGGCTGGAGGAACAGGCTCTGGCTGACGGTGCTTATGCTCTGGCTCTGGGATTACCGCTTCACCTCGGACTCGCTCCATTTGTAACCGGCAGTGAAGTCGCAGTGAAAGTTCTGACAGAGGATTTGAAAAACCTCACAGGTGGCCAGCTGATCATCGAAACCGAAATTGATGCAGCAGCAGATAAATTTGAAGAAATTATTCTTGAGAAACGGCAAGGTCTTGGATTGAAATAGGGGGGAAGCATTATGATTATGAATCGAACCACACCGCTGGTTGTTCCGGTGGACCCGTCCAATCCTGCCATTATAAAAAATGATGCTCTTTGTGTGGAATGTGGCCACTGTTTTGATGTCTGTGAAAAAGAAATTGGAGTGGGAGCAAAATATTCCTTTGCTCCGGGAGAAACGTATCAGTGTATCCGCTGTGGTCAGTGCAGCGCAGTTTGCCCGGAAAATGCAATTACAGGAAGACCTCATTACCAGATCGTAAAAGAGCTGATCAAAGATCCGGAAAAGGTTGTAATCTTTTCTACTTCCCCATCGGTTCGTGTGGGATTTGCCGATGGATTTGGAAAAGATCCCGGAACATTTGCACAGGATAAAATGGTTGGAGCTCTTCGGGCACTGGGAGCAGATTATGTTTTTGATGTTTGTTTTTCCGCAGACCTTACCATTATGGAGGAAGGTTCCGAACTTCTGAAAAGAATTCTGACAGGAAGTGGACCGTTGCCGCAGTTTACAAGCTGTTGTCCGGCCTGGGTCAAATATATGGAAACCTGGCATCCGGATAAACTGGATCATCTTTCTTCTGCAAAAAGTCCGATTGGAATGCAGGGAGCAATGATCAAAACATATTTTGCCAATAAAAAGAAAGTGGATCCGGAGAAAATCGTTTCCGTGGCTGTTACACCTTGTACAGCAAAAAAGGCAGAGATTCAGAGACCGGAACTTTCCGATGCGGGTAAGATACTCGGCATTGAGGGTATGAGAGATAATGATTATGTCATTACCACTCAGGAACTTGTACAGTGGTGTAAAGAGGAAGGAATGGATATTGATTCCATTATTCCATCTCAGTTTGACAGTATTCTCGGTGAATCCAGTGGTGGCGGACTCATCTTTGGAAATACCGGTGGTGTTATGGAAGCTGCGCTTAGAACGGTATATAAGGTTCTGGAAAAATCCGAGCCGCCGGAAGGCTTCTTCCAGTTGAAACCGGTACGTGGATTAAAGAACCGCAAAGTTGCAGAGGTATGTATTGGAAAATACAATCTGAAAGCTTGTGTCGTCTACGGAACTGCGGAGGCGGAACGCCTGCTGGAAGAAGATCTCAGCGATTATCATTTTGTGGAAGTGATGACCTGTCCGGGTGGCTGCATCAGTGGTGCCGGACAGCCAAACTGCGGTGTGACACCAGTACCGGATGAGGTAAGGGAAAAACGAATCGCCAGCCTGTACTCTGCCGATGAGCGCAGCGTGATCCGTAATTCCATGGATAATCCGGAAATTGCAGATATTTATAAAGAATTCCTGAGAGAACCACTCAGTCCATTGTCGGAAGTTCTGCTTCATACCACTTACGGAAAGTAATCTTCTGAGCAGCATGTTTGATTTTTCACAGTTTTTGTGCAGAATTTTATATCATAAAAAAATTTATAGAAAAAAATAAAAAGAGGATTTTTTTGGTGCAAAAAACTCGTGGAAGACAACAATTTGTTCTCTTAAATCAAGTGTAATTCGTTGCCGTAACAATAATTGTTTTGGCAACGAATTTTTTTGCACTAAAATGAGAAGGAAAATGGAAAAAAATACCAATAAATAATTGCAAATATGTGAGTTGAATATTCCTAACGGAGAAAGAACAATCATTTGTATAATAGATGACAGATGAAAACTCAGTAATGGTTGATTTACAGGTTGGATGTTAGAGGTGGGGACGCCTCGTTCTGAGTCATCATCAATCAAAACATTTTAATTGCACGTTTCATGGGCGGACGTGCCATGTAGAAGGAGGAAAATGTAATGATAGCAAAAGGGTTTACAGAGCCAACCGAACGTATTAAAGCCTTAAAAGCAGAAGTTGTTAACGCAGTACCAGAAGTGGAGCCATACAGAGCCGTCCTTATCACAGAGTCTTATAAAGAGACAGAAGGTATGCCTGCAGTAATGAGAAGAGCAAAAGCGAACGAAAAGATTTTCAATAATCTTCCAGTTGTTATTCGTGATAACGAGCTGATCGTTGGTGCTCTTTCCGTAAAACCACGTTCCACAAACCTTTGTCCGGAATTCTCTTTTGACTGGGTAGAAAAAGAATTCAAGACAATGGCAACACGTATGTGTGACCCATTCGTAATTACAGAAGAAACCGCAGATATCCTTCATGAAGTTTTCAAATACTGGAAAGGTAAAACTACCAGTGAACTGGCAACATCTTACATGAGCCAGGAAGCTCTTGATTGCCAGGCTGGCGGTGTATTCACAGTTGGTAACTACTATTTTGGTGGTATCGGACATGTTTGCGTAGACTACGGCAAAGTACTGAAAAAAGGTTTCAAAGGTGTTATTGCAGAAGTAGTAGAAGCTATGGGAAGACTGGACAGAAATGATCCTGAATACTTACAGAAGAGAACATTCTATGAAGCAGTTATCATTTCCTACCAGGCAGCAATTAACTTTGCTAAGAGATACAGCAAAAAGGCAGAAGAGATGGCAGCTACCTGTCCGGATCCAAAGAGAAAAGCAGAACTTCTTCAGATCGCAAAGAACTGTGATCGTGTTCCTGAAAACGGAGCTACAAACTTCTATGAAGCTTGTCAGTCCTTCTGGTTTGTACAGGCATTAGTTCAGATCGAAGCAAATGGACATTCCATTTCTCCTGGACGTTTTGACCAGTATATGTGGCCATATCTGGAAGCAGATAAGAACATCTCCAAAGAATTTGCTCAGGAATTAATTGACTGTCTGTTCGTATTATTAAATCATGTAAACAAAACTCGTGATGACGTATCTGATCAGGCATTCGCAGGATATGCAGTATTCCAGAACTTTGGTGTTGGCGGACAGACCGAAGATGGTCTTGATGCTACAAACCCTGTTTCCTATATGTGTATGGATGCAGCAGCTCACGTTAGACTGCCAGCTCCATCTTTCTCTGTACGTATTCACAACCAGACACCGGACGAATTCTTATTAAGAGCTTGTGAGCTTTCAAGACTTGGTATGGGTGTTCCTGCATTCTACAATGATGAAGCTATTATCCCAGCTCTTTGTAACAGAGGACTTACACTGGCTGATGCACGTAACTACTGTATCATCGGTTGTGTTGAGCCACAGTGCCCACATAAGACAGAAGGATGGCATGATGCTGCATTCTTCAATGTTGCTAAAGTATTTGATATCGCAATTCATGGTGGAAAGAACCGTGATGGCAAACAGTTAGGCCCTGTAACCAAACCTATGCCAGAATGGACATCTATGGATGATGTATATGAATCATTCACTACCCAGATTGAATATTTCGTTGAGAAACTTGTTGAATCTGATAATGCTGTTGATATCGCTCACAGAGAAAGAGCTCCATTGCCATTCATGTCTGCATTAGTAGATGACTGTATCGGCAGAGGTAAAACAGTTATGGAAGGTGGAGCAATCTACAACTTCACAGGACCTCAGGCATTCGGTAACGTTGATACTGGTGATGCAATCTATGCAATCCAGAAACACGTATTCGAAGACAAAGACCTGACAATGCAGCAGATTTACGAAGCTATGGAAAACAACTTTGGTGCTGAACTCGGTGCTGGTTGCTACGATGGCCCTCACGTAAAACTCAGCTGTCCTACATGTGCAGAACCAGCTGCAGCAGCTATGGAATCTGTACAGGAAGATGAAATGGAATCCCTGATCAATGCAGTAGTACAGAAGATTCTTGCAGAAAAAGGATCTTCCATGAACTTAAGCAGCATCGGAGCTAAATCCTCCAGCGCAGCTTGCTGCAATGATGCTAAGAGAGCTGAATACGACAGAATCAGAAATATTCTGGATGCAACACCTTGCTTCGGTAACGATATTGATGAAGTTGATATGTGTGCTCGTAGAGCAACTCAGATCTACTCTCATGAAGTAGAAAAATACAAAAACCCACGTGGTGGACAGTATCAGGCAGGATGTTATCCAGTATCCGCAAACGTACTCTTCGGTAAAGACGTACAGGCTCTTCCAGATGGACGTTACAGCAACGCTCCTCTGGCAGACGGTGTTTCCCCACGTCAGGGTCATGACGTTAAGGGACCTACAGCTGCAGGTAACTCCGTAGCTAAACTTGACCAGTTAAATATTTCCAATGGTACACTTTACAACCAGAAGTTCTTACCATCTGCAGTAGCAGGAGATCAGGGTCTGATGAACTTCGCAGCAGTTGTACGTAACTACTTCGATAAGAAGGGTATGCATGTACAGTTCAACGTAATCGATAAAGAAACATTGATCGATGCACAGGCACATCCAGAAAACTACAAAGACCTCGTTGTTCGTGTAGCTGGATATTCCGCTCACTGGACCGTACTTGCAAAAGAAGTACAGGATGACATCATTGCACGTACTGAACAGAGCTTCTAAACATCAGCTTTAGAGAACTGGAGGAAGTGCTTATGGATATGATGGAACCCTATAGTAATGTTGATGTAAAGGGACTTGTGTTCAATATACAGAGATTCTCCGTAAATGATGGACCGGGTGTCAGAACGATTGTTTTTCTGAATGGATGTCCTTTACGATGTAAATGGTGCTGCAATCCGGAATCACAGGAAATGAAACCTGTCATTATGTTCAAGGCTCAGAACTGTGTAGGATGCGGTAACTGTGAGGTCGTTTGTCCGACAGGCGCTTCTAATCTTACTCTTCCGGGAAAGATTGACCACAGTAAATGTATTACCTGTGGAAAATGTGTGGATGTATGTTACCATAAGGCTCTGGAAGTTTCCGGCAAGGAAATGACAGTGGAAGACCTTATGAGAGAACTGTATCAGGACCGTGTAGTATACAGAAGATCCGGAGGCGGTATCACCGTCTCCGGAGGTGAAGCACTGATGCAGCATGAATTTTTAGTGGAACTTCTTAAGACATGTAAATCACTGGGATGGCATACTGCCATTGAAACCACAGGATTTGCTTCCGAAGAAGTTATCGCAAAAGTGCTCCCTTATCTGGATCTGGTTATGATGGATATCAAACACTTAGATCCGGAGGTTCATAAAGAATTTACAGGTGTAACCAATGAAATCATTTTAAAAAATGCAGCGTACATCGCAAAGAATGCAAAGAAAATGATCGTGAGGGTACCTGTAATTCCTGGTTTTAATGCAGATCCATACAGTATTGCATGCATTGCAAAGTTTACCTCATATCTTGATAACGTAAATGAATTACATCTTTTGCCGTATCATGATCTCGGTTCAAACAAATATGCAATGATGGGAAAAGAATATTCCCTTGCCGGCACACAGAAACCGGAAGCAGAATTTATGGAAGAATTAAAGACAATCGTAGAAAGAGAAGGATTGACTTGCAAGATAGGAGGATGATGATAATGAAAGATTATTATTTATTAACTTCCGAATCTGTCACAGAAGGTCATCCGGATAAATTATGTGATATCATTTCAGATACCTTACTGGATGCGTATCTGAGAGGAGATGCTTCCTCTCATGTGGCTTTGGAAACGATGGCATCCAATAACACGATTTTTATTGCCGGTGAAGTTGCTTCTGCAACTTCTGTTGATGTTGTTACCCTGGCAAGAGAAGCAATCCGTAAGGTGGGATATGATAGCGATGAAAAGGGACTTGATGCTGATAAATGTATGGTTTTGACCAATATCGGTGTTCAGTCACCGGATATCGCTCAGGGTGTCACTCAGGGAAATGGATTGATCGGAGCAGGAGATCAGGGTATGATGTATGGCTATGCCTGCGATGATACCGAAGATTATATGCCTCTTTCCATATCTTTGGCACACCGACTCACAAAAAGACTGACAGAAGTCAGAAAAAAAGGAATTCTGAATTATCTGTATCCAGATGGAAAATCCCAGGTGACGGTTGCATACAACGAAGATGGAACTATTGCCGGTATCTCTGATGTTGTTATTTCTGCACAGCACAGTGATTGGGTCTCCATGGACAGATTAAGAGCAGATATAAAAAAAGAAGTAATTGACTATGTAATTCCTGAAAAGGAAATGTTACCGGATGTGAAGATCCACATCAACCCAACCGGACGATTTGTAGTCGGCGGTCCGGCGGGAGATACAGGACTCACCGGTAGAAAAATCATCGTGGATACCTATGGAGGCATTGCCAGACATGGCGGTGGAGCCTTTTCCGGAAAAGATCCGACAAAGGTGGATCGCTCGGCAGCCTATATGGCAAGATATGCAGCAAAAAATATCGTAGCGGCTGGCTTTTGCAAAAAATGCGAAGTAAATCTTGCTTATGCCATTGGTGTTCCGGCCCCGGTATCGATTAAGATTGATACCTTTGGCACGGAAGAAATCCCAAAAACGATTATAGAAAAAGTAACAAAAGAAATTTTTGATTTCAGTGTAGCGGGAATCATCAGAAACTTATCTCTCACCTCTGTTTCTTATGAATCCGTCGCTGCTTATGGCCACTTTGGCAGACCAGAACTGAATCTTCCGTGGGAACGGACAGATAAGGTTTCAGAACTTCAGCAAAAAGCAGTGGAATATCTGGCAGATGAGATTTGTGCTCATCAACCGTTCACAGCCTAGGAATCCCATTGCTCATCAATTGCCCATAGGAATATGGCATATGTAAATCCAATTAAATAGCTGGCAATCAGGCGTAGCCGTTTTAATCGGTCTCAACATCTCTCACAAAACGATGAAAACGAATAAGCTTGATCCACATATAAAAGGTCAGTCACTGTAACAGTTGGCTGACCTTTATTTTTATCTTATGGGTAATAATTTGTTGCGTAAGAAACAACTAATCAAACAAAATAATTCTATTAAAATACAAAAAAATAGCAATAATGTTGTGGAACTTTGCAAGAATAACAATTTGAATAAAAATTAGAAATGGTAAAATATAGGTATCAAAAAATACAAGTTAGTTAGGAGTTCCAAATGAGTGAGAAAGAAAAAATGGAACATAAAAAGAAAAAGGAACTCAGTTTGCTGGGCATCTTTGGTGAAGAAGCATTAAAAGAGTTATTAAATACGATGTCTGCAGCAATGGATTTTTCTTTTTCTGTGATTGATTACAGAGGAAAAACTTTGATTGACAGTACAATTAAGAATGAATACTGTATGAAATATATGAATCAGCCGCAGATGTGTGGAGAATGCCAGATTTCAGCCGCTTTTGCAGCTGCGAAGGCTGCCATTAAATGCGGGCCATATATTTATTCCTGTCCCAGAGGATTTCTCAGCATAGCTGTCCCTGTGATTGTGAATGACCAGTATTTAGGAGCAATTGTAGGCGGCAGAGTGCGTTGTGAGGAAGAGCTTCTTGGTACAAAAGAGACTGGAATCCAATCTCAGACAGAATGGGATGCTGAGGAAAAGGAATTGTTTCATTCCGTTCCTGAGTTGACCAGCAAAAAACTTCTTGCCATTGCTGATCTTATGTTTTTTTTACTGCAGGAGATGGGAGAGAAGGAAACTCTGGAACTTCAACAGGAAAAACAGGAAAGAACACAAACGCATCTGCGTGATATTCGGAAGAAAAACGAAATCTTAAAAAAAGATCTTATGGAGATGGAGAATCATTCCTTAAAAGCAAGGGTTCTTCCTCATTTCCTTCTGGATTTATTTATATCTGTTTCGAATGTGGCAATTTTGGAAAATGCGGTACAGACACAGGAATTTATGACAGATATTGCTTCTGTTCTTCGATATTATGTTGATGAGGCAACGGATTTTATTCCGATGGAAAAAGAATTGAAACAGATGGAGAATTATCTGAAGATATTGAAAAAACAATTTGGAGATCGAATTGATTATAAAATGACTTACGGAGATTTTTGTTTGACGCGGAAGATTCCTTTCTTAAGTCTTTTTCCATTCCTGAATTATATCATTAATTTTGGTATGATGCCGGGATATTTTCGAGGAACCCTTATTCTCAATGTAGAAGAGTCAGGGAATCGCTGTTTTATCACCATGAAACTGGATGATGAAGATGTTTCTGTTCATAAACGGGTAATAGCCGGTCATCTGGAAGAAATCGCTGATCAGGAAGAACTTCTGGAACAGATTAAAAATACGAAGCGCAGATTGAACTATATATATGGAGATGATTATCAGGTAAGAATGCAGCCGGATCTGGTTGTCATTGATTTGCCGAAACTCCACGACATCAATGAATAAAAAGGCAAAAGGATACAGGGGGTGCGACAATGGTACAGGTAATGTTAGTAAATCAGGAATTTTTATTTCAAAATGCTTTTCGTAAAATGGTGGATGATATTAATGAGTGTCAGCTTGTAGGCGTAGCTGAGTCCGGAGTGGAAGCGATGGATATGATGAGTCGTCTTCGACCAAAAGTTGTATTTGCAGATGTATTACTGGGCTTGGAAAATGGTATACAATTATGTGCCAAAATTAAAGAAAAATTTCCGGATACTATGGTATATTTGTTATCAAATTATTGCAATTTTAATCTCATCAGGGAATCCATGCAGGCAGGAATTGCAGATTTTCTTTTAAAACCTCTTTCCAGATGTAAGCTGTCTACTCTGCTTACAGAATGTTACCAGGAGAAGATAACGATTGCAGACAGTATGGAAGAAGAATTATTTACCGCTGTAGAAAAAAGAGATTACCAAAAAGCCTGCACAACATCGAATCAGTTGATAGACAGGATGTTTGTCAATGATGATACAGATCAGCGAAAACAGAATCTTGAGGCCGTTGCAGAAGCTTTGTTTCGTCTGGTTCCCGTGCTTGATCAGGAACAGATCAGGTATTATCTGAAAAAATATGAACTGACGACCAAAACAGTAAATAAAAAACCCCTGTGCTATTTATGGCTTACACAGATTATTACCTCTGTTTTTCGTCAATTGTGTATTGTAAAATATACTCATATGAACCAGGCTTTTCAGTATATTGAAAAAAATCTGAGAGAAGAGATTTCCCTTACAGAGTTGTCAGAACAGGCAGGAATCAGTAACGGTTATCTGAGCCGTATTTTCAAAAAATATTACCACATCAGCGTGGTAGATTATATTCATCTCCGCAAGCTTCATATGGCAAAATATTATATGATCTCTACGGAAATGAATATATCTGATATCGCATTTATGATGGGATACAGTGAAGCCGGATACTTCTGTAAGATTTTCAAAAAATATGAAGGAATGACACCTTCTGCATATCTGAATTTAATCGTTAAAGAGAAATGATGATTTACAGGCCAATACACCAGAAGTCTTTCTGAAACATGTCGTCTCCTGTTTTGTCACGAAAAGCCGGATGAAAATCAAAATGTACTGCACCTACAGGAACCTTTCTCTCAACTGCGTGAGAGATACGGGCAACTCCTTCGTTTCCGAAAGCACCACATAAATCAATGGCAACACAGCCTTTTTCGACCATTTCCCGTGCAACGGATTCTGCCTGAGAGTAATCAGAGCAGCCCACAGTATACATAGTGATTTCTTTGGATTCGATGACAGAACGATCTTTTTTTGGATCACATTTTTCATGACAGAAAATAAAAGCAACTTTAAATTTTTCTTTCATAATGATTTCCTCTTTTTTTCATACAACTTTACTTTTTCGGGGATCTTATTTAGTTTGATTTCAGGATATATTTATTTTATCAGAAAGAAGTGATAATCGCAGGTAGGATACGAGTATGAAAGTGGGAAATAATAATACAGCCGTGTATTTTTTACCTGCGATTTTACCAATATGCTGTCTGTTTCTTACTAATGAGAGGAAGGATTCTCATGATAAAATAGAGTAAGGGAAATGTTTGACCGAGAAGAAAAATGGAGGGGTTAAAATGGAACGTAAAAGCATTGAACAGCTCATTGTGAATAATGAGTGGAACATGTTTCAGCAGGTTCAGGGTATTAATGGAAGGGCACCATGTCAGGCAGAAGAGCAGTATCAGACATTTATCATTATGAGACTTAGTCAATTTGAAAGCTGGCCTACCCAAGTAATTGAGAGCTATCTTCAGGATCTGGAAAATGCAAAATCTGTAGAGAGAAATCTGGTTATGGAGAAATATGCATGGATGATGGAAGAGACAGATCCGGAATATTTTGCGCAGATCAGTCATCTTTTGCCACCGGTTTCCGATGTGTGCAGAGATCTTGCGCGTAAGATAACTGCACAATATATGTGTTGGGAAAAAGAGGTAGAGATTCATTATCCGAATGTGAGAAGAAACGGCAGACCGACAACAGCAGGAGATTCTCTGGAGGGAGATACCAGTTTGGAAACCTATCTTCGCTGTGAGTTGATGACATATTCTGAAAAAACACTTCGGCTTCTATGGGAAGTAATTGAAGCAGCACCACATAAAAACCTTTATATGATAAGCATGGAGAAATTAGCCAAAGCCTATGGATATGACTCTCTGGAAGCCGCAGAGACGGCTTTATCATAGGAAGCTTAATCATACAAGCAATCACAGAGAGAGGAGGCATACTGTGAAAAAAATATTGTTATTAACCGGAGATTTCACGGAAGATTATGAGACAATGGTTCCTTTTCAGGCTTTAGAGATGGTAGGTTATAAGGTGGATGCGGTTTGTCCGGATAAAAAGGCTGGAGATTATGTAAAAACGGCAATTCACGATTTTGAAGGCGATCAGACCTATACAGAAAAGCCTGGCCATCGATTCCAGCTGAATGCTGATTTTGATCAGGTAGATTTTGATACGTATGACGGCTTATTTATTACGGGTGGTCGTTCGCCGGAATATCTCCGGATGAACCATAAAGTACTTACCCTTGTGAAATGCTTTGTGCGCTCAGGAAAACCAGTGGCAGCTATCTGTCATGGAGCACAGCTCCTCACAGCGGCAGAAGTTGTATGCGGACGTACTTTAACAGCTTATCCGGCTCTGGCATCCGATATTCGCCTCGCAGGAGGAGAATATATAGATGCGGCAATGGATCAGGCAGTTGTGGACGGAAACCTTGTCACAGCCCCTGCATGGCCGGGAAACACAGCTATTTTAAGAGAATTTATTAAAATATTAGAGGCATAAGACTTTATACGAAAGTGGCGCCAACAGTAACGGTTATTTAACCGTAACTGTCGGCGCCATTTTTGTGCTTGAAGCTGTGCTTCATTTAGATAGTCTTAGTTGATCTTTTCGAAGCCCTGCTGACCAACATTACATAATGGACAATGTGATAAAGTAGTGAAAGGTTTTCCTTCTTTTGCTTCATCAAAAATATATCCACAGACTCTACAGCGATATACGCCGTTTAATGGATGATCTTCTACGTTCTGATTTCCGCCCTGTTCATGAAGGCGATCAACTTCGTTTTGAATCTTCATTTTGTGTAATTGTTCCAGGATTGTGCTCATTGTAACCCGTCCTCCTATCATAGTTTGTCTATTTAATATATTATAATATAGATTCTTTTGTACGATTTGGATAATCATACAATCTCAATTGGAAAAAATGACTATTTCTCTAACCATGGATTGGAGTTCCTTAAATTATCATCTTTAATATGAGATAAGATGGAAGGAACATGATATAAGAGAAAATCAGCATCATTATCCGTCAATTTTTGCTCCTGTAAATACAGGATAAGTCTCTTGCATAATTCTTCTACGACAAAAATAGCATATTTTGGATTTGCCTGAAGAGGAATCAGAACAAGTTTAGCGAGTTCGTCATAGGAATATTTTCCAAGAACAGGAAGTGTTTTTAATCCTTCGTGTTCCCATTTGTAATATGGTTTGTATGTTTGGTTGATCAGATAGATAAATGAACAATAGTGTTTGACAAATTCGTCTAGTGCATGAGTTGCTGCCACGTATTGTTTTCGTTTCAGGCAACGTGGAAGATTATACTGACCACTTTGCGCTATTTGAGTACAGTGAAATGCAAGGCGTTTGAGTCTTACATCCTCTGGATAGTGAGCAAGAAGTCCTTCACGAATTCTGGTGAACTCTCCGAGATTATCCATGAAAACCCGTCCGTTTGTAGCTGTAGAAAGCGGAATGTCGTCCATTTGTCTCCATATGGACAGTTTGGAAGGCACCTCATGTATGGAGAGAAATTTATCATAAAATCCTTCAATTGTCAGAAGACCTGTTCTGCCAGCTCCGAGTTCACAGGTATTTCTTGCCTGAAAACCTTTATAAGATTTTGGGAGTTCTTCGATACATTTCTTTAATTTGGCTCCGTAGATTTCCATATCTTTGGCAGGGATAAAAATCTGAAAAGATGGTCCAAAATCATGATCCCGGGAAATCAGATCATCAAAACCGTAACACTCAGATCCTTCGCCTACCAGACCAGCTGCCATTCGCGGCAGATATTCAGAGAATTCTGCTTTAAGCATTGGATAGCATACATCGCGGAAATATCCTTCAGCGATATCAAGCCCTTTGCTGTTTTCGTTAATTTCCATTGCCATGGAAAATGGTTCAAAAGAAGGATATCTCTGGGAAATCCGTTCCATTGCTTTTTCATAATTGCGCAGGCTGTGTTTATAGCTTTCGCTTTCTGTACCAAGTTTTTCTTTGCTGATATTCATGGAAGTTTCAAAACATTGTTTTGCCTTACCATAATCCTGATCTTCATAGTAAATAATACCAAGATTATTCATAGCAGCAGCAAATAATACGGAAGCATGATCGATGTTTCGGAAAAAGATGGATATTGCCTCTTTAAGAACCTGGATTGCTTTTTCACGTTCGCCAATGTGTTTATATGGTTCAACCAGATTATTAAGAGTGATACCATAAATGATTTCATGTTCCTGGTCATTTCTGAGAACATCAAGACAAATATTGTGAAGAGGAATGGATTTTTCGTGTTCTCCCATATCCTGATATAAAAGTCCTAAATTGTTGCACAGACTTACATATTGGAACAATTGGGTTGCCTGCTTCTGTTCATAGATCGTTTTAGCCTGTAAAAAAAGTTTTTCACTTTCCTGGAAATACTTCATCATACGGAGTAAATTGGCCAGGTTGACAAGAGATGCGGCATAATCCAAATGATCGGTTCCTTTTAATACTTTCGCACAGTGGAGAGCTTTATGAAGTGCTTCCAGAGCTTCATCATACCGTCCCAGATTTCGAAGAAGACCGCCATATTCAATATACAAGGCAAGGGTTTCATCATGATACTCTCCATATATCTGAAGAGAAATCCGGATACATTCCTGGTATACATCTACAAGATCCAGCCATTGTTCTGAAGCTTCCAGTTCATCTATTTTCTGATATAATGTTTTTAATCTTTTTTCCATTTAACCAACGCCTCTTCTAATACTTCCATGGCTTTTTTTCCGTCAACTGCAGTGAGAAGAGCTACATTATGCTCTTTACATTTACGATAAGTAGAGAGTACCAGTTCAATATCACTGGAAATTTTAGATAAAGTAAGTACAAATATGGCATCAAGTTTTCCGTCCTGAACATCCCGCATCATTCTTCGGTAGCCAGGCCGGTTCAGGTTTGTGGAAGGATAGTCGCCCAGGTCTGTGTAATTAAAAAATTCACAGTCATCCCCATAGATACCAATGGCACGGTTCTTACATTGTTCGCCATCCTTTATCATTCCTTTGACATAAATCTGGGAACAACCGGGGCAACCTCCCCTCAAATGTTGGTGATTATAAATTCCGATTCGCATAAATACCCTCCTCCATTAAGACATATTTTTATACCTTAATTTTATCAGAAAGAGCGGAAATGTAAGAGGAATATCAGGGTGTAATTATGGGAAATAAAAACACATATTTTAAAAGAGATTCTGGACGTGAAAAGCTGAAAAATGATAATATAAATCAAATCGGAAGAGGACAAAAAAAGAGGCTCTCTGATGAGAACCTCTTTTCATTATGTACGAAAATTTTATCGATTTATAATGCTGGGAAACAAGCATTAACTACGAATGTCATAATTAAGATAGCACATGCAGGACCATCGATGTGGGAATCTGTACCACTGTTGATGAGGTTTGTTTCTGCATCACAGATGATAGCTGCGATTGTACCAAATACGATTGCCATGATCACTGCCATCCACATATTTCCTGTGGTGTTGTAGCACTGTACAACAGTTTCAGCAGCGATGATAACGATATGGTGACATCCAAAGAATGCCTGGCCCATTTCAGCAAATACTAAACCTACAGCAGCAAGACCGAAGATTAATACGTGGTATAATCCACCAAATCCTTCAGCAGGAACGCCGCTTGTAATAGCTGCAGCGTAAACGCCACCAACTACTAAACTGTATCCAATACCGATAACCAGTGTGTTTGTGAATGCAGCACCTTTGCTTACGATATTGCTTCCAGTTTTAAGTTTTCCACCGAATACAAGACGAACAAGGATTGCGGAACAGAATACTGTGAATCCAGGAGCGTCAGTGATAAGACGTGGAGAAATAGTTCCACCAAAGAGATTAGCAACTACTAATTCTTTGAATAAGAAACCGATTACACCGAATACACCACCGACTACTAATACGTCAGGAGCGTTTAATCCAGCTAAAGCAGGTGCGATTGCAGCACCGTTGTCTGTAAGACCTTTTTTCTTTGCATATGCAGCAGCAGCAACGCCACCAGCGAAAGAAATGTGTGGTCCGAAGAAAGAACCGAATGCCATGTAGTTAACCAGAATGTTAGATGCATCAGCAGCACCACACATACCAGCAACAGCACCAACAACAGCGAATACACCAGTCATGATAAATGCTGGCAGAGCTCCGATTGCAGCAGCAAAAACACCGCCGCCAAATGCAGCAACTAAAGCGAAAATACTCATAACAATCTCCTCCTTAATACATGTATGAATATGTTGTTTATCAAGCACGTTTCCCCTTTGCTTGATGTTAGTGATATTGTAACATTTGAAAGAAATTTGTAAAAACAACAAGAATTACTCGTTGGCACAACTTATAGTTGTACATGTTTTTAAATAAGATAAATTGGCGAAAGTATGACAAAAATTGAAAGAAAAATAAGCGATTTTATACAAGACTGATAATTAATTGTAGATGAATTGTGAGATGGTTGAGTGGAAGAGCATAAAATTATCCATAAAGACCAAAATGGAATGATTGTATGATTTTCGAAAGAATTGTCTGAAAAAACAGATAATAATCGGATGTTAATGATATAATATTTCAGAAAAAGATGATAAAATAAAATTGTTCAGAATCAGGAAGTGTTTTGAAAGTGTGTTCTGAACAATTTTGAAAAGGAAGAAAAGAAGATTTATACACAATAAGGGGGAATAATCTGAAATGCAAAAGAATTATAAATTGCTTATTTGTTATGATGGATCCCGGTATTCTGGTTGGGAAAGAAAAAAGGATCGCGATACGATACAGGGAAAACTGGAAAATGTTCTTGCAAGACTGTGTGGAGAACCGGTTGTGGTGAATGGGGCCGGAAGAACCGATGCCGGTGTACATGCAAAAGGAATGGTTGCCAATGTAGTGATGGATGTTACGATGGAACCCCATGAGATCAGAGATTATATGAATCGTTATCTTCCGGATGATATTGCAGTGGAAGAAGTGAGGGAGGCATCGGATCGTTTTCATGCCAGGTATAAAGCAGTGGGTAAATTATATTGTTATACTTGTTATGACGGGCCATCTAAACCTGTCTTTAACCGGAAATATGTGACACAGCTTTCCTATCATCCGGATCTGGATAAAATGCGGCAGGCTGCTTCTTATCTGGAAGGAACGCACGATTTTAAAAGTTTTTGCGGCAATTCTCATATGAAGAAATCAACGGTGAGAACGGTGGACAAAATTGAAATTATTCGAAAAGGTTCTTATATTTATTTGTATTTTCACGGGAACGGTTTTTTGCAGAATATGGTGAGGATACTTACAGGAACTCTTCTGGAAACAGGCAGAGGAAAGATCAGACCGGAACAGATGACAGAGATACTGGAGGCCTGCGACAGACAAAAAGCAGGACCGACGGCTCCTCCTTCTGGTCTTTGTCTTGTGAAAGTCGATTATTAACCTCTTTACATAAAAAAAGTATAAATGGAAAATACTACGTTTTGATCGGACAAATAAAAAGATCGAAAGGTGGTATTTTTTTATGAATCAAATGGCAGGTAAGCAGAGTATTCGATTTGCAAAGCCGGTAAAGATTCTGAGTCATGCATGTGCCGGAGGGAAAAAAGAAGGAGATGGACCTCTTGGCAAGAAAATGGATCTTATCGTGGAAGATCCAATGTTTGGGAAGGAAAATTGGGAGGAAAGTGAAAGTCAGTTTGTGAAAGCGGCCAGTGAGATTGCCATCCGAAAAGCAAAGAAAAAGAAAGAGGATGTGCGCATTGCTTTTTGTGGGGACTTGTTAGGACAGCTGATAGCCTCTTCATTTGGAATTAAGCAGCTTCAGATTCCTTTTTATGGAGTATATGGAGCCTGTTCCAGTATGGGGGTGACGTTATCTATGGGAGCGATGACAGTCAGCGGCGGATTTGCTGATCTGGTGCTGGCTGCCTGTTCCAGTCATTTTGCCAGTGCGGAAAAAGAATTTCGTTTCCCTTTAGGATATGGAAGTCAGCGGCCGTATAGTGCTACCTGGACAGTGACGGGAGCGGGAGCGTTTCTGCTGAATCAGAAGAAAGGACCGGTGGAGATCCGGGGAATTACCACTGGAATTATTAAAGATTATGGTGTGCAGGATCCCTTTAATATGGGGGCCTGTATGGCCCCTGCTGCCGCCGATACCATTTATCAGAGCCTGGAAGATTTTCAGATGAAACCGGAAGATTTTGATCAGATCATTACAGGAGATCTTGGCGCGGTGGGTCAGAAACTTCTCTTTACGCTGTTGAGGGATAATGGGATAGATATCACAAAAAATCATATGGATTGTGGTATGAAAATCTATGACAACAAAGAACAGGATACCCATGCAGGAGGTTCTGGTTGTGCCTGTTCTGCGTTGGTGCTTTCGAGTTTGATTTTGCCCCGTTTAATGTCAGGAGAATGGAAACGGGTGCTCTTTGTTCCAACGGGTGCTTTGTTGTCACAGGTTTCATCCAATGAGGGAAGAACCATTCCGTCAATCGCCCATGGAGTCTGGTTGGAAAGTACACAAGAAAGAGAATGAAAACGATAGATTAAAAAATGGGGGTTATAAATATGGTATATGTGAAAGCGTTTGTGGTAGGTGGCTTGATCTGCACATTGGTTCAGATTTTTCTGGATACCACAAAGTTGATGCCGGGAAGAGTGATGGTTTTACTGGTAATTGCGGGAGTGATTTTGGGTGCTCTTGGTATTTATGAGCCGTTGCTGCAATGGGCGGGATGTGGAGCAAGTGTACCATTGTCCGGTTTTGGATATAATCTTGTCAGAGGAGTGATGGAAGCAGTGAATGATGAAGGATTTATCGGATTATTTAAAGGAGGTCTTAAGGCAGCTGCTGCAGGGACGAGTGCAGCCTTGATTTTTTCTTATTTAGCTTCTCTGATTTTTCAGCCGAAAATGAAAAAATAAGTGTGTCATGTACAAAAAGAAGAGGCTGTCACAATAAATGAAGCGCAGCCCAAAGAACAACAATGCGGAAACCGTTCCATTACATTTGTATGACCATGCGCGTACTTCGGTCTGAAAAGTCTTTCGATTCCGGACACATTCGTGTCCGTTTCTGAAAACACTTTTCTATCCCTTGTTCGCTGCAATGTCATAGCGCCATATAATGGAACGGTTTCTGCTTTCTTTTGTTGGTGAAGCTGTACATCTGTTGTTAAAATACCAGTCTTTTATTCCAATATTTTACGGATTTGTTCACCGATTTCATTGAGGCCAATTTCGTTTCCTGAAGAATCCGTTGGTGTGGTTGCATCAGGGGTGTTTGTGGAAGAGTCCGTCGAATTGTCAGAATCCGGAATCAGACCGGCCTGTTTCTGTCGCTTTTTTTCTTCCTTTTTGAGATACCATTTTTTTGTATGAATATCACATTTGTTATCTTTCAGATTGAAATTCAGACAATATGAGGTATCGTCGGTGGTTCCTGTGGAGCCTTTTGGACGAATTCTGAATACTTTTGTAAATTTGTATTTTTTCGGACAATATTTTCTTGCCACCTGATTGGATTTGGAACAGAAGGTGACTTCAATGTGGTTGTCACAGCTTTCTGTCGGTTCCGTGCCTTTGGCAAAATATTCTGTTTTTTCCATAGATTTTTCAGGATCTTTAGAACACAGATCTTTGACTGCAAGTTTCCCTGATTTGGCACAGATTGTGGCAGTTGTAATGTCGTCACAGTTATCAAAATCTTTTGGTTTCTGACCGGTTTCTGAAATGATTTGATTCATGATCTTCGCCCAGATTACTTTATGATAATCATCATCATTGTCAAAAGAAGTATTGTAATCATAACCGGTCCAGATGGATGCGGTATAATATGGCGTATAACCGGAGAACCAGTAATCATAATTGTTAGAAGTTGTTCCGGTTTTGCCGGCAACAGCCATGTCAGATTGCAGCTGTGCTTCCTCACCGGTGCCTTTCTTAACCACGTCTTTCATGGCATCTGTAAGAAGCCATGCAGTGGATTCCTTCATAACCTGTCGACTGGAAGATTTATTTTCCAGAAGAACATTTCCGTTACTGTCTTCCACAGTCGTATAAAGGATCGGATCGTTGTAGACTCCTTTGTTGGCAATCGCTGCATAGGAAGCGGTCAGTTCCAGATTGGTAACACCATCGGTAATTCCTCCCAGTGACAGAGATTGGTTGATATCTGTCTCCAACGCACCATTGCTGCCGGTTCGGTTACTGACCAGCGTGGTAAATCCCAGTTTCAGCAGAAAATCATATCCAACCTGTGGAGTGATTTTGGTCAGAGTTTTGACAGCAACAATATTATTGGAATCGATGATCGCATCGCGGATCGTTGTCAGCCCTTTATAAGAATTTTTCTCATAATTGGTGACCTTATCTCCATTTTCATATTTATACGGAGCATCGTCAAAAACAGTAGCGAGCGTCATTCCTCCGGTATCCAGAGCCGGTGCATAAGTTGACACGATCTTAAAAGTGGAACCTGGCTGCCTTGGGAAAGCCGTGGCTCGATTCAGTGCCAGATCATCTTTTTTCTCTCCGCGTCCGCCTATCAGGACTTTGACCTGACCGGAACTTTGTTCGATCAGGGAATAAGAAACCTGCGGTTCCATCGCGTAATTAATGGTTTCATTGACAACGGTATCGTCTTTCTTCAGTGTGGCCTTTCGGAAGGCTTTCACCGCTTTCTTCATTTCTTTTTTGGAAGAATAGATGGTGACGTAGTCAGAATCCCCTTTGTTTCTATAATAGTTTTTGACATCTCTTTCGGTGAAAGTTTCAGAACTTCCATCGGAATGATTGAGTTCCAGATCATATTCCAGAGAGTATTTGGTATCTACAGGATAATTATCCGCATCGTTTATGACGGAATCAGCAATGTCCTGCAGTTTGGTTGACTGGGTCGAATGAATCCGAAGCCCGCCGCGATATACAAGATTGTAGGCCTGGGCCTGTGTATATCCATGGACGGATTGTAAATCCTCGACAATTTGTGTAATCAGTGCATCTGTAAAATAAGAGTAAACCGAGTGATTGCTCTGATTGGCATGATTTTGTGAAATGCAGGAATAAACATCAGCAGATAATGCCGTTTCATATTCTTCGCCACTGATGTAATTTAGTTCGTACATTTTCTTCAAAATGAGATCGCGTCGTTCTTTATTGTCTTCAGGATAATCAATGGGGTTTAATCGCGTCGGATTCTTGGTGATACCGGCAAGAACAGCGCATTCTGATAATGTGAGTTTGTCGACGGATTTGTCAAAGTAATAATTTGCTGCCGCTTCCACTCCCAAAGTCCCTTTTCCAAGATTGATGGTATTAAGGTAATTGGTCAGGATATCTTCTTTTGAAGTCGTTTTTTCTACCTGTATCGCCAGATATTGTTCCTGGATTTTTCTTTTTACCTTTGCAAACAGGTTACTTTCGCCGCCGACATTAAATACATTATTTTTTATAAGCTGCTGTGTGATGGTGCTGGCTCCCTGTGTTGTGGAGCCATGCTTTATATTACTGATCAGAGCCCGGAGAACTCCCTTAAGGTCAACCCCATTATGTTCATAAAATCGTTCATCTTCTATTGAGATAAAGGCATTTTTCAGATTGTCAGGTAATTTCTCATAATTTACAATAATACGATTGGAAGAGTAATCACTGAGAATCTGGGTCTCCTGGTCATTGTCATCGTAAATGATGGTAGCAGAATACTGTGGTTTCAGATCGTAATCTGTCGGGGTGCTGGCAATCATCCCCTCGATAGAGCCGTACAGAAAACCGCCGCCACCAACAGCAACAACAATGACCAGAAGAAGAAATACCTTTAATAAGACAATGGAAAGAGAACTGTGAATAAGCTTCTTTTTGGAGTGAAGCTGTTTCCTTTTCTGTTGAATGGATGTCTTATTATAATGCATATAATCCTCTTACATATCGGAAGTGCCTTTCGGCAATTGACATAATAATTTATCTTACCGGAACGATCTCAATCCAGTAGCCGTCCGGATCATTGATAAAATAAATGCCCATGGAAGGATTTTCGAAGCAAATGCAGCCCATTTCTTCGTGTTTTTTATGGAACGCATCATATTCATCTGTGACGAGAGCGAGATGGAATTCTTCATCACCGAGATTATAAGGTTCTTTACGGTCTCTCATCCAGGTGAGTTCCAGTCCGAAACCGGTGCGGTTATCGCCGAGAAAGACAATCTTATAGCTGCCGTCTTCGGCTACTTTTTCGCGGACGACGGAAAGTCCCAGTGCTTCCTTATAAAATGTAATACTTTTTTCAAGATCTAAAACATTAAAATTAAAATGATTAAATTCGATCATTGCAGTGTCTCCTCCTTTAATTCCTATTAATTCCTATCTGAAGTATGTTGTGATGGCAAATTGCCGTATGTCTGATTATAACATAATTTGTTTATAAGGGCAATAAATGCGGAAATTCATCAGATTTCACTTTACAAACGCCAGAAAGATTATATAATATTAAAAGGGTTTTTGGCAGATTCTTCTGTGGAAAAGAATAAATATAAGGACTGTCTGCCAGAATATCTCAGTGAAGGAGTGAAGGATATGAGAAAAAGACGGCATACGTTGGCAGTTCTGCTCATGCTGTTTGCGGCAGTTTTATTCTGCGGAAATAAAATAGACGCATCAGCAGCCAGCAAGTATACCATTTATGTGAATCGCAGAACGAATCTGGTCAATGTTGTGAATTCCCGGACGGGAAAGCTGGTAAGAGCAATGTACTGTTCTACCGGTAAAGGATACAGTACGATCAGTGGTACTTATAATACAGTCAGTAAAATGCGATGGCATGCCCTGTATCACGGGGTGTGGGGACAGTACTGTACCAGAATCCATGGCTCGTATCTGTTCCATTCGGTGTGGTACTATTCAACGAATAAGACACAGATGTCAACAGCGGAATATAACAAACTCGGATCACAGGCTTCTGCCGGATGTGTCAGACTTGCTGTTGTGGATGCCAAATGGATTTATGACCACTGTGGAGTCGGAACAAAGGTGGTAATTGGTGAGAGGAGAAAACTGAAAACACCAACACGAAGACTTCTGAAGATTTCAACGAAGTCAAGAACCGGATGGGATCCGACAGATCCGGATCCGGCCAATCCATATTATCCGAAGATTACCATGAAGAAATCAGCTTCCAAAGCAATTAAATATGGAAGAAAGTTCAAAGCGAAGGATATGATCAAGGTGAAATCTGCCACTACACCATCCGATATTCTGATGAAGTATGTGAAGGTGAAGGGGAAGGTGAATACCAAAAAAGCGGGCAGATATAAGATTACTTATACATTGACAGACCCGAGAACATATCTGACGGTCACGAAAAAATATACGTTTACTGTAAAAAAGAGTACATCGAAGAAGAGCACATCGACAGAGACAACGGAAACAACCCAAACAACAGAAACAACGGAGACAACGGAATCAGCTGGAAGTACAGAACAAAGCGATTTGACTCCGATGCAATAATATATAAATCATACAGGAGGAATACAAACTATGGCAACACCTTACAACCATAGAGCCATTGAACAGAAATGGCGTAAACACTGGGAAGAACATCCCGTTAATGTAAACGACGGAACAAAACCAAAATACTACTGTCTGGATATGTTTCCATATCCATCAGGAAGCGGTCTTCATGTTGGTCACTGGAGAGGCTATGTAATCAGTGATGTGTGGAGTCGTTATAAGATGCTTCAGGGATATTACCTGATTCATCCGATGGGCTGGGATGCTTTCGGTCTTCCGGCTGAGAACTATGCGATCAAAATGGGAACACATCCAAGTATTACTACAGCAGAAAATATTAAGAATATCAAGAGACAGATCAATGAGATTTCCGCAATTTATGACTGGGATATGGAAGTAAATACTACAGATCCTAATTTCTATAAATGGACGCAGTGGATTTTTGTCAAAATGTTTAAAGCCGGACTGGCTTACGAAAAAGAGATGCCGATCAACTGGTGTCCTTCCTGTAAGACAGGTCTAGCCAACGAGGAAGTTGTCAATGGCTGCTGTGAGCGTTGTGGTGCTCCTGTAACCAAGAAGAATCTGAAACAGTGGATGCTCCGCATTACCAAATATGCAGACAGACTTCTGGATGATCTTGATAAACTGGACTGGCCGGAAAAAGTTAAGAAGATGCAGAGAGAATGGATCGGAAAGAGCTACGGTGCAGAAGTAGATTTCCAGGTAGACGGTAGAGAAGACAAGATTACTGTTTACACAACAAGACCGGATACTCTTCACGGTGCAACATTTATGGTTCTCGCTCCGGAACATGCTCTGGCTAAAGAACTGGCTACCGATGAGACAAGAGAAGCAGTGGAAAAATACATTTTCGATTCCAGCATGAAATCCAATGTAGACCGTCTTCAGGATAAAGAGAAGACCGGTGTATTTACTGGTTCTTATGCTATTAATCCACTGAACGGTGCCAAAGTACCGATCTGGTTGTCTGACTATGTACTGGCTGATTACGGTACCGGTGCTATCATGTGTGTACCTGCTCATGATGACCGTGACTTTGAATTTGCAAAGAAATTTGATATTCCGATCATTCAGGTTATTGCCAAAGACGGAAAAGAAATTGAAAATATGACAGAGGCTTATACAGAAGCATCCGGAACCATGATCAATTCCGGTGACTGGAACGGTATGGAATCTTCTGTCCTTAAAAAAGAAGCTCCAGAGATGATTGAGAAGATGGGATTTGGTAAGAAGACCGTCAACTACAAACTCCGTGACTGGGTATTCAGCCGTCAGCGTTACTGGGGTGAACCGATCCCAATCGTTCATTGTCCGAAATGTGGTGCAGTTCCTGTACCGGAAGAAGAACTTCCATTACTTCTTCCTGAAGTGGAGAAATATCAGCCAACAGGAACCGGTGAGTCACCACTGGCTGACATCCCTGAATGGGTAAATACCACCTGTCCATGTTGTGGAGCTCCTGCAAAGAGAGAGACCAACACCATGCCTCAGTGGGCTGGATCTTCCTGGTATTTCCTTCGTTATATTGATAACAAGAACGATAAAGAACTGGTTAATAAAGAAAAAGCACACGAATTACTTCCGGTTGACATGTATATCGGTGGTGTGGAACATGCGGTACTTCATTTACTTTACTCCAGATTCTATACTAAGTTCTTATACGATATCGGTGTGGTAGACTTTGATGAGCCATTCAAGAAACTGTTCAATCAGGGTATGATCACCGGAAAGAACGGTATCAAGATGAGTAAGTCCAAAGGCAATGTCGTTTCCCCGGATGCTCTGGTAGAAGACTATGGCTGCGACTCCTTAAGACTTTACGAACTCTTCGTTGGACCACCGGAATTGGATTCCGAATGGGATGACAAAGGAATTGATGGTGTTTACCGTTTCCTGAACCGTTTCTGGAAGATGGCTATGGATAACAAAGATAAAGATGTGAAAGAGACACCGGAACTGGTAAAAGTTCGCCATAAATTAGTATACGATATCACCACCAGACTGGAATCCTTCAGCTTGAATACTGTTGTCAGCGGTTTCATGGAATACAACAACAAACTCATCGACCTGAGCAAAAAAGGCGGTGTGGATAAAGAAACTCTCGAAACATTTATTGTATTACTTGCTCCATTTGCTCCTCATATCGCAGAGGAATTATGGGAACAGTTCGGACATACCGATTCTGTATTCAATCAGACATGGCCTTCCTATGATGAAGAAGCTATGAAAGATGACGAAATCGAGATTCCGGTACAGGTAAATGGAAAAACCAGATGTACCATCTCCATTTCCGCAGAAGCAGCAAAAGACGACGTTCTTGCAATGGCAAAAGAAGCCCTTGGAAGCAAACTGGCAGGAACGATTCGTAAAGAGATTTACGTTCCTGGCAGAATCGTGAATATTGTAGCAAAATAAGAGAACCCTATGGCAGTGATTCCATGCATAAATATGGAATCACTGCCTGTTTCTATGTATAAGCAAGGGGCTATCAGTGATCAAGACAGATGAATTGCAGGTGTTATGTAAAAAATTTGGGGTAAGGAGCGAGAAATTGTGGACATTTTGACTTTTCAGAAGATTTTTATGGATCCCCTACATCCGAGGGAGGATCAGCTGACGATTGAGGATATTGCCCATGCACTTTCCATGCTTTGTCGTGCCAACGGTCATTTTCCGGAGATTCATACGGTGGCGCAGCATTCCATGGAATGTTATGAAGAAGCGAAAGCAAGGGGATTTTCTTCTCAGATGCAGTTGTTTTGTCTTCTTCACGATGGGGCTGAGGCATATATGGGGGATTTCATTCGCCCGGTGAAGGCAAGGATGCCTGGATACAAAGAAGCTGAAAATAATTTATTACATATGATATACGAGAAATTTGCCGGAAGAGTTCCCACAGATGAGGAAGAAAAAGTGATAAAAGAGATTGATGACACATTGTTGTATTTTGAATTTCTTCATTATATGGGTGTGGGATGTGGAAGTCCGGGAAAGGGACTTAAGAGTGAGCCGGTATTTCGTGAGGAGCCGAGGCGGGAAGTAGAACAGAGGTATCTTAAACTATATCGGAAATGCCTGAAAGAGAGAGAGACATTTTCAGAAATATAAAGAAAATAAAAACTGCCGTTTTCTCGTGAATAAATCAGGAAAACGACAGTTTTTCTTTATTATTTTGCCCGTTTTAAGAGGTCGTCCCAGCGTCTGTCTACCTCTGCCTGGATGTCGGCAATGAGGTGTTCTTTGCCAGGTGTAAATAAATGTTTGAAACGACCCTGTGGTCTTAAGAAATCTTCAATCGGAAGTTTTTTCTTTGGCACGTAGTTGACAATCCATTCGCCATCGATGACTTCAAACAGTGGCCAGAAACAGGTGTCTACAGCCAGCTGACAGATATTTAAGATGTCAGACATATCGTATCTCCATCCACGTGGACATGGAGCCAGTACATTTAAGAAGGCAGCGCCTGGTGTGTAGATGGCTTTTTCGGATTTTACATGGATATCCTTGAAATTTTTTACAAGGGTAGTCTGTGCCACGTAAGGAATGTTGTGGGCAGCGATAACCTGAGCCAGATCTTTTCGGTTCTGTCCTTTACCATCGCTGTCGGTACCAACTGGTGTGGTGGTAGTGTCCGCATACATCGGAGTAGCGGAGGAACGCTGAATACCGGTATTCATGTATGCTTCGTTGTCGTAGCAGACATAAACCATATCATGATTTCGTTCCATGGCACCGGATAAAGACTGAAAACCGATGTCGTATGTACCGCCATCACCGCCAAAAGCGATGAATTTATGATTCTTTTTTACTTTTCCTTTTTTACTGAGGGCACGGTAGGCAGCTTCCACACCACTACAGGTGGCACCGGCATTTTCAAATGCATCGTGAATGAAGGAATCTTTCCATGCAGTGTATGGATACATGAAAGAAGATACTTCCAGACAGCTGGTGGCACAGGTGATGACGGCTTCATCTTCCTCATGAAGCCCTCTCAGCACATTTCGAATGGCGATGGTAGCTCCGCATCCGGCACACATTCTGTGGCCCGGAGATAATCGCTCTTTTTTATTTAATGTTTCTTTTAAATTATAAGCCATGATGATTTTCTCCTATTCTCTTACGGATAAATAACGATAAGTATCGCCGAGTTCTCCGGTCGTTTCTACTTCCATCAGATCTTCGAATACGGATGTGAGACTTTCCACTGTTACATCGCGGCCACCGAGACCGTAACAATAATTGATTGCTGTCGGATGAAGATTCTTGTTATAGAGAGCCGCTTTTACTTCTGCACCAAGAGGACCGCAGTTGGTATTGAAATCTTCCGTACGATCCATGATGGCAAGATATTTTACATTGCTAAGTACCTCGGCAATTTCTTCTGCCGGGAAAGGACGGAACAGGCGCATCTTGAGGATTCCTGCTTTGATTCCTTTTTCACGAAGTAAATCTACAGTGTCTTTTGCAGTTCCGGCAGCGGAACCAATGATGACCATGGCGTAATCGGCATC
This sequence comes from Lachnospiraceae bacterium, assembly GCA_028721415.1. Lineage (GTDB taxonomy): Bacteria > Bacillota > Clostridia > Lachnospirales > Lachnospiraceae > Anaerobutyricum. Next base: position 1,088 of record JAQYIU010000024.1, on the reverse strand, counting down.
CTCTAAACGATATTCTTCGAATAATCCGTACTGACGGCCGGAAATTTCAGCAAATTCTTTTGCCACATCTAAAGTAACCTGTTTTGCATTGCGAAGGCCCTGCATCTGTGCACGTCTTGCTTCCATGACATAGTTGGTAACGGCATAAGGACCGTAGGCCATGGCTTCTCCATCTTTTAAGAGGTAATGTTCCGGTTCATACTCGCCGACAAAATCTTTGACCACATCATCTTCCAGAAGCTCGATATTTTCTACAGCATGGCTGGTGATGAAACCATCCTGGCATATCATGATCGGAAGCATGACATCTTTATGTTCTGCGATACGGTAAGCCTGAATCATATTGTCGTAGGCTTCCTGGTTATTTTCTGCAAAAATCTGAATCCATCCGGTATTTCTTGCACCCATGGCATCGGAGTGATCACAGTTGATGTTGATCGGACCGGAGAGGGCACGGTTAACCAGGGCTAGACAAATTGGGAGACGGTCAGAAGCCGCCACATTTAATACTTCCCACATGAGAGCCAGACCACAGGATGAGGTGGCGGTGATAGTTCTTGCACCCGCAGCCTCGGAACCGATACAGGCACTCATGGCGCTGTGTTCACTTTCTACAGGAATGAATTCGGTATCTACCTGTCCGTTGGAGACAAAAGTGGTAAAATACTGAGGGATTTCTGTTGATGGGGTGATAGGATAAGCCGGCATAACATCAGGATTGATCTGACGCATAGCATTAGCTACTGCCTCATTGCCGGATAAACGATCTTTGATTGCCATATTATCTTACCCCCTTTAACATGATGATCGCATCGAAAGGACAGGCTTTTTCGCAAATGCCGCAGCCCTTACAATGCTCAAAATCAAATTCCAGACGTTTTCCATTGACGACCGGAATTGCGCTGTCCGGGCAAGCCGGTGCGCAGAGCAGACATTGTTTACATTTCTCTTCTATAACTTTTGGAGTATCTACACGCCATTCACCGGTGTTAAATTCTTTGGCGGTGCAGCTTCCCACGACAGTACATCCCAGAGAGATATCCTGCCATTTTACGTCCAAACCTAATTTGCTGATATCTGATGCCATT